>CAMLMY010000027.1 GCA_946481345.1 uncultured Gilliamella sp. | reverse complement strand
CCATATGCCTGAAGATTATATCTTTGTACCTTTAAGTGATTATTCTGCTATAGATGTTTCCCAAGACGGCGGACGTTCTTTTCGTACCATTCATATTGAGACGTATGAGGGTATGGGAAGTTATCAACCTACTTATAATACTATAGAAAACATTGTGGTTATGAATAATCAATTTTTCTTAAAAGATAAAAATAGAAGTATTTACCGTTCACCTAAACCTTACGGTACACGTTCTGCCATAATTTCAGCTACCAGTGAAAAATCTTTTGAAGGCAGTATAAGATATATGGGACTTCGCTGGACGGATCAACCTCAAACTATGCCAATCATGCCTGCCAATTATACTGGTTGGCAGCGATGGCAGTGTGATCCTAGCTTAAAACAACCGATAACCGTCTATAACCGTTATGCGCCACTTATTAAATTACAGGTCCAAATACGCCATCTATTAGGCGTAACAGACGAGGTAAAGCATGAAAAAGAAACTAATTAAATTGTTAATCTGTTGCATTGTCATTCCAGGTGGTTTATGGGCATTTATCATTAACTTTGGTTCCAATTTACCGGAAACATATGAAGAAACAACGGGACTGGATATTCCAATGCCAGAGCCAAGGCAAGGTTATGAAATTATTTATCCAGAAGTTATTAAAACAAGTAATCCCAACTATACAGCTTCGTTTTATTATTTAAGTGAAAAACGTCAGGTTATTTACCGTTATGATGCAGATCGTTATTTAGAGCTACAAGGTGAAAACTGTGAAGGATTAATTTGGTACCACGATCAGGCCAAAAATATTCATACGCGTATTGATAAAGTCTTTTTTACTCATGATAGGTTACCAAAATTTAACTATTACAACCCAGGTAAGGACTATATTGGCATTCCAACCGATGATATGTCAGCAATACCGTTTTCAATTGATGGCGGTAAGACTTTTTTTGTTGGCGATGTGACCGATTTTGCAGCTAACCCAAGTGAGCAAGTCGAGCGTTTTATTGGGGTAGATGATAACCCATTAACCCTGCAATTTAAGGATGTTAAAAAATCGACTATGGAAGGCTTTATTAATACCGTTACCATTTCTGGTAATACAGGCTATTTTATTCTAAAAAATGATGTACTGTTTGGGGATACTGTATTTTGGCAAATGTTTAAATATCCTCAACAAACTTTTCATTCATTAAGTGGTGTTGTAAACACAAAAAAAAATATTGATTTATACCTTAAAGGTGAACACCTGAAAGAAGTCCAACTATTGGGGCGATATTGGGAAATTTATTATAAACCCGCTTATATAGAGCGCATAACAGGCGCACGTAATATTAAACTTGAACCTTATCAAGGTTGGGACAAAATTCGCTGTCAAATTGGGACAGAAAAATAATTCTAATATCAACAAATCCAATAAAAGTGTCCAGTTGACTATTGTTGATGTATTGGCAAGGATAGCGAAAATAGCTGACGCAAGCAATCCCAAACTTGAACCATATCAAGATTAAGACAAAATTCGTCATGAAATTAGATCTGAAAAAAGGTAAATAAAATATAAGTAAGGAATTTATTTATGAAAGGTGTAATACGGTTAGGTGATCCACATTCGCATGGTGGAAATGTTATTAGTGCATCTGGAGCTGATTTTGATGGTATACCTGTTGCTTTAGTGGGAGACAGTGTATCTTGCCCGAAAAAAGGGCATGGTATAAATCCGATTATTGAAGGGCATCCTACTTGGTTAATGCATGAACGCCAAGTTGTTGTTGAAGGATGTCATGCCGCATGTGGCTGTGTATTAATATCAACATTAACACAAGTGGGATGCAACTAATGAAATGGCAATTACCAAATATTGAAGAAAAAACAATACCCAAGAATTTTTCAAAATGGGGGTATTTTTTGATTTTTGTGATTAGTTTTTTATTTTATATCATTTTTATTGTTATTGTTCAGAATGATAACGATGCTGTCTTCTCACAATTTAATCTTATCTTCATTTTTTTTATTATTATGCCAATATTATTTGGTTTGTCTATGATAGGTTTTTTATACAGCTTCTTTTTTTATGAAAAAGTTGATGCGTTAATATTTAATAACTATCTAAAAAACATGCGTATAAATTGGCAAAGTTGGTGCCAAAATTCAATTAATTTGATTGATTACCATTATATTACAGGAATTGATAATGTCTCTTTAAAAATAATGAAAATTGAGGGACACTCTCCAATAAATCCAGATAAAGTAATACCCATTTCAATTATAAGAGAAAATGACAGTTGTCCATTATTACATTTGTTTGATAAGATTTTATTACCAATGAAATCTAAATTAAACATTCTTCCAAGTGTGACAATTCTTTTAAACACTAATCAAGACATGGAAGTTATAAAAAATGTATTAATGACTTATA
Organism: uncultured Gilliamella sp.; assembly: GCA_946481345.1. Lineage (GTDB taxonomy): Bacteria > Pseudomonadota > Gammaproteobacteria > Enterobacterales > Orbaceae > Gilliamella. The sequence goes on along the minus strand of CAMLMY010000027.1, from coordinate 27,373 downwards.
GTCAACTCAATGAGCTAAATATTCATCAATCTAATATTACTTTTTCCAACATAATACCTTCTATAGATAAGATTAATGATTGGATTGATGATAATTCAATTCAAAATATACTATTAATTAACCTATTATTTGACACTAAAAATCAATTAGAGGTGACTGAATATTGTTGTGCACTATTGTTTTCAAATGATGAAGAGGTATTAAATCAATCCCCTTTGAAAATAAATTTATTCCGCTCCCTTAATACAAATTTAACTAATTTCAATAAAGATCTAGAGTACTTTTTGGATTCAAAACAAGTACAAAGAGAAAAGATTAACCAAGCATGGACACTATATTTACCATCTCTAGCTTTACACAGTTTTAAAGCTACATTATTTGATCCAAATAGCGGAATAAAACTTAAACCAAATAAATTTTATCAATTGGAGATAAATTTAGGTAAGTTAGATTATAGTCATGCATGGCTTGCATTGTCACTCGCTGCAGATGGTATAGTTAAAGAGCAAAAAGGGCAAATCATTGCTACGCAAAATAAAGATTCAATTAATATTATGCAATTATCCGATGAAACGGCATATACACCGACAAAAGAAGATAACATAAAAGGTTACTATCCAACCATAACTTGTTTAAGTTGCTTATTACTCTTGTTTTGCATCTGTTTAACAATAATATTTTCACTTGAAGAAACAGATTCAGAATTTTTGATGCAAATAGGCGTTTTTTCTTTTATTGCGGGACTTTTTATTATCGGGGCAATTATTGTAGGTACCCTTTATCAAAGGTCTTCAAAAGAAGATGATTTCATTGAAATGTGGTTTGAAGAACAAGATAAAACATCAAATAGTATTTAATTTAGAATATCCTATTTATATAGGAGCGCGTTCCACCGCTCCTATTCTTCCTATCACCCAAATTAGTTTAAATATAAATCTTTCATGAAAAAAAGATAATCATTGCTTTTATAATTTTATTTCATCACTTTTATTCAAACTTTGAGGTGTCTGTGGCGCAAATTCTAAGGCGATACCCGTCTGGATCATTGCCAACACAAGTATAGCCAAAATCAAGCATTTGAGGTTCAAGTTCTATTTTTACGTTGAGCTTTTTCCATGTTAAATAGATTTCGTCTACCTTATCTTTTGTTATATCACTAAAAGAGAGTTCAAAACCACCAAAATGATTCGGTGCTTTAGGTGTGATTTGATCGGCTTGTTGTAATCCTAAAATAAAATCGTCTTTTAATGAAAAAACTGCAAATCCTGGATAGGTTTCAATAGGATTTTGTTCAAGTATTTTTGTGTAAAAGTCGGTACTGATATCGATGTTTTTAACATAAATAATAACGCTATTTGGTTTAAACATTTTGGTCACCTTTTTGCAGTAGATATAAAAAAATTAATATATTTAAATTATGTTATCTATATTATGATGAGGTAACCCTGACAACTGTATGTCATATTAAAAATTTAAGATTAATTATTTCAACACTTAAAATATGAAAATTAACCGTATAATTACTATCATTATGATACTACTTCAGAAAGATAGAATAAGCGCTAAAGTATTATCGGAAAAATTAGATGTATCATTGCGCACCATTTATCGAGATATACAAGTTATTGAACGTGCGGGAATTCCGATCATCACATATGCAGGAAGTCAAGGCGGGATCAGTATTTTAAAAGATTATAAAATCAGTAAAGGTCTATTTACTAAAGATGATGTGACTGTTCTTTTAAAAGGTCTGAATTTATTATCTTCTCCAATTTTAAGTGACAATGAAAAATTCTATACTCACGAAAAAATTAAAAGCTTTTTGTCTCAGGAAGAACTTAATAAGTTAGGTAATGACCTAAACCAACTTACTGTAGATTTATCCCCTTGGTTTTTAAAACAAAACATTAATAATAAAATAGCGATTATTAAAGGGGCATTGAGTCAGCAGTTACTGTTATCATTTGATTATCGCAAAATTAAAAATGACGCGATTTCTCGATTAATTGAGCCTTATCAACTGCTATTTAAAGAAAAAGAGTGGTACTTACAGGCTTTTTGCTTAAATAGAAATGATTTTCGCCTATTTAAATTATCTAAAATGTCTAATGTCCGTAAAACAGACATTAATTTTACCAAAAGATCGATTCCAGACATGGTTTCTTTATTTAAACGTGATATGAAAACAAAAGTCTTTAAAATAAAATTATTAATTAATAGATCTATCTTAGAACGCATTTTAGATTATTGTGATGAGAAAGATATAAATCCATTCAATGATGATAAATATCTAGTCGATTTTGATTTTATCGAAGATGATTATAGTTACGGTATATTAATGAGTTTTGGGCATCAATGCCTCTGCTTAGAGCCTGAACACGTCCGTCAAGAACTAATCCAACGAACCGAAAAACTTAGGCGATTATATAACGAAGAAAAAATTTGAATTAATTCCAACTTCGTTTAACCGATATGTCAATTAATTTAGAGCCTTTTGTTGCCATATCAACTTTATTGAAAATTAACGTTATTCGCTATATTAACGATACTTAATATTGCTCAAATATATTATTCCAATCAATATGATTTGAATCAAAAATATCTACCCCCTTTTGACGAATCCGTTCAATCCACTCTTCTGCTTGGCATTGACCTATATCGAAATGTTTGATTGCCGTTTTCATCATCACATCGTGTTCATTAGCAATGGTTGTAGGCATTAATGCACAATCATCAGTATTGATACATACCGAAATAGGCCTCATTCAGATACCGATTATATATCAGTCAATTTGAATTTTATTTTCACTACTAAATGATTCTTATTTTATGATAATTAGCTGTAGAGTTGGTATCTTGAGGTGTTAACGTAGTCGTGCAATTTACTAAAAAAAGTATGTGCAACATGTCCATTACCAACCTCAAGATACTTTTTATCATCTCTTAAATCTTTCTATTAAAGGTAAGAGAGATCATTAGCAATATCCTTAAGTCTAGATCTTAATTCGGTTAGTTGTTCTTGTTGGGCTTGTTTATAAAGTTCATCTTGAGATTTTAAACTTCCTTCACTATAGTTACGGTATTTTGATGGTACATCACCACTATAAATATATTTGTATTTAGCGGAAGTTTCTTTAACTTTAAATGATTTAATATAGCTATACATACCGTTAACCATGATGTTTGTCGTTAATGTTAGTTGATTGCTATGAGTTTCTGTTTCTATAGTGTAGCGCTGATCTTTATAGCTTTTGAGTTTGGTAATTCTCCCTTTTTTATCTGGCACTTCGACATATTTATCAAATACCTGTTCAGTTTTTGTTTCATAATTAACTGATTTGCCAAGATCATTAAAATCAATATCGTAGTCAATTCGTATATCAATATCTGCTTCACTCAAGTAATTGGTAAACTCAATATAATATGAGCCTATATATTCTCTAATTTCATTCGTAAATTGAGATGGGGATGAATTATAGTAGACTTTAACAATTCCCTTTTTTTGGTAAGTTTCAGCTAATGCTTTTGCATCACGATATTTTCCATATGGCTGGTAAACTTTTACTGCTTTGTTAAAGTAATCCGCCACTTCTCGAAACTCGTGACGCTTTCTGGCATTTTGAGAGAGTTGTTGGGCTTGTTGATAAGCAGCCTCGGCTTGTTGCGTACAATATTTTTTGTCATTTTCAATTGCTCGTTTATCACTATCTCTATATTTACCGAGTGGTTGATAAACTTGTGAAGCATTACTAAAAGCCGTTGCAGCCTCTTTGTAGTTTTTTTCTTGTGCAAATTTTTTACCTAAATCATAGTATTCTTTGGCAGCAACCTGCATATATTTCGTATTGGCGTTTTGATACCGTTTTTCAATATCTTTATAATTATATCGTTCTAAACCACGTTGGTATAAATTGGCTTTGTTCTTATAGCTTATACTGTCTGTGCCCGTTATTGAATTTGCATAATCGTAATATTGTTTAGCAATGGTTTGCTCCAATTGTTCCGAATCGTATTTATTATTAAAAAATTCGACCGTTGAACTATAAAAACGATCCCTAAGCATCATTTTCATCTTAAGTAAGTTTTGGTAGATATCAATACGTTTTTTATAATCGGTGTCTGAAGTATTGGCTAGATTGGTTTCATAATGTTCCATAACATTAGTGACTAAAGTGCGTAACTTTTCGGCTTTATCTTTGTCATACTTTTTGAGGCCTTTTTCTTCAATATTGTTAGTTAATAAACTGATACTTTCTAGATATTTTCCCTCTTTATATGCTTCCTCACTTGTACGTGTATGGCAAGCGGTAAGAAAAAAAATGACAAAAATGGTTATTACTATTCGCATAATATTTCCTTTCAATAATTATTCATCCTTTATCAAACTATTTAGAATATAACAAGTTTGATGGGTTACACGTTACTTAAAATAGCCTTTAATTATTTTTGCCGATTTTATGAAAAAAAAATACTTAGCATTTTTCATTTAATGCTATATTTCTATACCACAACGATGATAACAAAGCGTAAAAAATAATATTTTTAACATTAATCAATTTTTTGATGGGCGCACACCTCAATACAAATTATGTATTGAGGTGATGAATAACTCTATTTTCGAGTAGGTTTTTTAGCCGTAGCACGGCGAGGTGATTTAGACGGATTATTCAATTTGATACGTTTTGGTCTAACCGTTTTTTTGTCCGATGATGAAGTTGTTTTAGTAAAACTTTTAACTTCTGCTGGTAAGCCCACAAGTTCACGTAAATAGTTGACAGAATCAATACCTAGTTCCATCCATGTACCGCGTGATAAGCCTTTTGGTAAGTTGATGTTGCCATAACGAATACGCAATAAGCGGCTTACTTGTACATCGATGGCTTCCCACATTCTACGCACTTCGCGATTACGACCTTCGGTTATAACGACATTAAACCATTGGTTAAGACCATCACCACCTTGTGCTTTAATTGAATTAAATGAAGCAGGACCGTCTTCCAATTGTACACCTTTGCGCAATTGATTAATTTGCTGATCGGTAATATTACCAAACACTCGCACAGCATATTCACGTTCGATTTCATGTCTTGGATGCATTAAACGGTTAGCCAATTCACCATCAGTAGTAAATAACAAAAGTCCTGACGTATTGATGTCTAAACGACCAATATTGATCCAACGTGCATTTTTTAAACGTGGCAATCGTTCAAATACCGTCGCACGACCTTGAGGATCATTACGTGAACAAATTTCACCCTCTGGTTTATAATAAGCCAGAACTCGGCAGATCTCTTTTTCTTTACTTCTTAGTTGAATTAAATGCCCATTGATGCGAATTTTAGGGTTAGCACTGACATCGACACGATCGCCTAAATTGGCAATTTTACCGTTAACGCTGATCTTCCCTGCCGCTATCATGGCTTCAATCTCACGCCGTGAACCATTGCCTAAATTGGCTAGTACCTTTTGTAATTTTTCAGTATTATCTTTTATGTTTTTCATAAGCAGTTCTCGCTACCTTCACAGGTATCATATTTGTTTAACTTTAAGTGAAAACTTATATCAAAATCGATTTTACTATTTTGATACAGTTAGTAAATTTTATTTGTTGAATATTGAGTTACTCAATTTGCAACAAAAAATAGTTATAAATTTTTAATGTTACTAAATAGTTATTTTATTTACGTTTATTCTTTCGAAGTATTTTATATTTGTGTTTGCGTTTATGTCGTTTGTTGTTTAAGAGATTCATTCTATAATTTTCAGAATGTTTTGCCAAAAAATAAGGCAGATAAAATCCAATTGCACTAAATATCGTTCCCATAAAAGCGATAAAAATTATACCAGACCAAAGTGTCCTAAAATCCGATATTTTAGCTGTGCTATCATTATAAAGAACTTTCACCTGTTGACCTATATCATAAGGACTGGGACTAGACCCAAGTGATGAAGTGAAGATTCTCTTTTGATCCTTTTTATCAGTAAAAGTAACAATAGGATAATACATTAAACGATGACGATGATAATGATAATAACCTTGGTTTATAGAACGACTATATTTATATTTAAAATTTGTAACATAACCTATGGTTGAGTCTGATTCATTAATAAAACCAATTTGTAGGTAAGCCCACAAAGCACTTAACAAATAGAAAAATATACCTCCCAAAGCAAAAGGTTTAATTATTTTATATTTCATTAATCTATACAGAAAGTTACATTAAATAAACGGACTTATATCACCACTGCCTTGACGAATAATATCTGGATAGTCATTAGTTAAGTCGATTACTGTTGTAGGTTGCGGACCAATGTATCCGCCATGCACAATAGCATCAAGTTGATGACCAATTTTATCTTCAATCTCTTCAGGATCGGATTGGGCTTCATCTTCATTAGGTAAAATTAATGTGGTTGTCATTAATGGTTGCCCTAACAATTCAAGTAATGCTAAATCAATTTTATTATCAGGAATACGTAAACCAATGGTTTTACGTTTTTCATTCATTAATCGACGAGGTACTTCTTTGCTGGCTTGCAAAATAAAGACATATTTACCGGGGGTATTATTCTTCAAGAGACGGAAAGTCGTGTTATCAACAAAAGCGTAAGATGATAGTTCTGAAAGATCGCGACACATTAAAGTAAAGTTGTGATATTTATCAAGCTGGCGAATTTGGCAAATGCGATCAACACCATACTTATTATCGAGCAAGCAGCCTAGTGAATAACCTGAATCTGTCGGAAAAGCGATAACGCCACCATCATTTAAAATTTTGACAACTTGATCTAATAATCTTGTTTGTGGATTATCAGGATGAATATAAAAAGTTTGGCTCATAGTTTTCTTCTATATTAGTGTTATGGTTAAGTTTCGTTTTTTTATTTAGTCATTCCAATTATGCCAGATTGGTGTCACACTGGCTGGTAAAGGTGTGGTTTTACCTAAATCAAGATAATTAACCAAATCATGAAAATCGGAACCTTGAGATGCCAATAATCCGAATTCATTAGCTAATTTTGCCAATCGTTGTAAATCATCTTGTGTTTGCCGGCTTTGTGATACTTCCATTGCATCACCACCATATTCTTTAAATTCACCAATTAAGGTTTTTAATTTAGTTAACGTTAAATCATAACGACTAGGATGAGCAAGTACTGCTTGCCCACCTGCTGCATGAATAGCATTAACCGCATCACCAATAGAGCAACATTTTGCAGGCACATAAGCATAACCACTTTTGCCTAAATATTTTTTAAATGCTTGTTTAACATCTTTAACATGACCATTGGCAACTAAAAAACGGGCAAAATGGGCACGTGAGACAATATCACCTTTCGAAAATTGTTGTGCTTGTTGATATGCATTATCAATGCTGACTTTCGCCAATTTTTGATCAATGCTTATTGCTCTATCAATTCGACCTTGTTCTTGGGCTGATAACAATTCAAGCAACGGTGAATTTTCAATATCGATATTTAATCCAACAATATGAATTTCATTATTCTTCCAAATTGTTGACACTTCAACGCCATAAATTAATTTAACGGGTAAATTGTCACGTTCTATCGTGTTTTTTGCCTCTAACAGACCTTTGATAGTATCATGATCGGTAATTGCTAACATACTGATTTGATTATCAGCTGCTCTTTTGACCAGTTCACTAGGTGTCAATATGCCATCTGACGCAGTTGTATGCGAATGTAAATCGACGATCACTTTTTTTCTCGAAAATTATTTTTAAACGTGTAATATACCACACAAATTGCATGACCACTAAAAGGTAAATTATGAAAGATCAAATTATGCTTGCTCAACAAGATACTAACGCTATTATTGAAGAACTATTAGAAGATGGCAGCGATCCTCATGCGCTTTATATTATTGAACATCATATCTCATCACAAAATTTTGATCTACTTGAAAAAGTCGCCGTAGAAGCTTATAAATTAGGTTATGAAGCTACCGACCCTGATGAAGATGTAGATGATACTGGCAATGTTGTTATCGGGTTTGATATTGTGGCTGAAAGTCCACTTAATGCAGAATTAATTAATGCCCAAATAGCGGAAATCATCACATTAACTAACCAATTTGGTGTCAATTATGATGGTTGGGGAACCTATTTTGAAGATGGCAGTGATGATTTTAATGAAGTTGATGATAATATGGAAACGCTTCATTAATAGGGGTGATATTTTTAATCTATTTGTTTTATCGATTATTTATTCTTATCCGTTAAATAACGGATAAGAATAATGATTAATATTAATTTATTTCACAATTTCAATGCGACTGGTCCTTTGTTTATTTGGCGAGACACTACGAATAATGACACTTTCACCTTTCTTAATGGCAGTAGGACCTTGATAGCGTTGCCACTGATTACCTTTATCAATTGAATATTCAATACTTAAACCAGGGAAGACGATGTTCGCGATCAATTTACCATTTTCAATCTTCGCACCCGGGACAGGTAGACGATAATTAATTGAAGCTGCATCTAATTTAGCTAATTCTCGTTGACCGATTAAATTGGCAAATTGATTCCAATCATTGAAAAGCTTTTGCTGATCAACATAATGGGTTTCGCCTTGTTGGAATTGGCGATCTTTTTGATAATTTGTCTCCCAATCGGCTTTATGCCATGCACGCTCTGCAACACTGAGCAATCGAGGATAAGCCATGTAAGCCATTTTATCATCTGTGCGAATATTTTCAGTCCAAATTTGAGCGGATAATCCATATGCGCCCGGCCAATTCATGGTGCCTTTTGCAGCAAATGCATCACCATTACGATCAAACGATGTTTCTGCATTCTGTGGTAAGTTATCAGGCGCAAAACTGAATATTTTGCGTTCATCATTGAAACGAGAAGCCCAATAGTAACCACTTTCTTTTGGATTAACTTCGTAAGGCATATCTAAATAGACATAATCAGGGTTAGATACAATAACTTTATAGCCTTTATTGGCGAATTCATTTACTGAATCATATCCCCCCCAATACAAACTATCCCAGAAATTGACAATCACTTCATCGGTGGCAAAAGATTTGGCATCGTTTGCGAATTTTACGCCATCTTGCCATACTTGCATGCGATTAATTCCGTTGTTTTTAATGATTTTACTCACTTCGACAGCAAAATGACTTGGTAGATGTTCAATGTTTTTAACAATCCCTTTGTTAACAAAGGTTTGGCAAGCTTGTGATTTTGCCCATGGATGATCTTCAATACTTTGATCAATTAAACCTTTACCCGCCTCTTTTTGAGCGGCATTAATATCTTGGTAGCCATTACCAAAATGAATATTTTTCGCTTCATCACCACCAAAATGCCAAGTTGAAATTGGTTGTTTAGCTTCAGCATGCATTTTGGCTATTTCACTAATGACTTTATTTACAAATTTTTTCGAAGAATCTAAACACGGATTAAGATAACTTTGTCGATTGTAAAATTGTACTGTGGTCGTATTTGATGTATCGGTTGGATCGACTAATCGATATTCATTAGCTTGTTGTTCTTTACCTTTATTCATTAGGCGTTGATATCTCACTTCCATCGACATAATCGCCGCTCTAGCATGTGCAGGCATATCTATTTCTGGGATGACTTCAATAAATCGAGCATTTGCATACTTCACTATTTCAATATAATCATTTCGAGTAAAGTATCCACTGCCACTATTGTTGCTATTTGGACCCGATCCGAGTTGTGGTAATAAGCATTTTGTCTCACTTAAATCATGACAGCGTTTGCTTCCAAACTCGGTCAATTCAGGTAAACCCGGAATTTCAATTCGCCAACCTTCATCGTCACTTAAATGGAAATGAAATTTATTCATTTTATATTTTGACATCGTATCAAGTAACTGTAATACCGCTTCTTTACTTTTAAAGTTTCGACCGGTATCTAACATCATTCCTCGATATTCAAATCGAGGAGCATCCTCGGCTGAAAGTGTAGGTATAACTTGAGGGTTTTTAGCATGTATTACTGATAATATCGATTCTACACCATAAAAAATTCCGCTTTCATCAAAGGCTAAAATGGTTGCTCCTTGAGGCGTTATCTCTAATTTATAACTCCCTTTTACACCTTTTTTAAATGCACTTTTATCAATTGAAGCATTAATGTTAAAACCTTTACTGCTAACAGCAATCTCTAGTTTTCTAAAATGTTCTTCTAATACTGATTTACTCTCTTTTGATAAGTGATTAAGCACTAAATTAACGCCATTTTCATTTAGGATAATTGTCTCTTTACCAACAGTAAGTTTGGATGGAGTCGGTAAAATTTGCCCTTTTAACAACTCTTCGTTAATTTCTTGTATATCTTTGTTACGTTGATAACGATTTTCAGGCGTCATTAAAACATTATGATCATTTGGCGAGATTTTCCATTGTTCGCCTAATGGTTTTACAAATGCAGAGAGATTATCAGAATCGGTATCGGTATTGGCAATCACTTTTGGTTCAGCTTTTGATGAGGTCACATACCATCTAGGCATAACATCACTTTCACTGATTTGCCAATATTCACCAATGATCGGAATAATCACAACAGCATTTGCGGGAATATTTTTGAATTTCTCCGTAGGTTCAAGCTTGTGTAGGTCACCGGTGACATGGGTAATTTTAAATTGATCATTGTTTACCGCTAAGATCATTCGAATATTATGAAAATAGATTGCCCAATCTTTGTCAGTAATCGCAGACCCTGTATTTTTAAGGGTTAAGGTCACTTTGTTACATGATGCCCAATCTGCACCCAATGCCGCACAATCTATTCCATGATTTACAGCATCATTATCCACGATTTGATAATTTAGACGTAATTGTGAACTCATGGTATCTACAATTTTTTGTGAAGCACTAGCAGATTGTGTTGCTCCCATACTTAATAATGTTGCTATGGATGTAGCAATAATAGCTGATTTAAACTTTTTCATGACGATTACCTATTTTTGTTTAGCATTGAAAACGGTGAAAGGTACAGTAACAATAAATTTGATATCGCGTTCATCTTGGAAGATATTGCCATATCCACCTCCCCAACTTGGGATATTGGTGTGATTGTTATATTTGGTAAAATGAAGTTGCAAAGAGGTATCTTTTATCCAACCATTTTGTACGGTATAACCTAAATCAAAGTTATAAGCTGATTCAATTAAACGTTTTTTCTGATTAAATTGTTTGTTTGTGCTTGGTTTTGCATCCCAACCATAAGCATAAGAAGCACCTGTTCGCCACCCTGTTAAGTAATTTGATAAGTCCCCTAAATCATAAGTGATTTCTGCAAATAGCGCTTTTTCACCATTGGCATTGAAGTCAGAGCGAGAATTCCACCAGATATCTAATCGACCATTTGAAGAAGCATAATCAGGCGTCATACGTTGCAAAAAGAATCCTTGCTCCCCTTCTGCTTTAACAACAACACCTTCGAGGCGTAAACCAACAGGCCCCATTTGATAACCTAAGGTAGCGGCCTGCAACCATGCTAAGCCATCATAAACATTTTTACCTTTGTGAGACTGATCTTTAGCGCCATAAAATTGGTAGCTCATAGTCAGTGGGTTATTAAATACATCTGTTTTATATGAGGCTTTACCAAAAAATTGGTTCATATAATTTTGTGCCTGCCCGAAAGCACTTTCTATCACAAAATCGTTTTTAAAGTCATATTTCAAACCAGCAGAATGGAGGTAATCAATTTTTTTCCCTTTTCCCCATTGTTTAAATTCATAAAGTCGTTTATACCAAGGTGCTTTATACTTATCTGTCCACATATAAGACATGGATAACGCACCCGCATCATCGAAATCAAGCAAAGTACCAAACTCTACGCCTCGATAAGTACCCGGTAATAAACTCCAATGTGGAGCAAGTAACGTTTGACCTGAGGGTTGGATATATCCTGCTCTGAGCCAAAATTTATCGTCGAGTTTAAAATTAACTAATGCTTTATAAAAACTGAGTCCACTGACATCTTTTTTCCAATCTTCACCCCATCGAGTATTGGCGCCACTAAAACCGATTTCATTAGGATGTCCATTACCACCGTTACTCACTTCCCAAGCGCCATAACCGCCTAATTCAATCGCAAATCGATCAGCAATATAACCAGACTTGAAATCTAAATTTGTGTTAAATGATGAGTGCCTAAGGTTTTTTTCATATTTATGTTCGTCGATATTTTTTCTTTCACGATCACGGTTCCAGAAAAATACATTGCCAGTGAGTGACGAATCATCAACAAAATTACTTTCATAAGCAGCATAAACGGGTGTAACACTGGTTAACACGGTCAAAGATAGGATGAGTTTAGTCAAACAACTCAAAGAACGAGGAATGTTTAATCTATTATAGTGGTTCATAATTTATTTCCTTAAAACGATTCCATTTAATTTAAATAGCAATTCTTCGTTAGAAGATCTCGTTATTTAACTCAAAATTGAATCCATTTTTATTTTATACGTTTTCATTAACACTTTTAAAAAGCTTTGCTAAACCAAAAAAGAAGCTAAATGTCTATTTTTATAATGCATAAACATATTTTAGTTAGCAAATTAAATAATTTAAATTCGTGATCCCAATCACTAAAAAGATTTAATTTTGAATGATTTTAGTTGAAAAAAAGTTCACTTATTTTATTTTAAAAAATAATAATGTATTGAGATAAAACAGGTTAAATGAATAATTTATACTATTATGATAGATTAAATTATCAACATAATTTTTGTTAAGATAGGTTTGGAATGAAAGGCAAAAAAAGAGAAATGCCCAGCATTTCCCTTATCTTTAAAATTGAAATTTAATATAGAATTAGATTAACTTTCAGTATCAATTTCTTCGAAACTTTTTACGAGTTCATCGATCGCTTTCATCTGTTTTAAGAAAGGTTCCAGTTTCGCTAATGGCAATGCTGACGGACCATCACATTTTGCGTGATTTGGATCAGGATGTGATTCTAAAAATAGTCCAGCTATACCTACCGCCATACCTGAACGGGCAAGTTCAGTCACTTGACCTCGTCGTCCGCCAGAGGCTGCACCCATAGGGTCACGACATTGGAGAGCATGAGTAACATCAAAAATCACCGGTGAGCCTTTGCTGGCTTTTTTCATGATATTAAAACCAAGCATATCAACGACTAAATTGTCATAACCAAAACAGCTACCACGATCACAAAGAATTACTTTGTTGTTACCCGCTTCTTCAAATTTTTCCACAATATTCCCCATTTGACCTGGGCTGACAAATTGTGGTTTTTTAACATTAATCACTGCACCTGTTTTTGCCATTGCAACCACTAGATCCGTTTGTCTGGCTAAAAAGGCAGGTAATTGAATGACATCAACTACATCAGCAACGGGTTGACATTGCTCTTCAGTGTGAACATCAGTAATGATTTTTATGCCAAACTGCTGTTTAAATTCTTGGAAGATTTTTAACCCTTCTTCTAAGCCGGGTCCACGATACGAGTGAATTGATGATCGATTGGCTTTGTCAAAAGATGCTTTGAAAATATAAGGGATATTTAATTTATCCGTTACAGTGACATAATGTTCACAAATTTTCATAGCCAAATCACGTGATTCAAGTACGTTCATACCACCAAATAACACAAATGGTAGATCATTGGCTACGGTAATATCACCAACGTTTACTCTTTTTTGTTTCATCATAAAATTATCCTTGTTAAGGTTTAAACCAGCGACCGAGCGTGACCCTATCATTGCCACTATAGTCGGTGAAAGTTTCAACTAATTGAAATCCGTGTTGTTTAAAAATGGTCTGTACGGCTTCGCCTTGTTTCCAGCCATGTTCGATGAGTAGCCAGCCATATTGATTTAGATGTTTCGTTGCTCCTTGAACAATCAATTTAATATCAGCTAAACCCTCATCTTCAGATACTAAGGCGCTTTTCGGTTCGAATCGAACATCGCCTTGTGATAGATGAATATCTGTGGGTTCGATATAGGGCGGATTACTGGTTATCATTGAGAATTTACGGTTTTTTATTGGTTTATACCAATCACCTTTTAAAAAATAGACGTTATTAACCCCAATCTGATTGGCATTTTTCTGAGCTAAATTTAAAGCATCATTATTTTTTTCAACGCCAGTAAATAAACAATCTGGACGTTCAGTTGCCATAGCAATGGCTATGGCACCGGTACCAGTACCAAGATCTAACACTTCACACGGTACTTTAGGTAAATATTCTAAACTAAGCTCAACCAATTTTTCAGTATCGGGTCTTGGGATTAACGTCGCATTTGACACATTAAACTTCAAAGACCAAAATTCTTTTTCGCCCGTAATATAAGCGATAGGTTCACCGGCTTGGCGACGTTTCAAATTTCTATCTAAGGCAATTAGCTCATCATCGGTTAATTTGGTTTCGCTAAATGCCATTAAAAATGTGCGTGTTTTATGTGTGACAAAACTTAATAAAATTTCGGCATCACGCTTAGGACTTTCACTATCAATTAATGTTTGTGAAGCGCCCTTAAGCCATTCTAAATATGTCATTCATCCTGTTCCGATAAAGCTGCAAGTTGGTCTGCTTGATATTCTTGTACAATTGGATCGATTAACATTTCTAGTTTACCTTCCATTACTTCGTCTAAGCGATAGATAGTCAGGTTGATTCGATGATCGGTCACTCGCCCTTGTGGATAGTTATAGGTTCTAATTCTATCTGAGCGATCGCCAGAACCTAAAAGATTACGCCGAGTTGACGCTTCTTCTTGCTGACGTTTACGTATTTCAGCATCCTGAATACGAGCAGCCAATACAGACATGGCTTTGGCTTTATTTTTATGTTGTGAACGTTCATCTTGACACTCAACAACAATTCCCGTTGGCAAGTGGGTAATACGAATAGCTGAATCGGTAGTATTAACGTGCTGACCACCCGCTCCCGATGAACGATAAGTATCGATTTTTAAATCGGCTGGATTGATTTCAGGCATTTCCGCTTCAGGGATTTCTGGTAAAACAGCAACAGTACACGCAGAAGTATGAATACGTCCTTGAGACTCAGTTTCGGGTACACGTTGAACGCGATGACCACCCGATTCGAATTTTAAGTTACCGTAGACGCCATCGCCACTAATTAGCATAATCACTTCTTTATAGCCACCATGCTCACCCTCATTCGAGCTCATTATTTCAACTCGCCAACGACGTGATTCAGCATAACGGGTATACATTCTAGCTAAATCACCCGCAAAAATCGCCGCTTCATCTCCGCCGGTTCCTGCGCGAACTTCGACAAAACAGTTATAATCATCATTCGGATCTTTTGGTAATAATAATACCTGTAACTGTCTTTCTTGTTCTTCCACTTGTCCTAAAGCTTCATTCAGCTCTTCTTGAGCCATTTCACTCATTTCTGGATCAGAAAGCATCATTTTAGCGGTTTCAATATTTTCTTGAGTTTGCTTCCAGCTAGCAAAACACTTCACTACACCACCTAATTGTGCATATTCTTTAGAAAGTGTGCGAAAGCGATTTTGATCGGCGATTACCGAAGGGTCAGATAATAATGCTTGAACTTCTTCATAACGTTCTTGCAATGTTTCTAACTTACTGATAATTGAAGATTTCATAAATATATAACTTTAACTTAAATTAATAGGATATGCTTAACATTATATACTTAATCACTCGTAAAATATAGCTTAGGCTCATCTTCGTATAGCTTGAACATTTTTGTTAACCTCAAAATTAAGAATCTGAGATAAATTAAAATTAAAAATGTTACACCTGTCACATAAATAGATTTTTGAAGTTTGAAAAATACTCATCAGCCTATAACATCATAAATGTAAACGATATCATTTATTATTTTTTAAGTAGTTACATAAATAATAATTGACATTACTTTTCAATATAATGTTATCGCATACATCCTACAAACAATGAAATAATACAAAACGGTTGAGGGGTTAGTTTTATGAAAAAAATAGTTATATTCAGTTTAATAGGGTTGAGTTCAATGGCCAATGCTGCAATTGAGTGGGATACCCCACAAGGCAAACTTAAACTCTATGGCGATGTTGAAATAAATGTTGATGCTGCAAGTAGCAAGCAACAACTTAGCTCACTAAAAGAAAGTGCCGAGAAAAAAAATAAACCTGCTGATAAAGATCGCTGGGATATTAATGGTCGAATTTTGATAGGTTTAGATGGGTATCGCGAAATAAATGGTCATAATTTTGCGGGTTTTGTGGTACAACCACTGGCTGATCTGGGTGGAGATATGAATTTGGATGATGCGGCTTTTTATTTTGGACAAAAACAAGAATGGAGCATCAAAGTAGGACGTTACGAAGCCTATGATATGTTTCCTCTTGGTCAAGATACTTTTATTGAATATTCAGGCAATACGGCTAATGATATCTATGAAGATGGTTTTGGCTATATTTATATGATGAAAGAAGGTCGCGGACGCAGTAAAAACGGTGGTAGCATCCAATTAAATAAGCCTTTTTTGAATAATTTCAATTTAGAAGTCAATGCGTTAGTCAATAACGGCGAAAAAATGTTTAATAAATCGACCTATCACGGCTATGACATTGAGAAAAAGAAAAATGTAGTATATGTTCGCCCTGTTTTATCTTGGAAAAATAATAGTTTCTCAACCGCCATCGCAGCTGAAACCAATGTGGTAAAAAACGCGTATGGGTATTACGACAAAAATGGTAAATTCCGCGATCAATCACAGCGTACTGGTTATGGCGCAACTTTTTCTTGGAACAGTGAAGGTGATTGGGGGGCGGAAAACAAAGGTCTCAAAATCAATACCAGCTTTGCTTATATGAGTGCCAAAGATGAAAATGACATGACCATCGGTGCCGATATCATCTGGGAAAAAGTTGGGCTAGGTTACTACTATGCCAACAATAATATTAAAAAATTTAATCCAGAAAATAAAATTAAAGATGGGCATATTAATAGCAAAGGCAAATATAAAATTCACACCGTTAATGCCTCTTATTTGATTGATAATGTATTGGATATGGATAATTTTAATATTTATTTAGGTGCTTATTGGTCATTATTAGATAGAAATAAATCACATGGTGATAATACTGATGATCGATACGGTGCTCGTATAAGATTTAAATATTTTTATTAATTAATTACCAGTAATGCAAAGCGAACAGTAATAAGACTTCTAAAACAAACCAATTTATTGCAATATATTGGTTTGTTTTTAGGTTATGCATTGATGATTACTAAGAGTATAGTAGCCTATAACAAGTATTAAATAGTATGGATATAACTGAAAAACTAGAGGATTAAATTTATGCACCAAACCATATGGAAACTTGAAAATAGTGTTAAAAATTACGATTGGGGAAGTATTGAGGATATACCTAGATTGTTTGCTATCAAAAATCCAACGAAAAAACCCATTGCTGAAATCTGGATGGGCGCTCACCCAATGGGATGTTCATTGGCTATCGATAATCATCATAAAAAAATCAGACTTGATGATCTTATTAAAAAACATCCTTTAGAAACGTTAGGTGCTAAAACTTATCAACAATATTCTGCTCTTCCCTACTTATTTAAAGTACTATCAGCAAATAAAGCATTATCGATACAAGTACATCCAACTAAGTTAAATGCCGAACAAGGTTTTGCAAAAGAGAATCAATTAGGTATCGCTTTAGATGATCCTAAGCGCAATTATAAAGATCCTAACCACAAACCAGAGCTGATTTATGCTCTAACGCCATTTAAGGCCCTGCGCTCTTTTCGCCCTATTACTGAAATTTTGCAGTTGTTCAAGGAAATTAATGTTACGGCATTAAGCAATGAACTTGAACAATTGCAAAATTATGCAAATGAACAACAATTAAAGCTGTTTTTTCAGGCATTGCTAACACTATCTCCAGAAAGAAAAGAGCAAGCGATTAACCAATTGTTAACTAATATTGAACCGTTTTCAAACGAGCCTTATTCAACCATTAAAACTCTTGCTAAGGATTACCCAAATGATATTGGGGTATTTATGCCATTAATCTTAAATGTTATTGAACTGCAACCAACGCAAGCCATGTTTTTATCCGCTCAAACACCGCATGCTTATTTAAGTGGTACTGGACTTGAAGTGATGGCAAGCTCGGATAATGTATTACGGGCAGGTTTGACCAATAAGCATTTAGATGTCGATGAATTATTGAAAAATACCCAGTTTAATAGCCTTAGTTTAGATAAGTTATTAACTTCGCCTTTTATTCATCAAAATAAAATTGATTTTCCTATTCCTGTTGATGATTTTAAGTTTGAAATTATTGAAAGTAATAATCAAGCAAGAGATGAAAAGGTAACCAGTCCGCAGATACTATTTTGCATTGAGGGCAACATCACTTTAACAACAAAATCGGTAACACTGACACTGATTAAAGGTGAATCAGCTTTTGTCGCCTATAATACAAGAATTTATCGTTATCAAGGTCAAGGCGTATTAGCAAAAGTTTCAAATTAAATAAAAGATATACTTATTTTTTATACTCAAACGTATGGTTAACCTGAAACTTTTTGACAGATTTAGCGACTTAATTATTATTAAATCGTGTCATAAATTATCATTATTCAAAAAGTTTCAGATTTTGTTGCTTATAAACATTTAATGCATTAGCCATCAAATCTTGAGTGTGTTAACTAATGCTTCGAATCAATAAATCGCTTCTCTTTTTTATACTCAAACGTATGGTTAACCTGAAACTTTTTGACAAATTTGGCGACTTAATTATCATTAAATCGTGTCATAAATTATCATGATTCGAAAGGTTTCAGATTTTGTCGCTTATGACATTTAATGCATTAGCCATCAAATCTTGAGTGTATTAACTGACGTTTCGAATCAATAAATCGCTTCTCTTTTTATACTCAAACGTATAGTTAACCTGAAATTTTTTGACAGATTTAGCAACTTAATTATTATTAAATAGTGTCATAAATTATCATTATTCAAAAAGTTTCAGTTTTTGTCGCTTATGACATTTAATGTATTAGCCATCAAATCTTGAGTGTGTTAACTAACGTTTCGAATCAATAACTCGATTCTCTTTTTTATACTCAAACGTATGGTTAACCTGAAACTTTTTGACAGATTTAGCGAATTTATTATCGTTAAATCGTGTCACGGACTTTTCGTGTTAGCCAAGAATAATGAACCATTAGCATCATTAAACAATCTTTTATTACTCTTTTTCAACAATAAACCGAAGATAATTATGATAATAATTTTACATAATAAAATCTTTCGACTAATATGTAGCAACATAACAAATAAACTACTATCATTATGAATCATATTAATAAAATGCCACGTCATTTGACTATTCAACAAGATCTATTAAAAAAAATACAGTCAGGTGTCTATCCACAAGGGCAGTTAATACCGAAAGAATGTGAACTTACTGAAATCTATCAAGTCAGTAGACCAACCGTGCGTCAAGCAATTCAGCAGTTAGTTAATGATGGTTACCTTGAACGTCGAAAACGCCGAGGCACGATTGTTAAACAACAGAAGATCAGTCAAGAATTCACCCACATTATTGAAAGTTATGATTCCGAGATGAATCGGAAAGGACTTCATCCTAAAACTAAAGTACTTACATTTAAGCTGGATAAAGCTAATGCTGATATTGCCAATAATTTGCAGATAAATGAGTATGAAGATGTCTACAAGCTCGTTCGCCTGCGCTATGCAGAAAGTAAACCTGTGGTATTAGTTACCACTTATTTGCCCGCCAAACTTTTACCTAATTTCATCAATAATGATTTTACTCAGGAAAAACTGTATTCAGTATTACAAAAGATGGACTTTCCTATTTTACAGATTCGTCGCAAACTTGAAGTATTAAAAGCCGACGAAACCACAAGTGATCTATTGGATATAGAAGCAGGCGATCCGATTTTTTATTTCCATTCCATTGCTTTCACTCACGATCGGATCCCCATTGAGTACTCAATTTCCAAATACCGTGGTGATATTAACTCTTTTGTATTTGAACTAAATCATGCAAGTTAACTTACATTTAAAAAAATTAATGCAAAAAAATTATCCTCGCAATTTAGTTGTTTGCGAGGATAATCAGCATCAAGACAGATAGTATTTAAATAAATTGATGATTAAAGCTCAATTGTATTTTTATTACTTGCTGCTAACTCCTGTTTTAGCTCATCAATAATAGCTATGCCTGAACTGGTACCAATTCGTTGTGCACCTGCTGCAATCATTTTTTTGAAAGTATCGGCACTGCGTATTCCACCAGCCGCTTTAACTTTAACTGCATCACCTACCTGATTTTTCATTAATTTAACATCCTCGACAGTAGCGCCTGAAGTGCCAAATCCAGTAGAAGTTTTTATAAAATCAGGTTTAACTTTAACCGCAATTTTACAAAGTGCGATCTTCTCTTCATCGGTTAAATAACAGTTTTCAAAAATAACTTTCGATACCACATTATGTTGTCGACAAATTTTAACTATTTGCGTCATTTCATCTTCAATATATTGTAAATTTCCAGCTTTTAACTCGGAGATATTAATTACATAATCAATTTCGGTTGCACCATTTTCAATAGCATTTTGAGTTTCAAAACATTTCGAAGCAATAGTCGTTTGTCCTAAAGGAAAAGCGATGGCTGCACCGATATCAACCCCCGTTCCTTTCAATAGCTGCGCACAAAGCTGTGACTGAACCTGATTGATTGCCACCATTTTAAAATGATAGTTTTTTGCTTCCTGACATAATTTTTCCATCATGACTGTGGTCGCATCAGGTTTTAAGTTAGTGTGATCAATAAGTTGGCTTAATTGTATCAAAGAATATTTATTCATAATTCCACCTTGTTATTTATATATGTAAAAACATATATTAAAAACATTAATAGTATTGTCAATAATAATAGCCTTGAAAATGTGATAGATATCTCACATTTCAAAAAATAAAACATAATTTATTTGTTATAAAAAAATCAATATGTAAATATATATTTAATAAAAGTGGTTTTAAGGGAGGGTGAAAAATAATGAAAATAGTGATCACTTCACATGGAGATTTATGTGAAGGCATTTTAATAAGCTATGCAATGATTGCTGGGGATACATCACATTTTACGGTAGTGAAACTTGATGAGAAAGGGATTAGTGACTTTTCAGTAAGACTAAATAACGTTCTAGATAGTTTACTAACTTCAAATGAATTTGTCATTGTGTTAAGTGACATTGTGGGGGGAACGCCCTATAACGAAACATTTCGTTACCTGCTCGCTAACCCAGATAAAAAAGTATTTTTAATCTCAGGATTAAATTTACCAATGCTGATTCAAGCAGGTAGCGCATCTGAAGATGAATCAGATATTCACGCATTACTTGATTCAATTCTGCAAGCGGGTCAAGACTCAATTTCACTTGCACCAACAGCAATAACGAACAATAACGATTTGGATTTTTAAAAGTTAAATGATAGGAGTAAATAGTTATGGCAATCACATTAACCAGAGTGGATGATCGGGTGATTCATGGTCAAATAATGACCCGTTGGACAAAAGTAAGACCTGTCGATGGCATCTTAGTTGTTGGCGATAATATTGCCGCAGATGACTTACGTAAACGGGTACTAAAAGCGGCGGCTGGCAACTTAAAAATAGGCATTTATACCGTTGCTCAAGGAGTAGAAAAAATCCAGCAAGGCATGGAATCGGCTAAGAATTTTTTTTTAATAAGTGATTCACCTCAAACGTTTGAAAAACTCCTTAAAGCTGGAGCAAAACTCAATCCAGTACTTAATATCGGTTGTATGAATACCAGACCGGATACCAAAGTGTTAGGGCGAACGGTTGCCATTGATGATAAAGACTATCAAGCTTTTGATTATATCGAAAGTCAAGGTATCACCATTGAATTTCAGTTGCTACCCGATGATGAACCGAAAAGCTGGTCAGTTATGAAGAAAAAATATGACACCTTATAGTTTTCAATAATTGAGGAAAACATCATGGAAACACTATTTATCCCAGCCTTGCTTAC
Source organism: uncultured Gilliamella sp. (assembly GCA_946481345.1). Lineage (GTDB taxonomy): Bacteria > Pseudomonadota > Gammaproteobacteria > Enterobacterales > Orbaceae > Gilliamella. The sequence continues at coordinate 5,307 of CAMLMY010000027.1, read as the reverse complement.
AGGTATATTCTGTTACTTAGGCGCGATTGAATCACCTTGGTTATTTGGTATGTCAGGAGGATTTTATGTTGTTGGACGTCCTTTAGTCGCAGGTCTTCTAGTTGGTTTAGCCTTTAACGACGTTCAAGCGGGAGTTGCTTGTGGTTTAGCCGTTCAAGCTGTTTTTATTGCCAACTTGTCAACAGGTGGCGCAACCAACAGTGAAATTACTTATGCGGCTTATGGGGGTATTGGTCTAGCATTAGCAACGACTAAAGAGCCTGCGGTAGCTGTGACCTTGTCAGTATTTTTAGGGCAAACATTTGGTTTAATCTTCTATAATACGCGAATGGCAGTCTATTCGTTTTGGAATAATAGAGCACAGCAAGCTGCTGAACACAATGATACACGGGGTATTGTTCTTAATCATCTATTCTTTCCACAAATCACTACATTTTTATTAAGAGCAGTGCCAATATTTTTGGCGATCTTTTACGGTTCAGGTTTAGTTGATTGGTTATTAAATCATGTACCAGAAGTAATAACAAAAATCATCTCAGTATTAGGCGGTGTATTACCTGCATTAGGTATTGCAATGCTAATGAATATTGTCATTAAATCAAAAATTCAGCTTATCTTTTTCTTTGCAGGCTTTGTACTATTAGCGTTCGCTGGATTAAGTATGGTTGCGTTAGTGTTTATTTCAGCTTTAGTTGCTTATTTATACTATATGGCAATCAATAAACCCGCTGCATCAGCAATCAAAGAGTCGAATAATTCAACCTCAAATTCTGATGTATTTGAAGATGATGATCTATTTTGATAGGAGAATTAACAATGGATAAAGCAATTAATAACCAATCAAAATTGACTAAAAAAGAGTTACGTCAAATTTGGTATCGATGGGGTTTTACACATCTATCTTCAATGAGCTATGAAAAATTACAAGCTCACGCTTGGGCGTTTTCTTATATTCCGTTTGCCGAAAAATATTACAAACATGATCCCGAAGCAAAACGCCGTTTATTAACCCGGCATTCAATGTTTTACAATACCGAACCGCAAACAGGACAAATCATCAATGGTATTGTCGCCTCAATGGAAGAAGAGATAGCTTTAGGTCACAACGTTCCTGAAGAGTTACCGGTTAATATCAAAGCAACATTGATGGGACCATTAGCGGGAATTGGTGATTCATTAATTCAAGGCATCATTGTTCCTATTTTGTTATCCATCGCAATGGGTATGGCAGCAGGAGGAAATGCTATAGGTCCAATCTTCTATATTTTATCATATGGTATTTTAGGACCATTGATTTCTTACATCAGCTTCCATTACGGTTATAAACTTGGTGTAAATGCCATTGATAATATTATTGGTGATAATGTAAAACGCATTACAGATGCCTTTAATGTTCTTGGTATTATGGTGGTGGGAGGACTTGCCGCAGGGAATATTGTGCTTAATTCAGAACTAGAAATTCCGATGGGTGAAAGCATGCGTTCATTACAAAGTGTACTGGATGGTATATTCCCTAAAATTCTACCATTAACTATGGTATTACTGGCTTGGTGGCTCGTGTCAGCCAAACAGATGAGCGCGACCAAAGTCATTTTGATCCTAACGGCCATTACTTCTGTGGGTGTCGTGATTGGTATATTTTAGTTCAATTAATTCTAAATTGAGTGATGAATAAACGCTTTCATTACAACCATCTCATATAAATTAAGGGAATTACGACTGATTCCCTTAGCTACTTCTGATTATATAAAAAATGTGTGAAAACCGTCCTAAATAATTATTTTGAGCGTTCATAATTGAATCGCTCAAAGTATTATAGGAATATTTAAGAAAGAATAAACTATTAGATAACTGTTTACCAACCTTAGGGATATACTAAGGAAAGAAAATAACGCTTTAAACAACAAGGATTAGTTAATGACACCAAGATCTATCTTCAATTTCTTTCTGGATTTTATAAAAGTCTTTTATACTCATAATTTCATTCACAATAATTATTATTTTTAGTAATAAAATAGATAATTATCATTCGTCCATGTTAATAAAATAATTTTAGGTTTGAGAGAATTCGATTGATATGTTCCTTGTCGTTTTAATCTTCGTACTTTTCTGTTAGTTTTTTTCCTTAAATCAATCCTTGTTAGTTTTTCTAGGTTCAGTGCTTTAAATATCTGTTCAGCAATTTTGACTTTTGTTGTTAAACTGTCTTTTATTGCCATATATAAACCTAAAATAGCAATGAAACCCATATTATATGCTATAACCAATACCCTATTCAGAAAAGATTTGTTCAATGATAATAATTCATCAATACTATTAGACATGAAAAAGGTTATCACAAGAAGAGATATAAACCATATAATTATTGTACGAGGAAAAGTGTAAAAGAAATAGGCCCATCGCCCTCTAAAACAGTTTGGACAGACACTGATTATTCGTTCGTCTGGTTTTGCAATGGCATACAATTCGTAGTGGTCGTTTTGCCATTCAACTACTACTTCAACTTCATCACCAGCTTCAAACGGGCAATCACCCACCCAACCTCGATAAATCTCATTATTAATCTGTATATTGACAAAATTAGCTTTAATACGAGCTGGTTCAACATATGCACCGCCCGTCAAACCATATTGACCACGTAATGTACCAAGAATTGCGCCTATTTTTGCCCCTTCGTGCATTTTTTGAATACTCTTTTTTACATGCTCATAAGACTCAATTTCAAATCCTGCTTTTTCTACTTCTTTATCAATTCGCTCTATCTTGCCTCGAATTGCAATAAATTCATTGCCCAAACAAGGTAAGACAGGTTTCGTTGGCTGATGACGCCAAGATCTATTTTCAACTTCTTTCTGGATTTTATAAAAGTCTTTTATGCTCATAGGTTGTATCTCTTTTAATTTAGTATCTCCTTAACTGCTCTATTTTGGGTTAATCACGATAGATATTTCCACCATCTTCCCGACGTAACAGTTGCCAAGTTACATCGTTATGGACTTGTTGAGTTTCACTATCAATAAATGGCTCAACTTTATGGCCTTGGATTAACTCCCGATATTCAACCTTACCATTGATCTGGGCAGAATAAACGCCCGTATGTGGGCATAATTGACCGGTTTGTATGCTAATTCGAACCTTTGAATCCATATTAATAATCTGCGCTGATTGTGGTTCATGACTTACTGTAGTATCCGTTGCTTCGACATCATCAAACCGACATTGCCACTCTTTTGAGGTTCGATTATTAAAACGAATTTCACCATCAATTGAACCAAAACCCAATGAGCCAAGCTCTGGTGCTCGTGCGGGTTTTAATAAAGCATTAACATTAACATAGTGCTTAGGATAGGGGTTGCTTGCTACATCACCCAACTCAGGCACTTCACCTGCCCGAACAACCACACCTCCGGTGTAAGGATAAAAACGGATCTCGTTATCACTATTACGCTCTTTTAACGCCTCAAGACTGCCTAATTTATCGGTTATAAGTTGGTCACTGAGTATGGTTAACCAGTTGATACATTTAAAACCTTCTCTAAGGTGTTCATCGTCTTCATCGTTAGAAATGTCTAAACCCAAAAACTGATGTGCCAGTTCATACTCTAAATATTGATAATCGTAATACTCATGACTATGCTGGATACCTAATCCAAAAAATCCATGCATTGGCTGTAATATTTCGCTGATTTGTTGATTTAACGCTATTAATTGCTCGACACCAAACTCTTTAAGTTCGGATATGGGTAAATAGAATTGAACATAACTTATTTCTTGATGTACCTTCTCATACCATTCTGCTCTTGAATAGGCATTGCATAAATATTCTGGAACAAACTCTAAATTATCAACATTACTCCAATAAAAACAAATATTATCTGTTCCTGCTAGATTAATTTGATTAATTTTTTCATTTAATGTTGTTTGTGTATAAGAAATCAGATTATTTGGTTCACCGTCAATATATCCAAACTTTAGCTTATCGCCCCAATATTTATCATATAGTGCCAAAACCTGACCGATTGCTTGGCGCTTTTCAGGTAGATAACCTTGGTCTAAATAATAACACCCTACCAAGCCTGTTTTTATTGCATCTTCAATATTATTGGGATCTAAATAATGACCATAGGTAAATCTGTTATAGTTTTCCTGATATTCGTCTAATAACTTTTGTAATTTATTTTTCATTCACTGCTCAGCCTTGGGTTAATCACGATAGACATTTCCACCATCTTCCCGACGTAACAGTTGCCAAGTTACATCGTTATGGACTTGTTGAGTTTCACTATCAATAAATGGCTCAACTTTATGACCTTGGATTAACTCCCGATACTCAATCTTGCCATTGATCTGGGCAGAATAAACGCCCGTATGTGGGCATAATTGACCGGTTTGTATGCTAATTCGAATTTTTGAATCCATATTAATAATCTGCGCTGATTGTGGTTCATGACTTACTGTAGTATCCGTTGCTTCGACATCATCAAACCGACATTGCCACTCTTTTGAGGTTCGATTATTAAAACGAATTTCACCATCAATTGAACCAAAACCCAATGAGGCAATTTCTGGTGCTCGTGCGGGTTTTAATAAAGCATTAACATTAACATAGTGCTTAGGATAGGGGTTGCTTGCTACATCACCCAACTCAGGCACTTCACCTGCCCGAACAACCACACCTCCGGTGTAAGGATAAAAACGGATCTCGTTATCACTATTACGCTCTTTTAACGTCTCAAGACTGCCTAATTTATCGGCTATAAGTTGGTCACTGAGTATGGTTAACCAGTTGATACATTTAAAACCTTCTCTAAGGTGTTCATCGTCTTCATCGTTAGAAATGTCTAAACCCAAAAACTGATGTGCCAGTTCATACTCTAAATATTGATAATCGTAATACTCATGACTATGCTGGATACCCAATCCAAAAAATCCATGCATTGGCTGTAATATTTCGCTGATTTGTTGATTTAACGCTATTAATTGCTCTACGCCAAACTCTTTAAGTTCCGATATGGGTAAATAGAATTGAACAAAACTTATGTCCTGATGTAATTTCTCATACCATTCTGCTCTTGAATAGGCATTACATAAATATCCTGGAACAAATTCTAAATTATCAACATTACTCCAATAAAAACAAATATTATCTGTTCCTGCTAGATTAATTTGATTAATTTTTTCATTTAATGTTGTTTGTGTATAAGAAATCAGATTATTTGGTTCACCGTCAATATATCCAAACTTTAGCTTATCGCCCCAATATTTATCATATAGTGCCAAAACCTGACCGATTGCTTGGCGCTTTTC
>CAMLMY010000026.1 GCA_946481345.1 uncultured Gilliamella sp. | reverse complement strand
GAAAAAATAGATTATTTAGATTATCAAACAATAGCCATAGCAAAAAATATTACGGCGCTTGATGCTTATAAGATAATGACATCTTATCAGCCTAAATGGTTAGAGTTTCTATTTAAAATAAGAGATTTTTTAGTTAGATTAGTTGGAATTAAACCTGTTCATGGATTTAATAAGCCTGAGCCACACCATCACAATCTTGAAACTTCAAATACCCTCCATTTTTTTACAGTTATTGAACAGACCCCAGATAAACTCACATTACAGGTAAAAGACTCGCATCTTGATGTTTGCCTATGCTTACGGATTACTAATAATACGGAGAAGACTAATATAATGTATCTTATTGCTTCAGTTAATAATCATAACTTTTGGGGAAAATTATATATGATGCCAGTTTCTATTCTTCATCCATTTATAGTTAGACAATTATTTCGTAATTTTAAATAATAAAATGATGATATTGATGTTTTGTTATTTGGTGTTGTTCTTTTAGTTTTAATTATAAAAAGATAAAAAATTCTGATTACTTTCAGATGGATTTTATTTTTAATTAAGAAGTTAAAACATAAATAAAAACACAAAGAAAACTAAGGAATGGCAATTTTTATTAATATTGAAAACATGATAATAAAAAATAAAACCAATAAAAAAGCCCCATTTAGACGAGCTAAATGAGGCGGTTCGGATCGATTATAAATGCTTATTGCACACCTGGAATGGTATATTCCATGATGAGTAATAATGTTGGTAAAATAAAGATTGATAAAACGGTTGAAGCAAAGAAAATGCTTGATGCATGCTCTTGTTCAACATTCCAGTTATAAGCCAAAATAACCGCTGTTGATGCCGTTGGCATTGCAAGTAAGAAAACTAACTCTTCTGCTTCCATTCCTGTGATACCAAATAGATGTACAGCAATTAACGCAACAACTGGTGTAAAGAAGCTTTTCAAAACTACGTTGATCATAAGTGGTTTTGACATTTTTAATTTAACACCATAGATACCCACACCTACCGCAATTAACGAAATGAAGTTACAAGCATTAGACATGATATCGAAAGTGTTAAATATAAAGTGTGGCATCCAAGTCGTACCATCAGTCACACTCACCACTAAACCAAGAATAACACCTAAGAACATTGGTTTCATCAGTGAACTTTTTACTGCACTAAAAACCATTGCACCCGTTACTTTACCACCTGATATTTTGGTGTCACATAATTCTAATAGAAAAATAGTCATAGGAATTAATGACAATGCCACAACAAAATTAGCGACTGCAACAGAAATTGTAGATGAGGCGCCTAACATTAACGTTAAGAACGGAACCCCCATTCCCCCCATATTTGGGAAGCAGCATAACATTGAACTCATGGCTGTTGATTTGAGATCTTTATGTAGAACGTATTTATTCACTAAGAAACAAACGATCCATAAAAATGACATCGTGCAGAAAAAGGCAATCATCCAAATACCATTGAATATTTGCGATGGCTTAGCGTGTGATGTATGCACAAATAGTAATGCTGGGAATACAAAGTTAGATACAAGTCCAGATAATAATTTTTTAGAATCTTTCGTAAATATTCCTTGCTGTACACACAACCAACCAAGAAAAATAAGTAAAAAAACCGGAAGACAAGAACTTACAACTTGTCCAACTGCAGACCAGATTAGATTCATTTTTTAAAAACTCCTAAAATAATATTACTTGAAATACAAATTCGGTAATTGTTCGGTAACTTTTGATTAGATTTTTTTTAGACCGAGCTAAAGCGGATAACAAAGTTGAATGTATTTATTACATGTAAAAGTGCATGTTTGTTTTTTGAAATTCTATATTGCTTAATGTTGTTTTACATGATGTAAGCTTAACTGAATACATTGTTAATATGTCAACCTTTGTTATATCAAATGGAAAATTCTGTAAATTGCGCGGTATTATACTTATTCTTTTTTAACTTGTGTTAAGCAAGGTCTGCAACCTATCTTAAAAAGAATAAAAAATCATTCAATTTTGATTTAACACCACTAAATAGCAAAGTTTTATTTCATAAAAATCAATAAATAAGATCACAGAGAAAACGCGTGTTAAATTATGGTAAAAGTTAATTTGTCCATTAACCCTTTTTTTTTGCTGCTTTTTATAGCACTTTATTAACAATAAAAAGCGACTGATTTTATAGTTAAAAAACTGATTTAATTTGTTTATATAAAAGCATGGCAACAACACATGATTATTGATCTTTATATTATCAAGATAAATAATTAACATAACAGATAGTGAATTATGTTTTTAAACTATCAATGAATAATTAATACAATGTAAGCGATTTATGTGACATGAGAAAATCAATAATGTCATTTGGACTATTTTTAAGTTAAAAATTGCTTATCTTTGCCCTACTATTTTTAATTCCACAAGAATTGGAAAGCCCAAAAATGTTAGCTGTTGCTTAATATCAATTGCGTTTTTTTGCTCAATTTCTATTTTTTTACAGTCAAAAATTTTTGTATCAGCTATTTTATACTGTATATTTATACATATATTCGTTTTTTTAATATGTCTATAACTTTATGTCCATAACACAATGAAGTAGATTTATATGTTAATTTTAAGGAGAACGTACTTGCGTAATAATTGTATTATACTTGGCATGGTTAATACTGCCGATAAAAATTATTTAACTTTAATTGATACGCCAGTAAGAGCTGGATTTCCATCCCCTGCAGATGATTATTTGGAAACGAAACTTAATTTGACTGAACATTTAGTAAAGCATCCTAGCGCAACCTATTATATTAAAGCCGTGGGCGATTCTATGATCGATTATGGTATTTTTAGTGGTGATTTGTTAGTTGTTGATCGTTCTTTGGAGCCTAAAATCGGTGATATTGTAGTTGCCGCTGTTGATGGTGAGTTAACATGCAAATGTCTTGGAATATTCGATAACCAGCATCATTTATTGTCAGGTAATTCTCTTTATCCGCCAATTCCCTTAGTGGGGAAAGATGTTCATATTTGGGGAATTGTCATACATACCATCCATTCATTACGAAAAAGAGCACATGTATGATCGGTCTAATTGATTGCAATAATTTCTATGCTTCGTGTGAACGCGTTTTTAATCCTAAATTAGAAGGAAAACCAATTGGGATCTTGTCCAATAATGATGGCTGCGTTATCGCGCGTTCAAATGAATTAAAACCATTAGTACCTATGGGGATGCCGGCTTATCAGATCCCATCTAAAATTCGTAAACAAATAATTTTGCTAAGTTCAAATTATGAACTTTATGGTGATATGAGTCAGCGGGTCTTTGATACTGTACAAAACCATACCCCGAGTATTGAGCTTTATTCTATTGATGAAGCTTTTATTCAACTAGATGGATTTACAGATATAACAGCACATTGTTTAAAAATAAAAAATGTTGTAAAACGAGATACAGGTATTCCTGTTAGTATCGGTATTGCTCCAACGCGAACATTGGCAAAGTTAGCTAATCATATAGCCAAAAAACAAGCCATTTATCAAAATGTTTATTGTTTACCCACAGATGAAAAATCACTAAAAAATATATTAGAAACATTTTCAATTAATAACATTTGGGGCGTAGGTCGACATATTGCAAACAAATTAAATAGAATCAATATTCATACTGCATGGGATCTGCGTCAAGCTAATCTAAAATATATTAGAAAGAACTTTTCGGTAACGCTAGAACGAACCGTATTAGAATTACAAGGTATTAACTGTATTGAGTTAGATGACCTATCCACTCCGAAGAAAAATATCATGATATCACGCAGTTTTGGTCGTTTAACGAGTACACTATTTGATTTACAAGAAGCGATTCGTCTGCATGCAAGCCGTGCAACTGAAAAGCTTAGACAACAACAATCTGTCGCTAGCGCTATTCTAGTCTTTTTAAAAACGAATCGCTTTTGTGACAATTCAAATCAATATCACCCATCAATCGTAGTACCACTCTCTTTTCCAACAGATGACTCACGATTAATTATTCACGCAGCACAAAAAGGTTTGCTGGCAATATATAAGCAAGATGTTTTATTTATGAAATCAGGGATAATGTTATTGGACCTAAAAATTAAAAACAGCCATTCACAACCAGACTTTTTCACTACACCTTTAACAAATCCATCGCTGCATAAAAACGACAAACTTATGAAAACAATTGATACCATCAATCAAAAAATGGGAAAAAATACGATCCAATTAGGAGGAATACAAAAGTCTGCACCTTGGCAAATAAAACGTCAATTATTAAGCAAACGTTATACAACTCATTGGAATGAATTACCATTAGTGAAATAAATAACTAAAAATAGTAATCATTATTATATATAATAAGCTCAAGGGTAACATTTATTCTAGCGATGGATATTAAATATCCTCAATAATTGACCATAACATAAGAACGGATTGATTAGGATGAAAGATACAGAATTAGAAATAGAAAGACTCAAAACGTTAAGTACTACATTGAATCATAAAAAATGTGTTTCAACTTATAAATCAAAGCAACAACAGGATCTTTCTAATATACCTATATTAAAACCATTGCTTGTTGTTGTATTAAATGGTTGTAAAATCGTTGGTAACGAAACTAAAGTTGCGTGTAACGTAGGTAATTTTGTTTTTTTTACCGATGTACAAACAATGAATATGCGAAATATTCCTGCCAATACCAATTATCTTGCAGTACTCGTTGAGTTTGAATTTTCTGATTTTGATAATAATTTAATAAATAATAATGCTAACAAATCTGAAACATATACATTCGGTAAAGCTAATAGCGCTTTATACAAATGTATATCTCAACTTGTTGAATGTTTAGATTGGGCAACAGAAGATATAATAGAAAACCGAAGAAAAGAGATCATCAATTTATTGGCTAGTTCAGGATATCCGAATTTAGCTTGCCTTCCTAGTCAAAAAGAAACTACCCTAAAAGTTATCGAAATATTTAAAAGAAACGACAATAAAAAAATTACAATAGATGATGTGAGTAAAGAAATTTGCATGAGTAAAGCGACGTTATATCGCAAATTAAAGTTTGAAGGGGAAAATATCCAAAAAATAAAAGAAAAGGTGTTAATGGGACGAGCACTTCACTTATTACAAACATCGAGCTTTTCAACAGAACACATTGCCACAATGGTTGGCTATTCATCTACTGCTCGATTTTCTCAACGATTTAGAGCTTATTTTGGATTATCACCAAAAGAATTAAAAAATACCAAACGAATTTAATCGTTTTTTAATATAAAAAATCCCATTAAATTGGGATTTTTTTTAATATACAATATTTGTTGGATAAAGTTAGTCCAAGTAAACGTTTTTATCATTTTAAAATATCAGTATTTTTTAAGATAAATTTTTAAACACAAATAGATAACGGCAAATCAGTTATCAATAAATTACCCTATTCATGTAGAATTATAATTATTTATCTTAAAAACAATTAATATCAAAGTTAAATAGTATCAGTGGCGTTCGGATTTGCACAAAAAGAGTTAATAAACGTTAAAAAACTAGATTGGAGTTTGCAATAATGCCTTCCATGGCAAAATTGCAAAGGTTTTTAGTGATACCAATCATCCATGGGTAATAAGCCAAAAATGACCTTTACTTTGATATCAATTAAATCAGATATTTTTCCTTAGAACTATTTCCCTTTAGAACTAACTCCTTTTAGAACTAATTCCTTTTAAACTAAAAGGATTAATACTGATTTTTTTACACTATCAAAATATCCATAAAATGACAGTATTTCTATAAATACCCTATCCCAAACTACAATGTTGGTATGATTTAATACCCAACCTCATTTGCGATATGTGCTAAATTATAACAAGTAATTTTGTAAAAAAAATAACAATTAAATTCATTTTATTAACAAAATCTTTCAATTTGTTTACATAACCTTAAGATTGAGATTTACAAGTCGCATGACATGATGAGATTTGCACGATTTATTAATGCTTACTAATTGATAATTAATAAGAAAATATACATATCTATCTATTTGAGAGGAGACAAATATTGTCCCTTTTTATTTCAAATTTGTACCAATAAGTAACATTTCTATTCAAAATCATGATTCATTGTTTTTTGAAATGGACTCAAATGATCTATTTATATTGAATATTATTGCCTAGTTCTAAAAAATTATATTTAGATTTTTTATTAAAGATATTGTACGTTTTGTTATGTAAACTATTTGAGTGATTTTGAAATAACTAATTAATTTATTATAATTTTTTTGCGAATTATGAAATCAATGGCAGATCTTATTATGGTTATAAATTAGATGTACTGATTTAATATTACCGAATATCTTATACTGTATAGATACCTTTTGTATGCATAAAAAAATGTGTCTATTGCAGTAAGAGTGATGAAAAAGAATAACAAGTCAAAAAGAGACAAAATAAATCATTTTGTCATATTATGAAGATATGGGATCTTATGATCCCATATTGACAATTGAACTACGGAAACGCTTAAGGGCAATGAGAAAGAACACACAACCAATGGCTAACAGCCAAGCATAGGAAGTCCAAACCACACTTAAACCCGCGCCACGATATAAAATGGCTTGTCCTAATTCAACAAAGTGAGTAGTAGGAGCAAATAACATAATATTTTGAACCACTTCAGGCATACTTTCTCGTGGTGTACTCCCCCCAGAAAGCATCTGTAACGGCAAAAGAATTAAAATGAATAACATTGCAAACTGTGCTGTGGATTTAGCAACGGTAGCCATAAAGATACCAAGTGACGTTGTCACGAATAAGTGCAGAGCAGCACCAATCAAAAATAGAGTAATCGACCCCTCAATCGGTACATTAAGCCAACCTTGAACAACCAGTAAAAGTGCTCCCCATGTTGAAACCAGAACGACAAGCCCCATAGACCAAACTTTTGAGATCATAATTTGAAATGGTGTAACTGGCATTGAAAGCAAGTGATCGATCGTGCCATGTTCACGTTCTTTCATTAAAGCAGCACCAGTCAAAATAATCGACAAAGTAGTAACAATGTTAATAATTTCAACAACCGAGCCAAACCAAGACCGAGTTAAATTTGGATTAAATGCAGCATGAACTTCAATGTTAACTGGCAAACTGGTTGGTTTATCAATTTGATTAAAATATTTTGTTATTTCGTTATTCACAATTTGAGTAATATAGCCATTTCCAACAAACGCCTGCCCCATTCGCGTTGCATCAACATTAAGTTGAATTTCAGGACTTTGATTATTTAAGACATCGCGTTGAAAATTAGGCGGTATATTTAATGCAAAGGTATAAGTGTCTGTATCCATTCCACGATCGACAACATCCATTGAATGTAATTTAACGGGTTTATTAAACATTGGTGGATAAAATGCTGCAATAATTTGCCTAGATAAAGGTGAGTCATCTTCATCAACCACGGCAATCGAAGCGTGATGAAGCGAATCAGAAGTTGCTGTTGCAGCAGAATAAATATCAATTGTAAAACAGTAGGCGATTAAAATTAACATGATTGGATCACGAATTAATCCCCATAATTCTTTAACACCTAAGCGATAAATATTAATAAAACCTTGCATAATATCTATCCTTCTTGTTTCTTGAGAAGAAATATACTTGCACCAAGTATAATCGGAATGGTAATGAGTAATATAAATATCGAATTATGTAAATCAACAAGTCCTAATGCTTTATTAAAAACGCCTCGCGCAATAACAAGCATATGACTTGTAGGATAAACTTCACCAATATATCGCCCAATACCCTCTAAAGATGCGACTGGATTAAGTAATCCTGAAAATTGTATTGCAGGTAACATCGTACCAACCGTAGTTAAAAATATAACCGCGACTTGACTGCGTGTTACTGTCGAGGCAAGCAATCCAAATCCTGTTGCAATAATACAATAAGCTAATCCTGCTAAACATAAAGTCAGGAAGCTTCCTTTTATCGGCACATCAAATATGGTGATGGCCATAATCAGGAGTAATAAGAAGCTCAGCATCGAAATCACAATATAAGGAACTTGCTTACCTAATAAAAACTCAGTTCTTGTAACAGGAGTAACATATAAATTGATGATTGAGCCCATCTCTTTTTCACGAACAACGGATAAGGCTGCTAACATAGATGGAATCATTAATAATAGAATTGGAATTACAGCCGGAACCATTGCTTGTAAACTTTTAACATCAGGATTATAACGATATCGAGTCTCAATGTTCGCCAATGAGCTTGATTCTGTTCCAGTTGTTGTTTTTATCTTTTCACTTAACCAAGCAAGATGCATACCTTGCACATAGCCTTTAACCGTATCTGCTCTAGATGGCATAGCACCATCAATCCAAATACCGATATTAACGGGATCTCCGCGTTGTATATCTCGCCCAAAATTAGGCGGTATCTCGATAGCTAAAGAGATCTCATTACTTCTCATTCTTCGATCCATGTCATCATAATCAAGGATGGGTGGTTTTTCGATAAAATAGCGCTTAGATCCTGAAAGGTTTAGAGTGTAATTTTGACTGATAATACTTTGGTCACGATCTAACACCGCAAATCTTAAATCCTGTACATCCATGGTGATACCATAACCCATAACCAGCATTAAGATTGCCGAACCTAAAAAGGCTAATAAAGCACGCAAAGGATCACGTGATAACTCTAATGTTTCACGCCACAAACAACCAATCATACGAGTCAAGCTAAATCCTTGTAGATGATGGGTTCCTTGAGTTACCTTAACGGGTTCATTCGTTACGGTTTGGGATGTTTCACTCTCCTTTTCATCCATATCTGTATCATCGGCTCCTGCATCAACTAAATAACGGATAAACGCTTCTTCCAGAGTGTTCGCATTTTTAGAATGAATAATATTATCTGGCGTATCACTGGCTAATACTTTACCTGCATGCATTAATGAAATTCTATCGCATCGAGCAGCTTCATTCATAAAATGGGTGGTAATAAATACGGTTACTTTATCCTTTCGAGAAAGCTCAATAATCAGACGCCAAAAGTCATCACGAGCAATGGGATCGACCCCAGAGGTAGGTTCATCCAAGATAAGAATTTCAGGATTATGAACCACCGCAACCGATAAAGAAAGCCTTTGCTTAACACCTAAAGGTAGACTTTCAGGCAAACTTTTTACGTCATTTTCTAAACCAAAACGTTTAAGTAATTCATTCACTCTTGCTGGTATTTTGCTTTCTTCAATACCAAATAGGCGTGCATGTAAAATGAGATTTTGTTCAACAGTTAATTCACTATAAAGCGAAAATGCCTGAGACATATAACCTAAATGACGTCGAACATTGATATCACTGGCATCGACCGGTTTACCAAATAACCACGCTTCGCCTGATGATATCGGTAATAATCCAGTTAACATCTTCATGGTTGTTGATTTACCGCAACCATTTGATCCTAAAAAGCCAAATATCTCACCTTGTTTTATTGAAAAATTAACATGATCAACTGCAATAAAATCGCCAAATTGTTTGGTTAAGTCTTTAGCTTCAATTGCAACTTGTAAATCTTGATTTATGGCTAATGGGGGGATTTCGACGGCTTCATAACCTTCCCTAGCATCTTCTGGCATTAACTGAATAAAGGCATCATCTAGATTATCTTTACCCGTTTTGGCTAATAATGCTTGTGGCGTGCCTGTTTCAAGAATTTTACCGCCATACATTGCAACCAACCAATCAAAGTTTTGCGCTTCATCCATATAAGCCGTTGCGACAATCACGCTCATTTGCGGTCGTTGTTCACGAATTTTATTGATTAATTGCCAAAATTGGGCACGAGAAAGAGGATCAACACCCGTAGTCGGTTCATCAAGAATAAGTAAATCAGGGTCATGAATCAGAGCAGAACATAAACTGACCTTTTGTTTCATACCACCTGAAAGGCGACCCGCTGGTCGGGATAAAAAGGGATATAAGCCCGTACTTTTAGTTAATTCGTCAATACGACGTCGTCTTTCCGCTGCGTCATTACCAAATAGACGAGCAAAAAATTGTAAATTTTCTTCAACTGAAAGTGTAGGATAGAGATTTTTACCTAATCCTTGTGGCATATAAGCAATGCGTGTACAAACGTTTTTTCGATGTGATTTATCTTTCATATCACCATCAAGAACGTACACTAATCCTTCTTGGATAACATGTGCCCCTGAAATCAATGATAATAGACTGGATTTACCTACCCCATCAGGTCCAATCAATCCCACCATACATCTTGGTGGGATTGCAATACTGATATCATTGAGTGCACAGGTCTTTTTATATTTTAAGGTTACATTACTAACATTTACTACAGCATCATCAAGGGTTTTACCTTCAGCAAGTAAAGCTAAATCCTTTTTATCCGATTCTGACATTTGCTATCTCCAATTATTTTGTTTGGCATTTTGCAACATCAGATAACTCTGAAGGCCACTCCGTATTAGGATCAAGTCTTACCCAAGCAACACCCGGAAGACCTGTTTTAACGTAGGTAATATAACATCTTAAAAGTTCTGGGCTTAATTGTGCTTTTACTCTAAACATCAACTTTTGACGCTCATCTTTTGTTTCTACCGTTTTAGGCGTAAACTGCGCAACACTTGATACGAATGAAATTTTGGCAGAAATAGCTTTTTCTGGTAAAGCATCAAGAACTAATCGAACTTCATCACCAATAGCCACTTTACCTACAATGGTTTCAGGTAAAAAGAATGTTAAATAAACATCTGATAAATTGACCAAATTCAAAACTTTACCACCAGAAGGTAAGACTTCACCAAGTTGAGCGATACGATATTGAATACGTCCATCGACAGGTGCAGTTAAAGTACTGTCATCGATATCAGCTTGAATTTGTCTAATATTTGCTAGAGCTACGTTTATCTCTGATTGAGCACTTTCCACACCTGCTTGCGCAGCTTCAATTGCAGCATCGGCAGCCGCTACTTGGGATTTAGCGGAATCTAAAGCGGCTTTCGCGCTATTAACTTTAGCGGTATCATCATCAAATTGTTGAACTGAAATGGCACCTTTTTGATAAAGTGTAGCCGTTCTTTGTAAATGTTTATTCGCAATATCTAAATCACTTTCTTTTTGAGTAACGCCTGCTAACGCAGCTACTTTATCACTCATTTTTAAGGCAACTTGAGCTTTAGATGTGGCTTCATTACTCATTGCTTGTCGATGTTGTGCTTGGGCTTCATTTAATTTAGCTTGCAAAGTATCAGTTTGCATGATAACCAGAGGCTGACCTGCTGTGACAAATTCACCTTCATCAACATTAATTTTTTCAATTCTACCTGCGAGTTTGGTAGATATGTTGATTTCAGTTGCTTCTATACGCCCATTACCACTGATGAAATCGGCTCCATAGCCATCGGTTTTGAATTGTTGCCACAAAACAAAACCAAGCACAACAACGATAAACGCGATAATGATCCATTTCTTGCTAATATTTTTCATGAATAATGCCTTGTTTGAGTATAATTAATTTTTATAAAGACTAAATGAATAATAAATTTTTGTAAACTTTATCCATATGGTTTAAATAATAACAAAAGTTCTTTATAAATAAAATAAACACAATAGTTAACAGCAAGAAATGTTAAAAATATGAATTTAAATTATTATTTTAAATACCTCGATATGCAAATAATCATCTAAATGCTATTCTTATCACCTTGTAAAAGGACATATTGACTATTTTTTTAAGGTGATTTCTATGGCTCTTCCATCTTTTTTAACACTATATAATGAACTTATCTCAACCCCAACAATTAGCAATGTTACTAATGAAAAATTAGATTACTCCAATAAAATTCTCATCGAAAAATTAGCATCGTGGTTTTCGGATCTAGGCTTTACTATCGATATACAACCCGTTCCAAATACTCGCGATAAATATAATATGCTTGCAACATATACCAATGATGAAAATAGCACACAAGGTGGATTATTACTTAGTGGCCATAGTGACACTGTCCCTTTTGACGAAGGACAATGGACAAAAGATCCTTTCAAATTAACCGAAGAAAATAATAATTTATATGGACTTGGTACTGCTGATATGAAAGGATTTTTTGCTTTTATTTTAGATGCATTACGAGATATAGACCTAAAAAAACTAACTAAACCAATCTATGTACTTGCCACTGCCGATGAAGAAACTTCAATGGCGGGCGCATCGTTTTTTGCCCGACAAACACAATTACAACCCGATTGTACCATCATTGGAGAACCCACCTCATTAATCCCCATCCGTGCTCACAAAGGATTTTTATCTAATTCAATTAAAGTTATCGGTAAATCTGGTCACTCAAGCGATCCAGACAAAGGTATTAACGCTATCGAAATTATGCATTTAGTCATTGAACGTTTATTGCTCCTTAAACAAAAATTTAAAGAACAATATCATAATGAAGGCTTTAGCGTGCCCTACCCAACTCTAAATTTAGGTGTAATTCATGGAGGCGATGCAGCAAACCGTATATGCGGCTGTTGTGAATTAATTATTGATATACGGGTATTACCAGATAATGATGTTGATTCGCTCTATAATGCATTATGTGAAGCATTGCAGCCTGTGATGGATAAGTACCCTAATCGTATTGCAATAGAATATGAAGTCTCACCAATTCCAGGCTATGAGTGTAAAAAAGATCATCCAGCATTACAACACATCGAAAAATTAGTCGGTCATCAAGCACAAACCGTTAATTACAGTACTGAAGCCCCCTATTTAAATCAAATTGCTCCAACCATTGTTTTAGGACCAGGATCGATTGAACAAGCTCATCAACCTGACGAATTTATTTCGATGGATTTTATAAAACCAACAAAATTAACTATTGAAAATTTAATTAAAGATTTCTGTCTTTAGTCATATAAATACGCCGACAATGTCGGCGGATAAAGTTTTTTCAGATTATGATAATGGGTCATTTTTATGATTATTTCCCCATTGGCAAAGCATATCTAAAATAGGAACTAAAGATTTACCTCGTTCTAATAACCCATATTCCACTTTAGGTGGAATTTGCGGATATTCTTTTCTAAAAATTAATTTATCTTTTTCCATCTCTTTTAGGGTATTACTCAGTGTTTTAAAAGAAATATTATTAATGCTTCGTTTAAGTTCATTAAATCGCATTGAGGGTTGATTTTCGTTTAACCAATAAAGAATCACAATTTTATACTTACCTCGAATCATTGAGAGTGTGTAATTAAATCCACTATTCTCAAAATGCTCTTCGGCACAATGATGATTTTCCATGTTGACACTTTCCATAAAGATAGTACATAACGGTAATTACCGTACTTCAAAATTAATCGTATTAATATTAGTATGACTTAATTATTGATAATAATATAGAAGGAATATTTAACAATGAAACGCACTTTAGTGATTGTTGCTCATCCTCACTTAGCCTCTTCAAGTGTTAACCGATGTTGGATTAATAGATTAAATCAGTATCATGAACAAGTAACCATACATGATTTATATTCTTATTATCCCTCTTATAAAATAGATTCTAGTTTCGAACAAAACTTAATTGAAAATCATCAAAATTTGGTAATTCAATTTCCGATATATTGGTTTAATTGTCCACCATTATTAAAACAATGGTTAGATGACGTTTTCACTTACGGATGGGCATTTGGTGCCTTAGGCGATAAATTAAAAAGTAAAAAAGTAGGTTTAGCTGTTTCGGCAGGTATAAAGAAAGCGGACTATTCTCAAACAGGACATTATAAATATACACTTGAGCAAATTCTCAGCCCTTTTGAATTAACAATAAATTACGTTCAGGCTGATTATCAGCCCATTTTTGCAATTTATGGCGCAAATAATGAGCCAGACTATCCAGATAAAATTACACAAAAAGATATCGATAAAAGTGCAGATGATTATGTGAATTGGATGAAAAAATTAGGAATGCTAATTTAAAATAGGTCATTAAAATTCATCCATGCTTATTACTAAATAAATCTACTGTGAACTAAAAAATTAATAAATATACGGCATATTTATTAATTTTTTCTAATGTAATTGGTATTTAATGATTTTATTCTGAATAAAGGATTAAACGGTATAGACTCCTGAATATTTTTCACAAATATCGATAATTTTTAGGCTCAATTAGCTTTTCTTGCAAAATTTTATTGCTGACCGAAATATCAGCAAATTAGTCGATAATGTCGGCATATTTTTCTATATTTGAGTACAGATGATTATGTGAATTGGATGAAAAAATTAGGAATGCTAATTTAAAATAGATCATTAAAGTTTATTCATGCTTATTACTAAATAAATCTACTGTGAACTAAAAAATTAATAAATATACGGCATATTTATTAATTTTTTCTAATGTAATTGGTATTTAATGATTTTATTCTGAATAAAGGATTAAACGGTATAGACTCCTGAATATTTTTCACAAATATCGATAATTTTTAGGCTCAATTACCTTTTCTTGCAAAATTTTATTGCTCACTGAAATATCAGCAAACTAGTCGATAATGTCGGCATATTTTTCTATATTTGGAATGTGGCAAAATCAGTTGCGATTTCAGTATGGTTAAAAATGCTCTTAGCTTCATTAACTAATTTGGCATTGTCATTAAGGGAATATCGAGGGCTTATATGCGTCATAATTAATCTTTTAACATTGGCTTGTTTAGCAATCATCGCCGCATGAACAGTGGTAGAATGACCACGCTCAATTGCTTTTTGTTCTAATGCATCTTCTTGCGTTGCTTCATGGACAAGTACATCAACATCTTTAGCTAATTCAATTGAAGCATCACAAGGTATTGTATCACCTAAAATAGCCAATTTTTTCCCTTGCTTAAAATCACCAAGATAATTACGACCATCAATGACACGACCATCGGCTAGTGTTACTGTTTTACCTTCTTTTAAATAGGCATAATGTGAACCCGCATTAATATTATCTTGCTGTAATTTGTCGATATCTAAGACAGGTGGCAAATCCTTTTCCATAACACGATAACCAAAACAAGGTACTCGATGCGCTAATAATTTGGCTTCAACCCGAAATTTAGTATCTTCAAATACTAAACCATCTTGCTCAAGTTCAATAATGTTTAAAGGATAAGTTAGCCAAGAATAGCTAATATCAATCACAGTTTGAATAAATTGTTTGATGCCTTTGGGGCCAACCAAAGTTAGTTCCGATTGATTTTGGATTAATGAACGTGTAGTTAAAACACCCGGTAAACCAAACAGATGATCACCATGCAAATGTGTTATAAAAATTATCTCTAATTTGGCTAAGCTAAATTTTGCTTTCTGCATTTGCATTTGAGTTGCCTCACCACAATCAAAAAGCCATAATCGTCCTCTCTCTTGTCGGAGATCGAGCATAATACTACTTACATTGCGCTCAGCGGTTGGTAAACCTGCGCTTGTTCCTAAAAAAGTTAATTTCATAATTATATTAATCTTTTGTTACATGCTTCACTATAGCGAGAATAAGCTACCTAAGCTTAGATCATTGAGTTTTAACAATAATTGATTCAGACCGATATAGATCAAGTTGTTTTGCTCGTTGAAAATTTAGTTCAGCTAGACAAGAATATGTAATTTTATTTAAACCAATTGCTCCTCCCCCTAACGAATGAGCAAAATCACACTCTCTATCACGATATTTAATAAATTCTTTGTGAGATTTTTTAAGTTTATTTTTAGCACGTACAATGTAATTTTGGCTTTCATCCCATTTTGAAAGTACATTAAAAAGTTTCCATTGCGATTTATCTAACTCAGCTTCACTGATATAAAAAATTTTTTCTAAACAATAAGCTAAGTCTACTTGTGAAAAAACTTTTTCACCACAGTATCTACGTAATTCAGATTGATTTAAATTAGCATATTTTAAATTAGCAAAAACAGATAATGGTGTAATAATAATAAATATAATCATTAATTTTATTATTTTCATAAAACCTTAATATCCTTTAGGTAACAAAAAATTTATTTAATCCTTAAAAAATTAATTTTATAACTAAATCAATCTTTCGTTACATGTCTCAGTAAATAGCGAGAATAAAAATACATAATTTTTAATCATTCAGTTATAACAATGCTTAATGTTGAACGATAAAGATCAAGTAGTTTTACTCGTTGAAAATTTAGTTCGGCTAGACAAGAGAATTTATACATATTTAAAGCATTATCAATTGCTCCGCCCCCTAACGAATAAGCAAAGTCGCATTGTAAATCACGATATTTAATAAATTCTTTATTAGCTTTTTTAAGTTTATTTTTTGCAATTACGATGTACTCTTTGTATTCATCCCAATTTGAAAGTGCATTTAAAAAATTCTGCTGCGATTTATCTAACTCAGCTTGACTGGTATGAAAAATTTCTTCTAAACATTTAGTCAGTTCTGCTTCTGAAAGAGTATTATTACTACAATAATTGCGTAATTGTCTTTGGTTTAAATCAGCGTATTTCGAATTAGCATAAACGAATAGTGGCATAGAAATAATAAATATAGTCATTAATTTTATTATTTTCATAAAACTTAAACATCCTGTATATCACAAAAAATTTATTTAAAATCGTGATTTATGTCATAAGTCAAACGTTTTTACGTTCGATAGTTTGCTCACCCCAAAAGAGCTTATCGGCTTTGGTTTTAGCAAAAGCGAGTTTTAAAACTTCATCGCTTCCTTCTTCCCAAATCTGTTCTGCTAGTTTTTCATCATCATTAGCTAATTCAAAAATAGCTTCGGCAATCTCAATAGAAGTTTCACGAACACTAGCCCAAGAACGAATATCATGTATATCTTTTTTGGTTGGATTCATTTTATCACTCCTCTTTTGGTTGATTAGGTGTAAAATAACCCCAAACTATGCAAATTACAATAGGCAATCGCTTATGCTAACGATTATTTCTCCTTCTAAAACGCTTGATTATCAAAGCCCATTAATAACTAAAAAACATACTTTGCCACAATTTATTTCGTATTCAGAAAAACTCATCACAGATTGTAAAAAATTAACGGTTGATGATTTGGCTAAACTGATGTCCATCAGTCCTAAATTAGCTGAGATAAATCATGAACGTTTCCAAAATTGGCATTCTGATTTTAATTTAAATAATGCAAGACAAGCGATATTAGCTTTTAAAGGGGATGTTTATGAGGGGCTTAATGTAGAAGATTTTAATGATAATGAGCTTCAATTTGCTCAATCACATTTACGAATTCTATCTGGACTGTATGGTGTATTAAGACCGCTTGACCTAATACAACCTTACCGTTTAGAAATGGGCATACGTTTAAAAAATGGCAATAACAGTAATCTTTATCAATTTTGGGGCGATCATCTAACCGATCATCTCAATAAAGAACTCAGCAAATCCACTCATCCGACTTTGATCAATTTAGCGTCAAATGAATATTTTAAAGTCATAAAAGCTAAACAGTTGAAAGCAACAATTATTCAGCCCATTTTTTTAGATCAAAGCAAAGGCGAATATAAAGTTATTAGCTTTTACGCCAAAAAAGCGCGTGGGCTTATGAGTCGCTATATTATAAAAAATGGCATTGATAAGAGTAATGATATTAAAGATTTTAATCTCTCTGGTTATCAATTTGACTCGAAACGGTCAACTGAATTAGATTGGTACTTTATTCGTAATCACCAATAACATAATCTTTATGAATTTTTTGATAACATTATGGGCACAGTTTTTATCTACTCTGCCTTTATTTATTTTAATATTGCTTGGATTTTTAGCTGTAAAGTTAGGTCGATGGCAAAAAACGGTCACGGATAGTTTAACTAAATTTACCTTTTATATTGCATTTCCAATAATGCTATTTCAGATAATGAGTCACTTTTCTGAGCAGTCAGAAATTGATATCAAACTGTTATTGGTATTTTTTGGTGGTTCGTTTATCGTATTTGCTTTTGGTTGCTTAATTGCATCGAAAATATTCAAATTAAATGGTTCTCAAAGTACTTTATTTGCAATGGGAGGCATCTACACCAATACTGTCTTTGTTGGTATCCCAATTATAAAAATGTTACTCGGCGATCAAGCTATTCCCATTGTCGCCATCATTGTTATATTTAATGCATTAATATTGTGGACGTTAGCAACCGTATCAATTGAGTTTGTACAAATGGGTAAACTCTCGGGGCGTAGCTTTATAAAGGCACTAAAAAATGTATCAAAAAACCCGATTATTATTGGTATTTTCACAGGAATTGCCGTCAATTATATCGGTTTACCAATACCCAATTTTATTAATCAGTCAACGAAAATGGTGAGTGATATGACCGCACCTTTATCACTTATTGTATTAGGTATGGGACTTGCGGAGTATAAAATCCGCGACCAGTTTCTAATTACGGGTTCGATCTGTATTTTAAAATTAGCGATTTTACCGATTGTAACCTATATAGTTGGCAAACTGTTAGGATTACCGACTTTAGAGTTACAAGTTGTCGTATTATTAAGTTCGGTATCTATTGCCATCAATTGTTATATGATGGCAAGACAATTTGAGGTATTGCAAGGTCCTATTGCATCAAGTTTACTAATATCAACGGCATTATCATCTGTGACAACACCGTTGATATTATCCATCATGACCCATTTACCTTAGTTAGAAGAACGATTTTTAATTTTGTAGTGTAGGATTAATGCTAAAATAATGACTACACTACCTAATATAAAACGCCCCCAATCAAGTGACTGATGCCAAATCACTACATTAACAATAATGCCAGTCGGAATGACGACATTATTCATAATTGCTAATGTTCCAGAATCGACTTTAGTCGCACCATAATTCCATAAAAAATAACATAATCCCGATGCAATTACACCAAGCCAAATAATAATACCCCATTGTACATTAGTAGTTGGCAATTTGGATGCATCACCGAATAATAGCCAACCAATTGCTGCGACAATGACTGCACCTAAATAGACCCATGCAAAAGCTTGATGTTGTGGTACTGAGGTAACTTCCATAATTCTTTTATAACCAACCTGCCCTAAAGCAAAAACAATATTGGCCCCCTGAATTAATAAAAATCCAATGATGAAATTTGTACTGATATGGTCATAACGAATAATAGCCGCTCCGATTACGGCTATAATGGCGGTAAAAAGATAACTCAAACGTAACGGATGATGTTGCAATAAATCATAAATAACCGTGACGTAAATCGGTGTAAAAATAGTAAACAGCAACACTTCAGGCACTGAAATATATTGGAAAGAGTTATAATAAAAAAAGTACATGATACCTAATTGACAAGCCCCAACGCCCATTAAAAGTAACATCGTGTTTAGTTGAATGTTTCTAAAGCGTAAAAAAGGCAGAAAAGTAATAAACGCCAGTAAAACACGCATTACAACCGCAAACCAAGTATCAACCTGTCCACTTAAATAGACCGCGATAAAACTAAACGAAAATGACCAAACCAAAGTCACAAAGATAAGATAAAACATAATAAAATGAGTTAAATAGTAATAAATAGGCACGCATCGTAACAATTCATCTATCAGTTGTAAACCTTTTGAATTATAAATTGATTACAATGGTTAAAAGGTTTAATCACTCTATCCATCTATTTATTCATTATTTTTTTAAATATAGATATTAATAATTTGTAATATCAATAAATCCTATCTTAAGACATAATCGCCTAACGGATAACTGATACAGTTAAAAAAATCAAAGATCCTCAAAAAAGGCATTTTATGGCATAATGTGCGCCAAATCACATTTCAACTATTTTGCTTAAAGAGATAAATATCTTTAAAGCAAAATGTATTTAAAGCGAGAGAAAAGTTTAGTGTTAAGTACAAATAACATCACGATGCAATTTGGCAGTAAACCTTTATTTGAAAACATATCTGTTAAATTTGGCAATGGTAATCGTTATGGATTAATTGGCGCCAATGGAAGTGGCAAATCAACTTTTATGAAGATTCTTGGGGGTGACTTAGTGCCAACATCAGGAAATGTTGCATTAGATCCACATGAGAGATTAGGTAAATTACGCCAAGACCAATTTGCTTTTGAAGAATATACTGTTCTTGATACTGTGATTATGGGACATACTGAATTATGGCAAATCAAGCAAGAACGTGATCGCATTTATGGACTTCCAGAAATGAGCGAAGAAGATGGGTTTAAAGTCGCCGATTTAGAAACTCAATACGCCGAAATGGATGGTTACAGTGCCGAAGCTCGTGCGGGTGAATTATTGCTAGGAGTCGGTATTCCAATTGAGCAACATTATGGATTAATGAGCGAAATCGCGCCCGGTTGGAAATTGCGAGTACTTTTAGCTCAAGCTCTGTTTTCTAATCCGGACATCTTATTATTAGATGAACCGACCAATAACTTGGATATTGATACCATTCGTTGGTTGGAAGATACCTTAAATGAACGCGAAAGCACCATGATCATCATTTCTCATGACAGACACTTTTTAAATATGGTCTGTACTCATATGGCGGATATGGATTATGGCGAGCTTCGAATCTATCCAGGTAACTACGATGACTATATGACTGCATCCACGCAAGCCAGAGAACGTTTATTAGCCGACAATGCCAAGAAAAAAGCTCAAATTAGTGAACTGCAATCTTTTGTCAGTCGTTTTAGTGCGAATGCATCTAAATCAAAACAAGCGACTTCTCGTGCAAGACAAATTGAAAAAATTAAACTTGAAGAAGTTAAAGCATCAAGCCGACAAAATCCATTTATTCGTTTTGAGCAGGACAAAAAATTATTCCGTAATGCTTTAGTTGTTGAAAACTTAACTAAAGGATTTGATAACGGACCACTATTTAAAAATCTAAATTTAATGGTTGAAGTTGGCGAAAAAGTGGCTATTTTAGGGACGAATGGTATTGGTAAAACAACTTTATTAAAAACCTTAATGGGCGAACTAACGCCAGAACAAGGTGATATTAAATGGTCTGAAAATGCCAATATTGGTTATTATGCCCAAGATCACGAATATGAATTTGAACAAGATCTAACTGTGTTTGATTGGATGAGTCAATGGAAACAGCCAACCGATGATGAGCAAGCTGTACGCAGTATTTTAGGTCGCTTATTATTTTCACAAGATGACATTAAAAAACAAGTTAAAGTCCTCTCAGGTGGTGAAAAAGGACGTATGTTATTTGGTAAATTAATGATGCAACGTCCAAATATTATTGTGATGGATGAACCGACCAACCATTTGGATATGGAGTCGATTGAATCATTGAATATGGCATTAGAGCTTTATCAAGGAACGCTATTTTTTGTATCACATGACCGTGAATTTGTTAGCTCACTTGCTACTCGAATTGTCGAAATCAC
The DNA here is from genome assembly GCA_946481345.1 of uncultured Gilliamella sp. Classification (GTDB taxonomy): domain Bacteria; phylum Pseudomonadota; class Gammaproteobacteria; order Enterobacterales; family Orbaceae; genus Gilliamella. The sequence continues at coordinate 9,438 of CAMLMY010000026.1, read as the reverse complement.
CCCAGAAAAAGTGATTGATTATACGGGTAATTATGAGGATTACCTGCGTAGCCAAGGAATTGAGTAAAGCAAAGGTATCTTATCTTTCAATAAAAATAGCCACATTGGTGGCTATTTTTATTAAATATTTAGAAATTAGAAATCTAATTCATCCCACCAAATATCAATTAATTCGCTGGTTTTGACATTTTTTAAGCCGTGACTTTCAAGCCATTTAGTGACAACATCACGATTTTCTTCGCTGCAATTACCCAATTTTTGAGTGCAGATGATGCCTTTCCAGCTTAAATAACCACTTCCTTCATAAGCCAAACCATTTGCTTGTATTGCTTCAACAATAAATTGATCAACGACATTATCAATGGTTTCTTCACTGGTCCCTTCGTCAAATGACCAACTTACCGTGAAACCTAACTCTTTAAATTCTTCAATATGTAATTTTTTTCTTAAACGACGACTGCGATTAACCTTAGCCATAATAATATCCTTCTACTGTAGATAATTTAGTTCGTTTTAGAATATGTATGATGACTAGATTGCTTCATACTATTCTGGTTATTTTTAGAAGTTCGCGTTTTATCAACACGTCTTCTTTTTGCTGGAGCACGCTTTGCTGTCGCTTTTTTTACAGGCTCCGCTTTAATTCTAGGATCAACTTCGAATCCCGGAGTAAAAATTTCTGGAATCGGTTTTTTAATCAATTTTTCAATTGATTTTAATTGAGCAAGTTCATCAATACAAACTAAAGATATTGCTTGCCCTTGATTTTGTGCTCGCCCTGTTCTACCAATACGATGCACATAATCTTCTGCCACTTGTGGTAGTTCATAATTGACAACGTAAGGCAATAGTTCAATATCTAAACCTCTGGCCGCAATATCGGTTGCCACCAACGCTCTAATTTGACCATTTTTAAAATCCGCTAAAGCTTTAGTTCTAGCGCCTTGGCTTTTATTGCCATGAATCGCTGAAGCTTTAATGCCATCTTTGGTTAGCTGTTCAGCAAGATGGTTAGCTCCATATTTGGTTCGTGTAAAAATTAATACCTGCTGCCATTGATTTTTACCAATCAAATAAGAGAGCAATTCACGTTTACGACGCTTATCTACCCGATGCACATACTGGGTAATTTGTTCTGACGCACTATTCGTTTTTGCCACAGCAACAGATTCAGGTGAGTTTAAAATGGTTTGCGCTAACGCTTTTATCTCATCTGAAAAAGTCGCCGAAAACATTAAATTTTGACGTTTTTTTGGTAATTTAGCAATCACACGCCGAATATCATGAATAAAACCCATATCTAACATACGATCGGCTTCATCCAATACTAACACTTTAACCGACGACAGATCCACTGCGTTTTGATGCACCAAATCAAGTAAACGACCCGGAGTTGCAATTAAAATATCGACCCCTCCGCGTAGTTTCATCATTTGAGGATTAATGCTTACGCCACCGAACACGACTAAAGACCGAATCGGTAAATACCGGCTGTAGTCACGAATATTTTCGCCAATTTGAGCAGCCAATTCGCGTGTTGGGGCTAAGATCAAAGCATATAATCGACGTTTACCTTTTTTAGGTTGAGACTGATTGCTTGCCTTTGCTTGCTGTTCAACTAACTTCTGCAAAATGGGTAAGCCAAAGCCAGCTGTCTTGCCTGTCCCTGTTTGAGCACTGGCCATTAAATCTTTACCGGATAAAATAACGGGAATAGCTTGTTGTTGAATGGGTGTGGGTTGGGTGTAGTTTTGTTCGTGGATTGCTTTTAAAATCTCGGCATCTAAGCCAAGAGAGTCAAATGACATGTATTGATTCCTAAAATAAACGAAAGATGAATAATCCTAAGCATTATAAAGTAATTTGATAATAATTGTTTTATTATTTTACTTTTAAACATTAGTCTTTATGAATGTTAATTTTTAGTAAGATTAACCCCATAAAATGTGGTATTATTTGTTAATTGAATATAAATATCCGCATTCTGTCTGTTTTTAAATCATCCCGTTCAAATGATATTGATTATCATTCTCATTTATTGTATCATCCGCCTCCCCTAACAATAATTATTTCATGGAATAGGTATGTCTTTTAATTTCCCTCATTTAAAAAAAATACTCATCATTCTAATTTTAAGCAGCTTTAGCCTTAACTGTTTTGCTAAAGATGATATTACTTTCGCCAATTTTCGTGATATTCGTGATTTAAATCCGCATTTATACTCAGGTGAAATGTGGGCGCAAAATATGTTGTATGAATCTTTAGTTCACTACAACGAAGACGGTACTTTTTCGCCTTGGCTCGCGGAAAGCTGGACTATCACTAACGACGGTAAAACATACACATTCAAACTCAGAAAAGACGTTACATTCAGCGATGGCGCAAAATTTGATGCACACAGTGCAAAACTAAACTGGGATGCGGTATTATCAAATAAAGTCCGTCACACTTGGTTAGAAATGGTGCGCTTAATTACTGAAGTGAAAGCGGTAGATGATTATACGCTACAAGTTAACCTTTCTGAACCTTACTACCCTTTCATGATTGAGATTGCCGTAACTCGTCCAATGCGTTTTATTTCACCTAACTCTATGATCGACGGCGAAACTAAAAATGGGGTTAAGTCTTACATTGGTACTGGCCCGTATGTTTTAGGTGATCATAAGAAAGATCAATATGCAGTATTTAACGCAAATCCAACTTATTGGGGAACAAAACCAATCCTAAAAAAAGTAACAATGAAAGTTATCGCAGATAATCAAAGCCGACTAATGGCATTGGAAAAAGGCGAGATCGATCTGATTTATGGTAAAAATATGGTTGATGCTGATTCGTTCGAACGTTTTTCTACCATGGATAAGTTTCAAACCTTAATGTCTAAACCGGTTTCAAGCCGAATTGTTCTAATGAATACGACCCGAAGCCAACTTAGCGATGTGAATGTGCGCCAAGCAATTGAACATATCATCAGTAAAAAAGATATCTCAGAGGGTATTTTCAATAACAGTGAAGCGCCTGCTGATACATTAATGGCAACCAATATTCCTTATGCAAATCTTGGTTTAAAACCTTATGTATATGACACTAAACTAGCAGAAACCCTACTTGATAAAGCTGGTTGGGTGAAAGTTAAAGGTCAAGATTATCGTCAAAAAGACGGTAAACCTTTTGAAATTACCTTATATTACGACAGTAATACCGCATCTCAAAAAACAATTGCCCAATATATGCAAGATGAATTTGAGCAAGTCGGATTAAAACTTAATATTCATGGTGAAGAAGAACAAGGTTATCGTGATCGCCAAAAAGCAGGTGATTTTGATATGGTGTTTGATATTTCATGGGGTACGCCATATGATCCACAATCATTTTTATCAGGGATGAAACTACCTGTATATGGTGATTACATGGCACAACAAGGTTTAAAAGAAAAACCACAAATTGATGCAAGTATCAGTAAAGCATTAATTTCAACGGATGAAAAAGAGCGACAAGATCTATTCCGTTATGTGTTAGAAACTTTACATAATGAAGCGGTTTATATTCCGCTGACTTATGAGCGTAATCGTGCGATTGCGGTTAAATCTTTAAAAGGAATTGAGTTCGCCCCTTCTCAATTTGATATTCCATTTGAGAAAATGTATTTTTAAAAGACTAATATTATTGACCAATAATGTTAAATTATATTATTAAACGTTTAACGATGATGATACCGATATTATTCGGTATCTCTTTTATCGCTTTTTTACTTATCAATCTAGCACCTTCTGATCCTGCTGAAGTTGCATTACGCTTAAACGAAATCATGCCAACCCCAGATGCTATTGAAAGTATGCGCCAAGAACTCGGATTAAATAAGCCTTTTTTTGAACGATATTTTATTTGGCTCTATGATGTTTTACATCTTGATTTTGGTCGTTCTTTTATTCATCGAGACAGACTGGTTTGGGATGAGATGATTCGCAGCTTAATACCAACCTTAGTTTTAGCAATGTCATCATTTGCATTTACCCTGATTATCAGTTTAATTTTAGGTGTGCTATGTGCGATTTTTGCTAATTCAGCTTTCGATCATATCGTTCGTATTATTATTTTTCTTGGCACGGCAATGCCGAGTTATTGGTTAGGTTTACTCTTTATTTGGCTGTTTGCCAATTACTTAGATTTACTGCCTACCAATGGTTATGGCTCATGGCAAAATCTGATTCTACCAACTTTAACTTTATCGTTTGTTTATATCTCAACTTATATCCGTTTTATTCGCAATAATATGCTTGAAAATATGCATAATTATTCGGTCTTTTATGCTCGCTGTCGAGGTTTGAAAGAAAAAACGATTATAGTTAAACATGTGCTTGTTAATTCACTGCATACGACTATCACCGCCTTAGGCATGACCATTCCGCAACTAATCGCTGGCTCTTTTGTTGTCGAATATATATTTTCTTGGCCGGGATTGGGTCGTTTGTGTATCGCAGCTATTATGAATCGCGATTATCCCGTCATTCAAGCTTATATATTGATTATGGCTATTTTATTTGTGGTATGTAACTTTATTGTAGATGTTATTCATCAATGGCTAGATCCTCGATTACGTGATAATGGTGGTGCCATATGAATCTAACTAAGAAACTGATTAACAATAAAACGGCGTTAATTTGCCTGATCATCATCACCACAATGATTATTTTAGGCATATTAGCCCCTTATATTGCACCGTTTGATCCCAATAAAGTTCGCATCGTCCGTAAATATGCTGCAATATCGAGTGACCATTGGCTTGGATGTGATCATCTTGGTCGAGATATTTTTTCACGACTCCTGTACGGTATTCGCTCAACCCTATTCTTATCACTGTTAACTATGATCATTACCATAATCGTTGGGAGTGTCATCGGTCTTATTTCTGGTTATCAGCGAGGAAAACTTGACGAATGTATAATGCGCCTTTGTGACATTATGCTCTCATTTCCGAGCCAAGTGATGATTTTGGCTATTGTTGGTGTGTTAGGCGTAGGTATTGAAAACGTCATTATTGCTAATATTGTCGTTAAATGGGCTTGGTACAGTCGTATGATTCGCAGTTCAGTGATCAAGTACAGTCGAAAAAATTATATTCTTTTTTCACGAGCCATTGGCGCACCACATTCCTTTATCATTTGTCGTCATTTATTGCCTAATATACTGTCAGAACTGGTTGTATTAGCAACGTTAGATACGGGTTGGGTAATCTTAAATATCTCGGCTTTGTCTTTTATTGGATTAGGCGTCCAAGCGCCTACCGCTGAATGGGGATTAATGTTAAGTGAAGCAAAAAATGTAATGACACAGCACCCGATGCAAATGGTCTTTCCGGGTATAACCATTTTAATCGTTGTGGCAGCATTTAATATGTTGGGTGATTGCTTACGAGATATTTTAGATCCAAAGGAAAAAACTGTATGAGTAGCCCATTGCTATCCGTAAAACAACTGACCGTTTCCCTTGATAAGGGGGATAAGCTACTCGATGATATATCGTTTACGGTCAATCATCATCAATGCTTAGGCATTGTTGGGGAAAGTGGCAGTGGCAAAAGTTTGACATGTAAAGCGATCATCGGCTTATTAGAATCCTACTTTAGCGTGACTGGGCAAATCCTGTTTAAACCTCAAAATGCTAATTTAGCGTTCGATCTATTAAAACAGAATAAAAAGACGTTGAATCAAATGCGTGGTAGTGTCATTTCGATAATTTTACAACACCCAATGAGTGCTTTTGATCCACTTTATTGCATTGGTAAGCAAGTGGTCGAAACCTTGCAAGCGCATCTCATTATTAACAAAAACGATGCTATTGCTAAAACGTTAGCGATGATTGAAAATATAGGTCTCGAAAAACCCAAAGAGATTTATAAAAAGTACCCTCATCAGTTAAGTGGTGGCATGTTACAACGCATAATGATTGGTATGGCGTTAATGCTAGAGCCTGAACTTATTATTGCCGATGAACCCACAACGGCATTAGATTCGATTAGCCAGTTTTATATTTTAAAAATGCTTGAAAAGATCAAAGCCAAAACGACCATGATTTTTATTTCTCACGATCTAGGTGTCATTCATCATATTGCCGATGAGATTATTGTGATGAATAAAGGAAAGATTGTTGAATCGGGCAGTCGTGATCAGATTTTTTATCATCCTAAACATGAATATACTCGCTATCTAATCGATACTCGCAAGCAATTATTAAATAAATTTAACGCAGTTGCTTATGCGAAGCATTTAAATTCCATCTCGGAGACAGTTTAATGCCACCGTTATTACAAGTTACTAATGTTAAAAAATCTTTTCTACAACCCAACCAAGGTTTGTTTGGCCATAAAAAAACGGCGGTTATTAAAGGGGTATCGTTCGATTTAAAACAAGGTGAGTGTCTCGGCATTATTGGTGAGAGTGGTAGTGGTAAAAGTACATTAGGAAAGCTAATTTTAGGCTTAGAAAAACCTGACAGTGGCAGAATTTATTTTAATGGGCAAGATATTAGTACTCGTGCATGGAAAAAATCCGCCATGCGTAAAAATATCAGTGCAGTATTTCAAGATTATAATGCGTCTGTTAACCCCTATTTTACTGCCGCACAGATTATTGCTGAACCGCTTGATATTTATGAAAAGTTAACTAAAAATGATCGAAAGAAGCGTATCAATGTTTTATTAGAACAAGTAGGATTAGACAGCTCTTTTTATGAGCGGCTTCCACACGAAATGAGTGGCGGTCAATTGCAACGCGTCTGCATTGCAAGAGCTATAGCCTGCTCTCCTCAATTTATTTTATTTGATGAAGCAGTTAGCTCATTAGATATTTCGGTCCAAACCCAAATTTTAGAACTACTTGCCGATTTGCGAAAACAGCTTAATCTAACCAGTATTTTTATTACCCATGATCTCACCACAATCACTTACCTTTGTGATAAAATTGCCTTTTTTTATAAAGGTGAAATCGTTGAATACATTGATAAAATAGAACAATTAAGTCAAGTTAAAAATCCTTATTCTAAACAGTTACTTGAATCAATTTTAGGTTTTTAAAAATGACCCATTCATCAACATTGAATCATCAATATCAGTTTAAAGATTATCTTAAATTAGTTATTCCGTTTATTCTCTCAACTATTACCACCCCACTACTTGGTGTAGTCGATACGGCTTTAGTTGGTCATTTGCCTAATCCTGCCTTTATTGCTGGTATTGCCATAGGAACAGTAATATTTAATACCATTTATTGGCTATTTGGATTTTTAAGGGTCAGTACTACTGGTTTTGCTGCACAAGCTTTGGATGATTATTTATTATTAAGATCGTCTCTTATCCGACCTCTGTTTATTGCTCTTTTTTTAGGTTTGATATTTATTATTTTTCAAAAGTTAATTTTTAGTGCCTCAATGCACATCATCCAACCTAATCAAGATGTACAGCATTATGCGGATCTCTATTTTTCGATTTTAATTTGGGGAGCCCCTTTTGTTCTGATTAATTATGTCCTAGTCGGCTGGTTAATGGGGATATCCAAAGTAAAAGCCGTGCTGTTTTTACAAGTCTTTATCAATCTACTAAATATTATAATGGCGATGCTTTTTGTTTGGTGGATGCATTGGGACATTCAAGGAGTGGCTTTTGCGACACTGATTGCTCAAATCTGTTGTACTTTGGTCGGTATTTGGTTTATCTACCAGTACTTACCCAAAACTAAGCAAAAAATAGATGTAAAATCTATTTTGTCATGGCAATCATTAAAAGGGGTCATTTTAGTTAATACTAATTTAATGATTCGCACCATCTGTTTATTAACGGTAACTAACCACTTTATTTCGATTGGTTCAACATTCAATACTGAAGTATTAGCCGCCAATGCTGTTCTATTTCAGATTCATTACATGATGGCTTATCTATTTGACGGTTTTGCTAATGCTTCAAGCGTCTTTAGTGGTCGAGCTAAAGGTAATAAAAATATTCAACTTTATAATCAAACTTTACGATGGTCACTACAAGCCTGCATTATTTGCCCAATAATTTTGATTGCAATTTGGTTAGCCTTTGATACTGCAATTATAAAACTATTAACGAATCAAACTGAGATTATAACCCTATCGCTTCAGTATCAATCTTGGTTAATGGTATTCCCTATTGTTGCAGTTGGAGGACTAATTTATTATGGCGTGTTTTCAGGCATCAGTTACACCTCATCTATACGCGACTCAATGTTATTGGCGTTATTAGTTTGGTTTATAGCACAATACTTTGCCGTGCCCGTCTTTGGAAATAATGGATTATGGTTTTCTTATATTTTATTTAGTTTAGGTCGAACCCTGTTTTTGGTTATATGGATTAAACAATCCAAACGCTATGTTTTACTTTAACTCATCAGGAAATCATTAAGATTATTTATTAATCATTATCCTTGTGGATACCATAAAAAATATTTTTATGGAATTTTTATGGCATTTCATTCACATTGACGTGTGATATTAAAATTAATGTGTGCTGTTTTGAATGGTTTATTTCGGTTTTCTTTCTTCAAATGCTTGGTGGGCAATTTCTAATGCACTAGTAACACGAGGAAAGCCTACATAAGGTAAGCAATGAACACAAATATCTAAAATTTGTTCTTCCGTTAATCCAGCATTTAAGCCACCATGAATATGCATTTTTAACTCTTTTGGCACACAACCTTGAGTAATAAGCGAAGATATGGTGACAATCTGTTTTTGTAACAAGGATAAACTTTGACGACTATAAATATCACCATAAGCAAAATCACAAATATATTCTTCGAATTTCGGCGCTAATTTTGCGTTATTTTTTAAACCATTGGCTCCCATTTCACCATATAATGATTCGATATTTTCCAGACCTTTTGTGTGTCTTGATTGAGTCATTTACTTTTTCCTCTTGATATTTTTTAGTTGGCAGATAATTTGACTTGAGTTAAATCGATTTTACGATATAAAAATCCTGTTTTTATAAAATAGTTAATGAATAAACACTTTTATATGGCTTATTTCATGCATTTTATAAAAAAGATTTTTGAAGATAAACTGCATCAATTCATCCCATTGTGACATAAAAAAATAAATTACCCAATTTTATTGCTTAACTTCGTTTTAATTCGATACTTCTTTGATCACATCAAGATAACTAAAAAAATGAGTCATTAGATTGCAGCTTTTTTTAAGTGCAAAAAAGTCAAACTTCGGCTATCTCAAAGATTAAAATAAATCGTATCCATAATTAAACATTCCTTTTTGAAAGGAGAACAAAATTTTTAAAAGCATAATGTAATATCAATAAAATGAATTGCAATTTTCAAATTCTGCTCATTATTTAGCAGAATTTGAATATACACACTAGAATCGATATGAAAAACTGGCTTTAAAGTTACGCGCTAATCCATAGGTATT
>CAMLMY010000025.1 GCA_946481345.1 uncultured Gilliamella sp. | reverse complement strand
TCCTATGATTTTTGTTTATATCATAGAGGCGACTTTTGTCCACTTTTTTGGCGAGAATTAGTTGTTTGTATATGCAAAAAATGGACGTTCGACCAGAGTCGTTACCCAATGCCCTATTTAAAAATAAACAAGTCTAAAATTTCAGTTATCGTTATTTATCAGGTTTGTAAAATTGTGAGATATATTTTTAAAGAAATTACGTTAGAATTTAAAATATACCGATATATCTAGAATAATAAATACAATACGTTCATTACGCATTGAAATATATGGACATTATCAGATTGATAGTATTAATATTCGATCGTTCAAAATCCTGTTCACCATCGAAAAGTAAAGTTGAAATATCATAACGATTCGTAGTTTTTGAAGTATAATGAATTTAAAAATCTCTACGGTTAAATTTTCTTTAATTGATAATTAGCGTAATATCCCATTGAGATATAAAAATGCCATTCAAATAAAAAGTAATTTTATAAAATATCCATCTTCTGTAAAAATTAGTCCGATTTTAAATTTTAAATACAATACAAACTATAAAAAGAACGTAATAGTCATAACGATAAACATCTATCCATTATAAACTGGAGTTAGTTTTTTTTTAAACAATTTAAAAGATAAGTGATATACCTACTTAGTATTATTTTGATACAGATAATTACACAGATAAAAGTAGATTAATCAATGCATTATTTGATATTAAATTAACTTAATCTAGTATCCTACCCTTTTATCCTTTAAAATAATTTAAGCAAAACTGATGAGGTGTTCCCTATGCGTTGGAGAGACCAAAGAGAGAGTGATAATATTGAAGATCGCCGCTCACAATATGGAAGCGATTCAGGAATAAGGATCCCAATAAGTGGTAAAGGTCGAGCTGTTTTATTTATCGTAGTTTTGGTTGCGGGTTATTATGGTGTTGATTTGACCGGCTTACTTAATCCTAACCTAATTGACTCCAATAGCTCATCACTAAGCTCAAATCAATATTCCATTAATGATGAAGATGCTGCTAAGTTTACATCGGTCATTTTAGCGAGTACTGAAGATTACTGGCAACAAGAGTTTAATCATTTAGGTAGAACCTATACTCCTCCCAAATTAGTCTTATATACGGGTTCAACAAGAACATCATGTGGTGTTGGACAGACTTTTATGGGGCCATTTTATTGCAGTGTTGATAAAACTGTCTATTTGGATATTTCATTCTATCAAGAGATGAAACAACAACTTGGTGGTGGTGGTGACTTTGCCCAAGGTTATGTCATAGCACATGAAATTGGTCATCATGTACAAAATTTACTGGGTGTGTTCAATAAAATAGAACAATTAAAGCAAGGCCAATCTGAAGTGTTCGCCAATCAATTATCGGTTAAATTAGAGCTACAAGCCGACTGCTTTGCTGGTATGTGGGGGCATGCAATGCAACAAAAAAATATTTTAGACGTTGGCGATATTGAGCAAGCGTTAAAGACTGCTGAAGCTATTGGTGATGATCGCTTACAACGTCAAAGTAATGGTTACGTTGTGCCAGATAGTTTTACACATGGTAGTTCTAAGCAACGTTATACTTGGTTTAAACGAGGATTTGATAGCGGTGATATCAATCAATGTAATACTTTTGCTGAATAAGGAAATAGAATGATGTTTAATAAATTAGTAAATCGCGTTTTATTAGTCAATGATGATGGTATTGATGCATCTGGCATTAAAATTTTAAAGGATGTAGCACATAAAATTGCTCATGAAGTTTGGGTAGTAGCACCAGCAATTGACCAAAGTGGTGTATCATGTTCGGTCAGCTTAAAAGCGCCTTTTCGAGTTGCAAAACGTGATGAACGAGAATACGCGGTTTATGGAACTCCCGCAGATTGCTCATTATTTGCTATAAAGCATCTAATGGCAGATAAGTTGCCTGATCTTGTGCTATCGGGCATTAATAATGGCTCAAATGTTGGATTTGAAACGGTTTTATCCGGTACGGTTGGCGCAGCTATGATGGCAACAGCTTTAGGAATACCATCAATTGCCTTAAGCCAATGCTCTACTGAAGATAACCAACCAACAATATGGGATTGTGCTGCATACCATGCTGAATCAGTGATCAGCAAACTACTATCATTATCTACCCCTAAAAATATCTGTTTTAACGTTAATTTTCCTGCTTGTGATGCTCATCAGATTAAAGGATTAAAAATCACTAAACAAGGTGATTGTGATGTCAGTCGTTTTGTGGTTGCACCAACTAAAGATCCAGAAGGTCATGATTATTTTTGGTTTAGAGCTAAGCGTAATCAGCAGGTGTTTGATGATAATAAAGAGTTGGATGCGGCTAATGGTAATTTCATTGCCATTACACCTATTGGTTATGAAAGAACAAATTATGCTTTTTATGAAACGTTATTAAAAGAATTTGATGGTTAATAATTGATTTTGATATCGTCTTCCAATTCGTTTTGGAAGACGAACAAATAAAAGATAATGGATGGCTTACTTAAGGTGACCGTTTCTTTCCATCTTTAACCAGTGCACAAAACAGCAATGAAACAGCAACCATCACAAGCGCAATCCAGTAGATAGCTTCATGCCCATATTCATCAGAAACAAACCCTTGCAAAACACCTGCCAGAATAACGCTAAAAATAATCCCGTTATTAAATAGTGTCGAAGCTACGCCCATTCTAGTTGGTAACAAATCCTGAAAGTAGATAATACCAATATTAGCCACAATTCCGATAAATAATGCATTAAATATCTGTAGTGCTAACAAAGCAAATTTACTGGTAAAGAAAATCATGCCAATATAAAAAAATAAGCCACAAATAATGGCAATAAAAAATAGATTTCGCTTGCCCAAATAAGGCACTAAAAATCCAGCAATAAGCATCACAGGAATTTCAATACCCGCTGCTAACCCCATTAAAATGCCGGGTAAAGAGTCGGGAAGATGTAAAACTAAGTCAACATAAAGTGGCATGTCGATAATGTACATCATGTTAGCTGTCCACATAAATACTGTAGATAATAATAAACAAACGACATTTCTGTTTTTCCAAAGTGGTATATTAGCCGCTTGTAATTCAGCTGCACTGCTGAGTTGTGAAGTAGGATTTTTTTCGACTGATGGTAAGAATATTGCAACAAATAACATTGCAATTATAAACATGGACATTGCGGTTAGATACATTACAGTAAAGCCAAAGCTTAAAGCTAAACCGAATGAAATTGGTGGACCAAATACCCATGCCAACGATAACTGAGCACGAATTAATGAGTTGAAAGCAACTACATTACGTCCTGATTTGACCGCATATTCACGCGCTAAAGCAAAAACTTGCGGCATGCCGGCCGATGATAATGCGGCAAATAAAACCCCCAGCGTAATCAGTATAAAATAGTTGCGCGTAAACGCAAACGTAACACTATTGGCAACCCCCATTAAACAGCAAAATATGACGATATAACGTCTATCCCCTTTTTTGTCCGAATATTTTGCTAATAGAAAACTGCCCACAATGCTGGCTAAAGCATTTATCGAAAAGAAAAGACCGACTAAATGGGAATTTACATTAACTTCAAAGGTTAAGAAACGGCTTAAGGTAGGTGACTGTAACGCCCCGGCAATACCGATAATAAAGGTCGTAATAAGAAAAGCTAAAAAGACAATGCTCTGTTTTTGGCGAAAAGATGAAGCTTTGGACATAAACTTTCTCTATCATTTTATTTTGTACAATTATAAACATAAAAAAGAGAGGGATACAGTAGAAGAAAGAAATAAAAAATGGTTATTTTTAGATTTGTTTCGTCAATTGTCATGTACTCAATATTTTTGATCTAACTATCAAATAAATTAAAAAAAGATATCTTTTTATTTTTTTGAGCGTACAATCAAAATCATCCACGAAGCGAGGTAACGTTATGTTATATAATAACAAATCCACACATCCCCACCATGAAAATCACGCCCATTGTCATAGCGATTGTCAAAATATTGCTCATAATCATACACATGAAACCCATCATTCCCATGATGCAAATCATAATCATTCTGGGGAGCATTGCTGTGAGGGGCATGATCATGGATCAACGCAAAAAAATGAGATAGAAGATCCTCCCGAAGATCCCGAGCGGAAAAGCCAAGACATTAAATTGACTTGGAAAATTAAGGGAATGGATTGCGCTCATTGCGCTAGTAAAATCGAAAATGGTGTTAAAACACTGCCAAACATTAATCAAACCAAAATTATTTTCTCTACAGAAAAGTTAATCGTTTTTGTTCCTAAGCATGACGATGCAGTAATAAAAATGATTGAAGACAAAGTAGTAGAATTAGGGTATTCCCCGATTTTTGAAAGTACCCCTAATCACGCACATCATCACGAGCATTCACATAGTTTTGATAAAAAAGCATTTATACCGTTAGCGGTGTTAGGTTCATTAATTGTGATAAGTTACCTTATTTTATTAGTGAATCATACAGCAGGTGAATATGCCTTTATCTTTACGGCAATTGTCGGATTGATTCCGATTTTAAAAGAGGCTTTAGTATTAACGCGGAGTGGTACACCATTTGCCATTGAATCATTGATGAGTATTTCAGCTATAGGTGCCCTATTCATCGGAGCGGCCGAAGAAGCCACCATGGTACTCTTCTTATTTATGATTGGTGAGATGTTAGAAGGCGTTGCGACCACTAAAGCCAAAAAAGGAATTTTATCCCTTGTGCAGCTAATGCCTGAAGAAACGGTGGTTATTATTGACGGCAAAAGGAAAACGGTTGCCAGTCATAGTTTAAAACCTGACGATATAATCGAAATTTCATCTGGTGGGCGATTACCTGCTGATGTTATTTTAGTGAGTGAACAAGCTAACATTGATGAAAGCGCCTTAACTGGGGAATCAATTCCGGTCAATTATCTATCTGGCGATAAAATTTTAGCCGGATCGCTGGTTGTGGATAATACCATTCAACTAAAAGTTATCTCGCAATCAGGACAAAATGCCGTAGATCGCATTTTACAATTAATTGAAGATGCTGAAGATCGTAAAGCACCCATTGAGCGATTTATTGATAAATTTAGCCGTTACTACACTCCAGCGATCGCTCTGTTTGCGCTATTGGTCATTGTCATTCCTCCGTTATTATTTAATGAGGATTGGTACACTTGGGTTTATCGTGGATTAACTCTATTATTAATTGGTTGCCCTTGTGCGTTGGTAATATCAACACCGGCCGTTATCACATCAGCCCTATCCAATGCGGCTAAGCAAGGTGTATTAATAAAAGGTGGTGCAGCTTTAGAACATATTGGTTCGATTAAAATGGTGGCATTTGATAAGACCGGCACCTTAACCGAAGGCAAGCCACAAGTCACCGATGTCATCGCACGATCTGTTACCCAACAACAGTTACTTACTCTTGCAGCAGCCATTGAAAGCGGTTCACATCACCCTTTAGCGAAAGCAATCGTTGATTATGCAGCTAAGCAGCAGATCGAAGTTATCGAAGCAAGTAATCGCAAAGCTAATGCGGGTGTAGGTATCCAAGGCGATATCGATAATCAAACTTATTATATTGTTGCGCCAAGTAAAGTTACTACGGTATCGATACCCTTAAATGATGAAAATGCACAACAAATCCATCAACTGGAAAGTGCCGGTAAAACCGTTGTGGTACTAGTGACACAGCAAAAATTAGTCGGAATGATTGCCTTGCAAGATGTGTTACGTTCTGATTCTATTACGGCAATAAAAGCGCTTAATGAATTGGGTCTTAAAACCTTAATGCTTACGGGTGATAATCAACGTGCAGCAAAAGCCATTGCAAGTCAATTAGGAATTGATTATCGTGCTGAGTTATTACCAGCAGATAAATTGGTTGAAATTGAAAAAATTCGTAACACAACTTCAATTGCCATGGTTGGGGATGGTATTAACGATTCACCGGCAATGAAAGCGGCGACCGTTGGCATTGCTATGGGCAGCGGTACCGATGTAGCGCTAGAGGCAGCCGATGCCGCATTAACCCAAAATAGCCTACTAAGTTTGCCTAATTTAATTCGTTTAACTCGTTTTGCTAACCGTAATATTAAGCAAAATATCACTATTGCATTAGGGATCAAGTTGGTGTTTTTGTTAACAAGTTTATTCGGTTATACCGGATTATGGTTAGCGGTATTAGCGGATTCAGGAACAACAGCTATCGTAACAGCCAATGCGTTAAGAGTGCTTGGTTTTAAAAGTAAAAAAGACAAAATTTAATTACTGATTTAAAAACTATTCCATTAAATAGATGGAATAGTTTTTTATGGGTTACTCATCACCACGCAATGAGATTTCACCACCAATATGTGCATTGAGTTTGCCATCTTGCTCTAGCATTAAAGCGCCTTGCTCATTGATGCCTTTAGCAATCCCTCGGATAATACTATCACCAATAAACAGTTTTACTGGACGATTAGCGAAGTTATCCAATCGATTCCAATCACTAATAAAAGGCGCTAAGCCCTGTTTTTCAAATTCAGATAATTTAATGTTTAAATTTTTGACAATACGCGCGACTAACAAATTACGATCGACCTTACCTAAATTTGCCCATTTTTGGTTAACAATATTAGGATCGGGATTAGTCATCATTAAGTTGACACCAATACCAATAATTGCATGCGCACAATCACCCGTTTTACCCGCTAACTCAATCAATATTCCCGCTAATTTTTGATCGTTAAGATAAAGATCATTAGGCCATTTTACTTTAATATCTTGACCCGATAACTCCCTTAAAGTATCTGCTATCACAATTCCGACAACTAAGCTCATTCCCATAGCAGCAGCCACACCCTGCTCTAACTGCCAATACATGGAAAAATAGAGATTAGAGCCGAACGGTGAAAACCATTTTCGTCCACGACGACCGCGCGCTTTTGATTGAAACTCCGCTACACAACAATCACCCGAGTGAAGTTGGCCAATTTTATCGAGTAAATATTGGTTAGTTGAATCAATAATGGGTAAAATTTCACAACGACTATCCGCTTGATAATAGTGATCAATTTTACTCTTATTTAATAAATCAATCGGGGCAGTTAAGCAATAACCTTTACCTTGAACCGAGGTAAAATCCAGCCCCCATTCGCGCAGTACTTTCATGTATTTATTGATTCCAGCACGAGTTATTCCAAAACTCGCTGCAAGTTCTTCACCTGAATGAAACTCACCGTCCGCTAAGATTTCAATTAATTTGAGTGGATTTTGGTGGCTGCGCATCGATTCCTCTTTTTTTAACTAATAAGGCAATAAAATAAAGTGAGATTATAGCAAAACTTACAAATAAATAAGTATTATTCGTTTTATCCATAACAAAAGCAATCACTGCCGGAGCAACAAGACTACCTAACGTATTAGTTAATAGCATGGCTTGATTCATCGCCACAATATCTTGCTTTCTAACGCATGAACATGCCCATGCCATAGAGATTGGATAAATGGTATAAATTGTTGCGCCTAATAAGATAATTGCTAATGTATCAAACCAATTAAATATCAACATTACACAAGCCAATAACATAAGTGTTGATTCAAACAATAATACAATTTGTCGACCAAATTTATCGGCACACCAATTAGCAGGCATTTGTGCTATTACACCAGATAAAATTAGCAAAATCATCCAATTGGCAACTTGAGTGTCGTTATAACCTAAATGAGAATAATAAGCAGGTAATAACGAATACAGCGATCCGATTAACATGCCAGCAATCACACAACCAATTAAACCAATGCGTGACGGTTTATTGACAATCATGGGAATGATATTAAAACTGCTTTTTTTACGTTTAGGTAATTTATAATGAGTTAGCAATATAAATAATATCGCAAGTCCCATTAGTAAAGCGGTCACTAGACCAAAATACAATACATTTTGAGGAAAATACTGTAATAACGCTTGTCCTAACACCGTGCCTAAATAATAAGTAGTTAGATACACCGCCAGCATTTTTCCACGAGTACGCACTGTACCTGTTACTAAAATACAACTTTCAATAACAACCCAAGTCACTGCGCAAGCAATACCAATAAAGAACCGCCATATTACCCAGCTATAAAAATCCATGGAAAAACTCAACCCAATGGTAGCAATAGCAAAAATAATACAACTGTAAGTATAAGTATAACGAGCATTAAATTTACTGATGAACCAATTCGCAAAAATGGTACCAATCAAGTTACCAGTAAAGTAACTTGAGCCAACTAAACCAATTTGCCCTAGTGAAAATTCATTACGCACTAACCATAGCGGTACTTGGGTATTAAGTGCCGATAATGCAATTGTCACAAATAATAAGCTTGTTAATAAAATAGGAAATGAATATGAATGTTTCATCGTCTTTTACAATATCATTGTTTAATTATAAATTGTTGGTTGCAACCTAAATGACTGACAACCTAAATTTATAACCGTTGTTATTTATAAAAAGTTGTCTACATCAATTTCAGCTATTTTGCCAATAAAACGGATTTCAGGTGAAAGATTAACTGAAAATTTTCGTAATACGGCATTTCGAACATAACGTGCTAATTCAACCACATCTTGCGCGGTTGCGTTATTTTTATTGACTAATACAAGTGCTTGATTTTGATGAACTGCAGCGCCACCCAATTGATAGCCTTTTAGACCACATTGATCGATAAGCCAACCTGCAGCAAGTTTGACTTGATTATTTACTTGTGGATATATTGGCATAGTTGGGTAAATTTCAAGTAGCTTATCGGCAACTTTTTTATCAACAACTGGATTTTTAAAAAAACTACCGCCGTTACCCAGCACCTTTGGGTCAGGCAACTTACTAAGCCGAATTTCACAAACTTTATCGAAGATCATCTTAGGGGTAATACTTTTTGGATCAAAGTTACGCAATTCGCCATAGGTTAATACAGGTTGCCACTGTTTAGGTAATTTGATACCGACATAAATGACCGCATAACCATCAGCATATTGCTTTTTAAAAATACTTTCCCGATAGCCATACTGACCATCTGTCACCTTAATGATGTTTCCTGTAGCAAGTTCCAATAATTCCACATAATCCGCCACTTTTTGAAACTCTACTCCATAAGCGCCAATATTTTGGATTGGTGCAGAACCCACACAACCTGGAATTAATGCTAAATTTTCAAGCCCTGCGATATTGTGTTCAATAGTGTGTGATACAAGTTGATGCCAAATTTCGCCTGCCCCTACTTTTAAATGCCATGCTTGTTCCGTTTCGGTGATGGTAATGCCTTTAATTCGATTCACAATCACAATGCCTTCAAAGTCACAAGTAAAAAGTGTATTACTGCCTTCACCAAGGATCATAATGGGCAGATTCTGGTGATTATCTTGCCAAACCTGCATTAATTGTTCGACCGTTGTTACGGTCACAACTTTTTGAGCATAAACTTCAAGATTAAAAGTATTTGGGATTCTTTGTTTCATCAACTACAACCTTATCTGGGTGGAAATAGACCGCCAATTTTAAATTGCTTTCAGTGTTTTATTTGATTTTATTGAGATGTCTATCACATATGGCAACATATATTATCACATTGGTTAATCTTATATTATTAATTATTTACTCACTCATTATTATAAGATTCTTGGAACTCAAAATATGTACATTTATTAACATTTTAATTACAAAAATGTGATAATGATCGAATTTGGAGGATCAATTAATCAAATAAACCGTTAAAGTAATGCTTAAATCTTTTTTGTTTTTTTAGATCATGTATTATAGATATATGAGCGATGTTTTTTTAAAATTACAATTAAACAGATTACTGTTTACAGATACATTTAGTGCAAATAATAGACGTTATCATCAAGATATCATATCAAAGGTGTAATTACTTAAATGAGTATTATAAAATAGACAGCTAAGTATGAAAGTAAGTATGAAAGATTGTTCAAGTGGCTGTTCTTCCTTAACCCGTACCCATATAAGCGAAAAGTAAAATGCGAGTACGAAGATAACTTGTAGCAAGATCCGTTTTTGATAAGTTCGAGGAAATTATGAAAAGAGTTTTTATTATGATCCTAGATTCATTCGGGATTGGTAGTGCCAAAGATGCAGCAAAGTTTGGGGATGAAGGTTCCGACACATTAGGTCATATTGCTGAACAATGCGCATTAGGCAATGCAGAACAAGGACGCAGTGGTACACTTAAATTACCTAATTTGGGTAAATTAGGATTAATTGAAGCAGCATACGAATCAACAGGTCATTACCCTAAAGGTATGCAAACCGAAGGCGAAATTATTGGTGCTTACGGTTATGCTAGCGAAATTTCATCTGGTAAAGATACGCCATCTGGCCATTGGGAAATTGCTGGAGTTCCAGTACTGTTTGACTGGGGTTACTTCACCAATACAACCAATAGCTTTCCTCAAGATCTATTAGATAAAATCGTTACCCGCGCAAAACTTCCTGGTTATCTTGGTAATTGCCACTCATCAGGTACCGTTATTCTTGATGAACTTGGCGCTGAACACATGGCGAGTGGCAAACCTATTTTCTATACATCAGCTGATTCCGTTTTCCAAATTGCTTGTCATGAAGAAACTTTCGGTTTAGACAGACTTTACGAAGTGTGCGAAATCGCACGTGATGAACTTAATAAAGGTAATTACAACATTGGTCGTGTTATTGCCAGACCTTTTGTTGGTAAAAAAGCAGGTGAATTTGTGCGAACCGGTAATCGTCATGATCTGGCGGTTGAACCACCTGCGCCAACTGTGATTAAAAAGCTGGTTGACGAAAAACAAGGCGATGTTGTTTCGATTGGTAAAATCGCCGATATTTACGCTCACGTTGGCATCACCAAAAAGATTAAAGCAACCGGCATTGAAGCATTATTTAATGCATCGTTAGAAGAAATCAAACAAGCTAAAGATAATACCATTGTATTTACCAATTTTGTTGATTTTGATTCCTCTTATGGACACAGACGTGATGTAGCTGGTTATGCTGCTGCATTAGAATATTTTGATAGTCGCTTACCTGAAATGTTAGCGCTAATTGAACCAGGCGATCTGTTAATTATCAGTGCAGATCATGGTTGCGATCCAACTTGGGCCGGTACTGATCATACTCGCGAACATATTCCTGTTTTGGTGTATGGTGATAGTGTACCAGTAGGCTCATTAGGTCATCGTGAAACGTTTGCCGATATTGGACAAAGTGTCGCTGACTATTTTGATTTATCACCAATGGAATATGGTAAATCTTTTATTAGTAAGTAAGCAAATGAAGTTAATGTAATACTTTTTTGAATTGAAGATCAGGAGAATTAGATGTCTACCCCACATATTAACGCTGTTGATAATGCTTTTGCAGAAACAGTTTTGATGCCAGGCGATCCGCTACGCGCAAAATTTATTGCTGAAACATTTTTAGAAGATGCACAAGAAGTAACAAATGTAAGAGCCATGTTAGGATTTACTGGTTATTACAAAGGGAAAAAAGTTTCAATCATGGGGCATGGCATGGGTATTCCATCTTGTTCTATCTATGCAACCGAACTGGTTAAGTTCTACGGTGTTAAAAATATCATTCGCATTGGTTCTTGTGGTGCCATTAGCCCTAATGTAAACCTTGGTGATGTGATCGTGGGCATGGGGGCTTGCACCGATTCAAAAGTCAATCGTTTACGTTTTAAAGATAATGATTTCGCTGCGATTGCCGATTTTGGTTTAACCTGTAATGCTGTTAATGCTGCTAAAAATTTAGGTGTAAACGTTAAAGTAGGTAACCTATTTTCGGCTGATCTTTTCTATAGTGTCGATCCTGAAATGTTCGATATCATGGAAAAATACAACATTCTAGGCGTAGAGATGGAAGCTGCAGGTATTTATGGTGTAGCGGCAGAATATGGTGCGAAAGCATTAGCAATCTGTACGGTTTCGGATCACATCCGTAAAGGTGATGCTATGTCACCAGAACAACGTCAGATTGGTTTTAAAGAGATGATAACTGTTGCGTTAGAATCTGTACTATTAAATCAATAATTGAAAATGGCAGATCAACTGCCATTTTTTTTAACTAAATATTGATAGCTTGAGCACTATAAAATTGATAATAGTGCTTGTTTATATATAAATTTATTCATTAGTAATTGTTAGGCGGAAGATTATCAAATATGTCATTTAATAAGGAATCAAAATGAATATTAAGTTTAAACTTAAAATTATATTTTTCTTACAGTTTTTCATCTGGGGGAGTTGGCTGATCACCTTAGGTTCTTACATGATGGAGACATTACATTTTAATGGTGTAACCGTAGGTTCAGTTTATGGCACAATGGGGATAGCTTCTTTATTTATGCCTGGCTTACTTGGAGTTGTCGCAGATAGATGGATTCCAGCTAATCGTTTATTTATGCTTTGTCATTTAATTGGTGCCATCACGTTATTTATTGCAGCATCAATCACATCACCTTTTTTGATGGTAGTGATAATTTTGATTCATTGCCTTGCGTTTATGCCAACCATCGCAATTTCTAACTCAATTTCCTATTCTTGTTTAGAAGCACAAAATCTTGATGTTATTTCGCAATTTCCGAAAATAAGAATTTTTGGAACTATCGGCTTTATTGCAGCCATGTGGTTAGTGAGTTTCTTAGAATATGGATTAAGTAATATGCAACTTTATATTGCGGCGGCTGGTTCAGTTTTACTTAGCTTATATTCATTAACACTACCATTAATTAACATTACTAAAGACAACTCAAATAGAAAGTCTTTAGCAAGCTCTTTAGGTTTAGATGCATTCGTATTATTTAAAGACCCTAGAATTGCGATCTTTTTTATCTTTGCCGTATTCCTTGGCGGTATTTTACAAATAACTAATACTTTTGGTAACCCATTCTTACTTTCGTTTAAAAGCATTCCAGAATATACCGAAAGCTTAGTAGTAAAATATCCTTCGGTGTTATTGTCTATTTCGCAAATGTCTGAAGTGGTGTTTATTCTGTTTGTTCCATTTTTTATGAAACGACTTGGCATCAAATATGTCATGTTAATCAGTATGCTTGCTTGGGTAGCTCGTTTTGGTCTATTTGCTTATGGTGATCCATCTCCAACTGGCTTTATATTACTGCTTTTATCAATGATAGTTTATGGGTGTGCATTTGATTTTTATAACATTTCTGGCTCAATGTATGTTGAAAAATCAGTCTCACCAAGCATCCGTAATAGTGCGCAAGGTCTATTTATGATCATGACTAATGGTATCGGGGCATATTTAGGTTCGACAATTAGTGGCTTTGTTGTTGATTATTACACAACGGATGGTCTTACTGATTGGCGTACAGTTTGGCTAATTTTTGCTGGTTACTCTTTATTGTTGGCTATCGTGTTTATGATTATTTTTAAAAACGATGACTTAAATAAAACAACTACAGCCAATAATAATTAATTATTTATGGTGTTTTAAATAAAACTTTCCATAATCAAAATACTGGCAACAACCTTGGTTGTTGCCTTCTTCAAAAATATTTAATGAGTTAAAATGACTTTTATTGCATATTACTGCATAAAAACTAATTAAGTCACACAAAATGTATGGTAATAAGATGTCTGTTCAAGGTAAAATAGCAAAAATTATGATGAGCAAAGCTAAGGTTACTATACTAAGCTTTCCAATAAGTGTTTTTCATATCATTATTATTTGTACTCAATTGGCAAAATAAACTAGATTAAATATTAAATGAATACACATACCGTACCAAAAGTCATTTTACATGAGCATATTGAAGGTAGTATTACGCCTTTTATGGCTCAACAGTTAGCCAATAAAAATAATATCGTTTTCCCTGAATCATTATGTTATAAAGTGGGTCAATACGATGCAAACGAGTATAAAAATGGTCGTTATTGCTATGATGAAACTGACTTTGTTCAATTCATTCAAACTTATGACACTGTTTCCAATTTTGTAAAAACACCCGAAGATTATTATCTAATTACTTACGATTTTCTCATTAGAAACGCCAAGCAAGGATTAATCTATTGCGAGCTTTTCTTATCCCCTTTTCATATCTGTACTACCGAAATTGATGGCGAAATTATTTGGAACAAAGAAAGATTCCAACAAACACTCAACCAAATGGATAACGCCATTATTGCTGTACAAAAAGATTATAAGATTACGGTAAGGTATCATGTAATCGGTGTTAGGCATCTAGGCGCTAAAATTGTTTATGATACATTACGTTTTATTAAAGAAAATCCTCACCAATTTATCACTGGATTTAATATTGCTGGAAACGAACGTTTTGGTCATTTTGATGATTTTAAAGATGCACATGAGTTAGCAACTCAGCTTAAACTAAAAAAATCCTATCATGCTGGTGAAATTGAGTCTGCTGAAAGTATTATTCAAGCGCTTAAACACGGCGCACAAAGAATTGGTCATGGTATCCGTGCTATTGAGAATCATAACCTAATTCAGGAGTTGATTAATAAAAAAGTTACTTTAGAAATCGCATTGACCAGTAATCGGATACTCGTTAATGAACTTCATGGGGATATTCGAAATCACCCTGTACGTCAGCTTTATGATTATGGTGTACGCATCACCTTAAATACCGATGATGCTGGAATTTTTGGTACAGATATTGAAAAAGAGTACCACCTTGCCTCATCCATTTTTGGTTTTTCAAGATTAGAATTATTGGATATTACATTATGTGGTATTGATGCCGCCTTTGTTGAAGATTCAGTAAAAGAACAATTAACAAATTATGTTTTGTCATTGTTTACCTTAGATGACAAACAAACACTACAAAAAGCAGTCAATGATGCAAGATATCATCCTGCAATTATAGAACGATTTATTAAATACCAAAAGTCACTACCAATAACAAGTTAGTGGATAACAAAGTCAGAAAAATAGGAGATTTATATGAAAAAAAACAAATTAACTTTATCCCTTTTAACCCTATTCATTTCTGGCTCCCTTCAAGCCGCAACCGTTGATTTAAGAATAATTGAAACCACTGACTTACATGGCAACATGATGAACTTTGATTACTTCAAAGATCAGCCTGTTGATACTTTTGGATTAGTCAAAACGGCAAATCTAATTCATCAAACAAGAAGCGAAGTAAAAAACAGCGTACTTGTTGACAATGGAGATTTGATTCAAGGTAGCCCTATGGCTGATTATGCCTTGAACAAAGGTTTAAAAGAGGGTGATATTCATCCTGTTTATAAAGCGATGAACACACTTAATTATGTTGTTGGCAATATTGGTAATCACGAATTTAATTTTGGTTTAGATTATTTACAAAAAAGTCTTTCAGGGGCTAAATTCCCTTATGTGAATGCCAACGTTTATGATGCCAAAACTGGCAAACCCTACTTTCAACAATATATTATTATTGATACCCCTGTTGTTGATAGAGATGGTAACCAACAAATCATTAAAATTGGCTATATCGGTTTTGTGCCGCCACAAATTATGCAATGGGACAAGCTTAATCTAAATGGAAAAGTAGTAGTAAAAGATATTACTGAAACTGCAAAAAAATTAGTCCCTGAAATGAAAAAACAAGGTGCTAATGTTATTATTGCCATTCCACACTCTGGAGTATCTGCTGAACCATATAAAGCGTTAGCGGAAAATTCCGTCTATTATTTAAGTCAAGTTGAGGGTATTAATGCCATTATGTTTGGTCATTCACATGGCGTTTTCCCGAGTGATGATTATAAATCCTTACCTAATACCGATATCAAAACAGGTAACATCAATCATGTCCCTGCCGTTATGCCTGGTCAATGGGGTAGTCACTTAGGTGTAGTTGATTTAGTACTTGAGGGTGATAACTCTACTTGGAAAGTGACATCAGGGAAATCAGAAGCTCGACCTATTTACGATTTAAAAAATAAAAAAGCCTTAGTACAAGCCGATCAACAGATTGTCGAAATTTTAAAGCAAGATCATCAAGGTACCCGTGAATTTGTAGGAAAACCGATTGGTAAAGTTTCTAGCGATATCAACAGCTATCTAGCGCTCGTTGAAGATACATCCGCACTACAAATTATTAGTGATGCACAAATTGACTATGTAAAACAGTTTATTCAAGGCGATCCAGATTTGGATGGATTACCAATTTTATCAGCGATTGCACCATTTAAAGTGGGTGGAAGAAAGAACGATCCAAGCGCATATGTTGATGTTAAAAAAGGTGACTTATCATTTAGAAATGCTGCCGATATCTACCTTTATCCAAATATTTTAAGTGCAGTTAAAATTACCGGTAAAGATGTTAAACAATGGCTAGAATGTGCAGCCGGTATATATAATCAAATCGATGTTAATTCGACTCAACCACAATATCTAATTAATTGGGATAAGTTTAGAACTTATAATTTCGATACAATTGATGGCGTAAGTTATCAAATTGATGTCACAGCACCACCGCGTTATGATGGCAACTGCAAGTTAATCAATCCAACATCGGAAAGAATAAAAAATCTAACTTATCAACAACAGCCTATTGATCCTAATCAAGTATTTTTAATTGCGACCAATAATTATCGTGCCTACACCGGTACGTTCCCTGGTACAGGTGAAAATAATGTTAAATTCAACTCACCGGATGATTTAAGGGTTATTTTGTCGGCTTATATTACTAATACCACAAAAAAAGCGGGTATGGTTAATGTCACGGTAGATAATAATTGGCGAATTGCACCAATTGTTAGCGATAAAAAACTGGATATTCGCTTTGAATCTTCACCAACGGATGAAGCAAAAGCTTATATAGAGAAACATTCACTTTATCCAATTAATTTTATTGAAAAAGATGAATTAGGCTTCGGTGTTTATCGACTTGATTTACAATCATCGGTTAACGCAAAAGCCAAAAATCAAAAATAGTACCATTAAGACCTGAAGGATTATCGATATGAAAATTGAAAAGTTAATCGAACTTGCTAAAACTGCTCGCTCAAGAGCCTATGTGCCTTATTCTAAATTCCAAGTTGGCGCCGTGCTCATTACTGAAGACGATGAAGCAATTTTAGGCTGTAATGTCGAAAATGCTTCTTACGGATTAGCCAACTGCGCTGAACGTACTGCCATTTTTAAGGCAGTGTCAGAGGGCAAACGCAAGTTTAAAAAATTAGTGGTAATTGGTGATACCGATGGCCCTATTTCACCTTGTGGTGCTTGTAGACAAGTTATCAGCGAATTTTGTGCTAAAGATATGCCCGTAATTTTAACCAATCTTCAAGGGAAAATCCAAGAAACAACCGTAGGTGAATTATTGCCTTGGTCTTTTTCGCCGAGTGATCTTGATTAGTTAAAATCAATTGCAAGTAAAATGGATAAAAATAGATAAAAAAAGCACATTACTGTAGTTAAAACTTTTTGACTATATTTTCAAACATAATCGGTACAGACGTTTATGTAAATTTTATATAATCAAGTTGATAGACTAATTTGATTAATTGTTTTAAGTGAGAGATATAATGAGATTTGTAGATATTATTGAAAAAAAACGTGATGGTAATGCATTAACCACAGAAGAAATTCAATTTTTTATTACTAACTACACCAATGGCACCATTCCTGATTATCAAGTGAGTGCGTTATTAATGGCGATTTACTATCAAGGTATGACATCAAAAGAGTGTGCAGATTTAACCAGTGCTATGATGTATTCAGGTGATACGGTTGATCTATCCTCAATCAATGGTATTAAAGTTGATAAACATTCAACCGGTGGCGTAGGTGATACAACAACTTTAGTACTTGCACCATTAGTTGCCGCATTAGATGTTCCTGTTGCAAAAATGTCTGGACGTGGTCTTGGCCATACTGGTGGCACAAATGACAAATTCGAATCGATCCCTGGATTTAAAATTGAATTAGGCAAACAAGACTTTATTAATCAGGTAAATGAAAAAGGCGTTGCGGTAATTGGACAATCAGGCAACTTAACACCAGCCGATAAAAAATTGTATTCACTACGAGATGTAACGGCTACCGTTAATTCTATCCCATTGATTGCAAGCTCAATTATGAGTAAAAAATTAGCTGCAGGTGCAGATGCGATTGTCTTAGACGTTAAAACTGGAGACGGAGCCTTAATGAAAAACATGGCTGATTCAGAAAAATTAGCTCATGAAATGGTGAATATTGGTAATCAAATTGGTCGTAGAACCATGGCGATTATTTCAGACATGTCACAACCACTTGGTTTTGCAATTGGTAATGCCCTTGAAGTTAAAGAAGCCATTGACACTTTAAAAGGTCATGGTCCGGCTGACTTAACTGAATTGGTGTTAACACTTGGCAGTCAAATGGTCGTATTAGCCAATAAAGCCAAAACACTGGATGAAGCTCGTGAAAAACTACAAGAAGTCATCAAAAATGGCAAAGCTGTTGAAAAATTCAAAACATTAATTGAAGCTCAAGGTGGAGATAGTTCAGTTGTTGATAATCCAGAAAAATTAGCAAGCGCTCCTTACCAAATTGCCTTACCAGCACTTAAATCAGGTTATGTTTCAAGAATTATTGCTGACCAAATTGGTATTGCAGCAATGCAACTTGGCGCAGGTCGTGCAACCAAAGAAGATGTTATCGATCCATCTGTTGGAATTATGTTACACAAAAAAGTAGGTGATAAAGTCGCCGAAGGTGAGGCATTACTAACTATTCATGCTAATACTGATAAAATTGATGCGATTAAACAAAAACTCTACGACAATATTACCATTAGTGATAATGCGATAGAACCGCAATTAATTTATAAAGTGATTACGGAATAACTATTACACCTAAGGATTTAGGAGGCACCATGCATCATCCACAATTATATAAAAAACTAACGCTTATTGCCGTTTTGGGGTTATTTTCGGTTAATGTTTTAGCTGATGTAACTAAGAAACAATCAACCGATCCAACTTGGCAAAAAGATAAATCTTACCGATTTACAATTTTACATACCAACGATCACCATGGCCGTTTTTGGCAAAATGATATCGGTGAATATGGACTTGCAGCCCAAAAGACGGTTGTTGATGAGATCCGTAAAGAAGTTGCAGCAAAAGGTGGTAAATTATTGTTATTATCGGGTGGTGATATTAATACTGGTGTCCCTGAATCTGATGTACTGCAAGCGAAACCCGATTTTATTGGTATGAACGAAGTGGGTTACGATGCTATGGCGGTGGGCAATCATGAATTTGACCATCCATTAAGGATCATTCGTGAACAACAAAAATGGGCTAAGTTCCCATTTTTATCAGCTAATACTTACTTCAAAAACAGTGATAATCGGGTTTTTGATGCCTATAAAATGTTTAACTTAAATGGTATCAAAGTAGCGGTATTTGGATTGACTACTGATGATACGATCTTTTTGGCTTCACCTAAAAATACCGACGGTATTGAATTTCGTAAAACCTTACCTGAAGCACAAAAAATCATTACTCAAATCAAAAAAACCGAACACCCTGATATGATCATTGCTGTTACTCATATGGGACATTATGAAAATGGTGAGCACGGTTCAATGGCACCTGGCGATGTTGAATTAGCTCGAGGGTTGCCAAACGGTGAATTAGATATGATTGTGGGAGGACACTCACAAAACCCAGTTTGTATGGCTAGCCCAAACAAACGTATTACCGAGTATGTACCGGGTACACCTTGTGCGCCAGATCAACAAAATGGCACTTGGATTGTTCAAGCCCATGAATGGGGCAAATACGTTGGTCGTGCTGATTTTGTCTTTTTAAATGGCAAAATTACGTTGCAAAATTATCAATTAATTCCAATCAATCTGAAAAAAGAAGTGGATAATGGTAATGGCACTAAGCGTCTTGAATATTACACGAAAGAGATACAACCACACCAGAATTTGTTAGAAACCCTAAGACCTTATCAGGAGCAAGGCAAACAACAATTACTCACTAAAACGGGTGAATTAATTGGCCGTTTAGAAGGTGATCGTAGCGTAGTGAGATATCAACAAAGTAATATGGGACAGCTACTACTCAGTGCGTTCATTGAAAAAACGAATGCTGATATTGGTATTATGGCTGGTGGTATGATTCGTGATTCACTTATTGAAGGTCATATCACTTATCGCGATATTTTAAAAGTTGAGCCTTTTGGTAATACTGTAGTCTATTTTGATTTAACCGGCCGTGAGTTAATGGAATATCTTAAAGTTGCATTAAGTAAAAAACAGGGTTCAGGCGGTTATACTCATTTAAAAAATATCACGTTAACGAGAACTGGCGATACGATTAGTGATGTTAAAATTAAGAATGAACCTATTGATTTGCAAAAATCTTATCGCATTACGACCCTTGACTTTTTAGCTGCAGGCGGTGATGGCTACCCAATTACCAATACTTTACCAACTTATGTTGATACGGGTTATCGAGATGCCGATGCAGTAAAACAGTATTTTGAAGCGCATTCACCAATCAAGGCGACAGATTTTGAACCATCGAATTTTATTTTAGAAAAATAATTTTACGGTTTTAAACACGATTTTTAGGAAATAAACAGCACTGATGATATTGATTTTCAGTGCTTATAACTAAGTAATTAGTCATAAAGATTTAATTTTTGCTCTCAGCATATAGGTAATATAGAGGTATTTATGAACATGACCGAATTTCAACAAAACTGTTATAAAATTGTGACCGATCCTAATTTGTCACCAAAACAAAAATCTAATTTACTCGCCTTAGCAGCAGAAAATAATTTACCTTATGTTGATTTGGATAGTGATACTAAGCAAGCTTTAGATGAGCGTGTGATTTGTGACATGTACGAAGGTCATGCACCTTACAAGCCTCGTTATGTATTACCTGATTATGCAAAATTTCTTAAACAAGGATCTGAGTATTTAGAACTTGAACCTGCAAAAACATTTGATGATGCATTAAATATGCTTACTATTGCTTATCACCATGTTCCATCGGTAACAGGTATGCCTGTTTATTTAGGCTGCCTAGATCAAATCTTATTGCCTTATGTTGGTAAGCTTAGTGAAGAAGATCTTTATCAACGTTTAAGACATTTTTGGATAATGCTCGATCGCAATTTACCTGATGCGTTTATGCATGCGAATATTGGTCCGACAGACAATGTTATCTGCCGTATTATTTTACGCGTCGACAGAGAACTTAAACAAGTTGCCCCTAACTTAACCTTTATCTATGATGAGAAAATTACTCCAGAATCATTGCTATCGGTCGCAATAGAAAATATCTGTGAAACAGCTAAGCCACACATCGCTAATAATGAGATGATCAAAAAAGATTTTGATGATAAAGGTTATGGTGTGGTTAGTTGCTACAACTCATTACCGGTTGCAGGTGGTGGCAGTACTTTATCTAGAATTAATTTAAAAGAGGTTGCATTGCGTAGTAAAAATATTGACGATTTTCTACAAAATACTCTACCTCACTATTGTCAGCTACAACTCAATTTGATTAAAGCTAGATCCGCATTTCTTTTCGAAAAATCTAACTTTTTCACTCATAGTTTTTTAGTGAAAGAAGGCATTATAGATGCTGATCGATTCGCTCCAATGTTTGGTATCTATGCAATGGCTGAAGCAGTCAATATTTTGCAAGAAAAATCTAACCTTGCTGGACGTTATGGTAAGGATGAAGATGCCAATGACCTTGCCTCAACGATTTCACAACAACTTGCGGGGTTTGTCGATAGTCATGAAATCAAATACGCATGGCGAGGCAAAGCTATGTTGCATGCTCAATCAGGTATTAGCACTGATAGAGGAGCAACACCAGGATTACGCATTCCGTATGGTCATGAACCTGATCCCGTTACGCATATTATGGCACTGTTTAAACATCATCATTACTATACATCGGGTATCAGCGATATTTTAACGATTGATGAGACCATTAAAAGTAATCCATCTGCCCTACTGCAAATATGTAAAGCTGCGTTTCAATTTGGTTTCAGAGAATTTACCGCCAACATCAGTGGTAATGATTTGGTGCGTGTAACAGGTTATATGGTTAGACTTTCAGATATTGCCAAATATAAACAAGAAGGCTCTCGTATTAACACGACATTCTTAGGTAGTGAAGCAGCCGAAGATACCGTAAATAATAGCTATCTATGCCGTACTCCGCGAGTCATCAGTCATGAACAAGTCATGGGCAATCGTTAATAAACTGTTACCATTTTCTTGTGTTGACGGACCGGGTAACCGATTAGTCATATTTTTACAAGGTTGTAATTTTAAATGCTTAAATTGCCACAATCCTTATACCATATCATTATGTAAGGAGTGTGGTGATTGTGTAAACACCTGCCCACATCAAGCATTATCTTTTATTAATCATAAGGTCATCTGGCAAACTTCGGCTTGCCAGCAATGTGATACTTGTATTAATACTTGTGGTTATCATTCTACCCCTATGACCTATAAATATAGCCTTGAAGATATTTTAATTATAATTCGTAAATATCTTCCCTTTTTAAATGGGATTACGGTCAGTGGTGGCGAAGCAACCATGCAGTTACCATTTATCGAAAAATTATTTAAAACCATAAAACAAATGAACGATCTAAAACATCTAACTTGTTTTATCGATAGTAATGGGTATTTAGCACAAACAGGCTGGCAAAAAGTAGCCGATACAATGGACGGGGCAATGATTGACCTTAAAGCTTGGAATAATCAAGTACATAAAAAATTAACTGGTCGAGATAATCTGCGTGTAAAAAACACGATAACCTACCTTGCGAAAATTAAAAAATTATATGAAGTTCGATTCTTAGTTATACCAGAGCATACCGATCTTCAAGATAATGCCAAGCATCTTGCGCAATTTTTAACAGAAATCAGTCCCAATATCAAAGTTAGAATTAATGCTTTTCATAATCATGGTGTTCATGGTATTGCCAAAACTTGGAAATCTGCCACTAAACAGCAAGTGGAAACTTTTGCAGATCAATTAAAACATTATGGCCTGAAAGATATTATGTTACCAAGTGTTTATTTATAACGCTTGAATCTTATTATAATTTAAGCACGACTAAATTTAATATTTTTTATGAACATTGCTTAATTAATTGATTATTATTTTTCATGAAATTAACCTACTTTTAATATTATTGTTTTCTTTCCAATATATTCATATGATTTACTTTTACTAAAATTTCAGCATTTATGGTAGTTGTCTTTTTCATTTCAGATGATGATGAAGATAATGCTACCCGTTTTTATGATGTTATCTAGGTTGATGCTAAAGTCAAAAATAAAACAGATTGTCTACAAGGTATTGTTGTTATGCCCTGCATGTTGGCAACACAAAACAACGTTTTGGTTGGGGTAAAAAGCATGTAGCCATTAGTTAATTAAGTAATTTTCACACCTACCTATCAAACCAATGAAACTGTATTTAAATACGCGTTTGTTTTTATGATAATTGGCTTATTAGTAATCGTCACTTTAATCATATTTTACCAACAAAAGGTTAAACTTATTTATATCTCAATACAGAATGCTCGCAGTTTTTTTGGCATTGACAAGATAAACTTACCGAAAGATTGCAATATTTATTGCTCCTTCAGGCAAGTCATCATTTTAATTAATACCTAATATTTAATACACATAGTATAGGCACTGTCTGGTTCTACAATGACATTACCCTCAGCCACTCCGACACTGTAAGCATGGACAAATCCATTAGGATCAACCTTAGGGGACATATCTTTGGTGAAATAAAAATCATAATTAAATAAATTTTGGTAATCGGTGAGGCCAGCCATCATATCGCGCAAGTCACCATTTTTCGGTGCATAATAGAAGATTTTACCCCATTCTCCCATTAAACTATTGCCAATAATTCGCTTAAAACCATTTCCTGCTAAATACCAATTTTCATTAACATTATTATCATAAGAAAGCGGAGAATTGCTCAGTTCGGCTCGGGTTGGTAAGCGGTCACCACTGTTTTGGCATAAACTTTGCGCATCAGAGAGAGAGACGAAACTAAGATTACCAGTATGCACATAAAACCAATGAAGGATCGAGAATTGATAGAAGAATGTTGCATTTGTTTGAGTGTTGGTGACTTGAATCACAAAATCATCACCACTATTAGGAGCGTTATTAGTAAAAATAAATTCACTTTTTGAGTCTGGAACCGAACTGCGTGGTACATTTTTTAGTGATAAATTTGGATTTTTAAGAAGTTTATAAGTATATTGTGATATCGATTTTAAAGGTACAACTCTAAATCGAGCTGATGGAAATGCCGTTGTAGGAAAGTATCTTCCGTTGTTATCAGTTGCAGTCGCTTTAAATCCTTTATGGGGAACAAATTGATTTGTATCATATGGATCAGGTCGATTTATCCAGTCAGCTCCCCAAGAAGCATTTTCACCGCCTTCTACCCAACCATTTGTCATAATAAGTCCTAATACACCAGGCTGGATGTAACATACACCATCGTTGGTAGTAACCGGAAATGTTTTAGACACTTGTCTTGATTCGGAATCGGTTGGTATTCCGTATTGAGTTCTAGCATAAAATTGAACAGTTACAGTAACCGACGAATCACCTTTATAAGAACTACCTGTACATAAATTATCCCCTAATGGGTTGGTTGAATTCGAAGCGATAACATTATTATTCTGATCTTTCCACTCAGAAGTGATACTTTGAATAATGAAACTATTTGATGATTCTAAATAATCTCCATCAGGATCACTAATATCTGCATTGGTTAATTGCGATAGATCAACATCAAATGAATAATTACTTGGTGAGGTATTAAAAGCAAGTGAAAGTTTTTTATTCGAATCCGGGGCTATAATGATGGGGTCAATATTTTTCAAATTTAACTTCACTTGAATACCATCTAAAATTTTAGTATCCGCTGTATCAAGTATTGATGGTGGAGTACCCTGTATATAATTGGCAGTAGTAACTGTCAAATAGGCAAAAGAGGCATGCCCATAACTGAGTAAGACAGCAAACATTAAAATATTTAGCATTAAATGAGCTAAACTAAATTTTTTATAAAAACCAAAATTTTTATTCATTGCTACTCCGCTTTTCATAAACTACTCCACCTATCCGAATTAGATTATCGTCAATAGAATCAAGTTAGCGAACAAACATGCTTACAAAAGGTATATGACAAAAAGAAGAACATGCTCCCTTATGTATCTTTGATACCTAATATTTTAAAATCGAGTATGTGACAAAATATAATAATTTCTTTTATAGAACTGATTACTTTAACTAACTGTAATTTTTTGACTATTTATTTAAATTTAATTTTTTATCCTAAGATTTCCATTACAAGAGAATCCTACTGAATAAAACCAAATAAAACTTTAAAAAAATACGCTATGAAATTTTTGGAATTGAATATCTTTTTACTTTAATTTCTAACAATGTTTATCACTAGATATTTATTAAAACTATTAAAAAAATATTAAAACCCAAAAAACTACTAAGAAGTGAAAATAAGAAAAATAAAACTAAAATTGTTAGAGCTAATTTTAATCATTTAATTTTATAAAAGCAAATATTTCAGCAATAGATTCATTCAATAAAAAATTACCTTAATTATTAATAACTGATTTTACGTCATTTTAAAAGAATCATTCTAATCTGATTTTAAGCTCTTATTTTGAACAAGACAGGCCGATATCAATAAAGTTCCCATCATAAATATATGATATTAATGATGGGAAATCGTTAATTACTTCCCTTTTTTAAAGGCAGCGGCAAAGGCGTTACCCATAGCGCTATTGCTTAATGTCGATCTATTATTATTTTTAGAATGGTTAGCAGGTTTACTATTAATTGATTTATGTCTTTCCTGTTTTGGTGTAGCAGGATCATCAAGTCGCATTGATAAAGCAATACGTTTACGCGCAATATCAACTTCGACAACTTTAACTTTGACAATATCACCGGCTTTTACAACTGTTCTAGGATCATCAACAAATTTATCCGACAATGCCGATATATGGACTAACCCATCTTGATGTACTCCAATATCGACAAAAGCGCCAAAGTTAGTTACATTGGTAACCGCACCTTCCATAATCATGCCGATTTTCAAATCTTCCATCGTTTCGATATTATCAGCAAATTGCGCCGTTTTAAATTCAGGTCTTGGATCTCGACCCGGTTTATCCAATTCTTTGATAATGTCTGTCACGGTTGGAACACCAAAGTGATCATCGACATAATCGATAGCTTTAAGTGATTTCAAATAGCTTGAATCACCTAAAATCTCTTTTAATGTTTTGTGATTTTTATCCAAAATTCGCTCAACTACTGGGTAGGCTTCAGGGTGAACCGCTGAGGCATCAAGTGGATTTTTACCATCCATAATACGTAAAAAACCAGCACACTGTTCAAACGCTTTAGGACCTAAACGGCTAACTTTTAATAACTGTTTGCGATCGATAAATTGGCCGTTCTCATTACGCCAATCAACAATATTTTGGGCGATCACTTTATTCAGTCCAGCAATGCGCGCAAGTAACATCACTGATGCAGTATTCAAATTAACGCCAACGGCATTTACACCATCCTCGACAACAGCATCAAGCTTTTTAGCTAATTGAGTTTGACTCACATCGTGTTGATATTGTCCCACACCAATTGATTTTGGATCGATTTTTACCAGTTCAGCTAATGGATCTTGTAAACGGCGAGCAATGGATACCGCACCACGAATTGATACATCTAGATCAGGAAACTCTTGAGCAGCAAGTTCAGATGCGGAATAAACCGATGCACCAGCTTCGCTGACAATGACTTTTTGCCCTTTTACTTCTGGATACTTTTTCTGAACATCAAGGTAGAAGCGTTCAGTTTCACGAGATGCCGTACCATTACCAATGGCTACTAATTCCACTTGATATTTGATGCAAAGTGCAGCCACCACCATTGCTGCTTTATCAGCTTGTCCTGTATGCGGGTAAATCGTTTCAGTTGCAACAAGTTTACCGGTCGCATCCACAACGGCAATTTTTACCCCTGTTCGTAAACCAGGATCCATCCCCATAGTGACTTTCATACCCGCAGGTGCAGCCATTAACATATCATGCAGATTTGCCGCAAATACATTAATTGCTTCTTCTTCTGCGCGTTCGCGCAAAGTAGTCATAAGTTCGGTTTCCATGTGCATTAAAATTTTAATGCGCCATGTCCAATTGATCACGGCTTTACGCCATTTATCAGCTGGCTGATCATTAAATCGAACCCCAAGATGTTCAGTAATGATCTGCTCGCAATAACTCTCTTTTGGTGTTTCTTCAAATTGAGGATCAGCATTTAAAGATAGTTGTAAAAAACCTTCATTGCGTCCTCGAAACATCGCTAATGCACGGTGAGAGGGTACTTTGGAAATAAGTTCACTTTGTGCAAAATAATCACGAAATTTTGCCCCCTCTTCTTCTTTACCAGTAACAACTTGCGAAACCAAATGCGCATTATTCCAAAGATAATGACGCACTTTAGCCAATAATGTCGCATCTTCTGCAAATCGTTCCATTAAAATATAACGAGCACCATCTAATGCGGATTTAGTATCAGCAATGCCTTTATCCACATTAAGATATTGTTCAGCTTCATTCTCAGGGTTTAACATTGGATTTTGCCATAAGTTATCAGCTAATGGTTCTAATCCAGCTTCGATCGCAATTTGACCACGAGTGCGTCGTTTTGGTTTATAAGGCAAATAGAGATCTTCAAGTTCAGTTTTACTTAAGGTTTGTTTAATACTTTGACTAAGTTCTGGCGTCAATTTTCCTTGTTCGTCAATTGACTTTAAAATGGTCTGTTTGCGATCTTCAAGTTCGCGTAAATAACTCAAACGGTTGTCTAATGTACGTAACTGGGTATCATCAAGCCCACCGGTTACCTCTTTACGATAACGGGCAATGAAAGGAACGGTACTGCCTTCATCTAATAACTGTATGGCAGCTGAAACTTGTTCTGGTTTTACAGTAAGTTCACCAGCTATAATATGGCTAATTTGATTATTTATCATGGTATCTCAGTATATCTTATCGATTAACGGAATTTAATTTAATC
The DNA here is from genome assembly GCA_946481345.1 of uncultured Gilliamella sp. Lineage (GTDB taxonomy): Bacteria > Pseudomonadota > Gammaproteobacteria > Enterobacterales > Orbaceae > Gilliamella. The sequence continues at coordinate 3,720 of CAMLMY010000025.1, read as the reverse complement.
ATGCAAAAAGCTAATTATATAACAAGAGAAGGCTATTTGGCACTTGATCGTGAATTGAAATATTTATGGAGGGAAGAAAGACCTCGTGTTACTCAAGCCGTATCAGATGCCGCAGCACTGGGTGATCGCAGTGAAAATGCAGAATATATTTATGGAAAACGCCGATTGAGAGAAATCGATAGACGTGTTCGATTTTTAACAAAAAGGTTAGAGATATTAACCATTGTTGATCCAGATCCAAGACAGGAAGGCAAAGTGTTTTTTGGTGCTTGGGTCAAGTTAGAAGACGAAGCGGGCGAATCGCATATATATCGTATTGTCGGCGCTGATGAATTTGATCCTAAAAAGAATTGGATATCAATCAATAGCCCTGTTGCACGAGCGTTAATTGGCCATAAAGTTGATGATGAGATATCGGTCAATACACCAAATGGCAAAACCTTTTTTTATATTTTAGAGATCAGTTATTCTAAATTAAGTTAATATTGAGATTAAATAGATATAATTATAAAAAAGGAAGAACTTAAAAATCTTTTCCTTTCTTTTAAATAAACACTTTTAAATGATATCGATTTAAGGTTAAAACTTGAGGAAATAATGATTCATGTAGATATGGTTTTTTTACAGAGATGATTAAATGTTCCTCATCCAATAATCAATAAAATGTAAACTATAAAAAGTTGTTAGCTACTAATTATGGCTTATAAAGGTTACAATTAGAATAATTTATATTATTTATTATTAAAATTATGATTTCTGTCAATCAGTTATATATATATCCAATTAAATCGCTTTCAGGTATATCACTTCAAACAGCCAATACTGTTGATGGAGGTTTTGAACACGATCGAATCATGATGATTAGTGAACCTGATGGAACATTCATAACCGCCAGACAATTTCCCCAATTGTTAAAGCTTCGAGCCTCAGTAATAGGTAATGATGTTTCTGTTTCATTGCCTTTGTTAGAAAAAATTTGTTTTAATTTGGATGAGTTTTCTGAAAATAATGAACCAACCGAAGTTTGGGGTAACCATTTCACTACGCAAATTGCACCAATTAGAGTTAATCAATTTTTTAGTCACTTTCTTCAAAAGGATGTGCAGTTACGCTGGGTTGGTCATAATCTAACAAGACGAACCAAACGCTATCCACAAATACCCGTGAGTTTTGCTGACGGTTATCCCTATTTGTTATTAAATCAGGCTTCATTTAATTATTTGCAGCAACAGTGCCCTGTTAAGCTCGATATTCAACAATTCCGAGGTAACATTATTGTTGATGGTGCATTACCTTTTGCCGAAGATGGTTGGAAAACAATTAAAATTGGTGAAGTCATCTTTGATATCGTAAAACCTTGTACTCGTTGTGTATTAACAACGTTCAATGTCAACACAACCGAACCATTACCTAATAATGAACCTTTAAAAACATTGGGTTATTTTAGATCTGATTTGGAAGGAAATATCAATTTTGGCATGAATATGATTGCTCGAAATCATGGAACGGTATCGGTCGGAGATAAAATTGAGATACTTGAACGACAACCCGCCAATAGTTATGTTAAAAACTTTCCTAAAGTAGAAACAAACAACTATCAATCTTGCAGTATCTCTTTTGAAAATACAAAATTTGAAGGTAATAATCAACAAACACTGTTAGAACAACTTGAACAGCATCATATTTCACTTCCCTATTCTTGTCGAGCCGGTGTATGCGGTCGTTGCTCTGTATTATTAAAGAAAGGACAAGTTAAATCATTAACGCAATCTGGAATTAAGCGCAATAACACTATTTTAGCGTGTAGTTGTATACCTATGAGTGATATCATCATTAAACTATTAAAATAATTATCCAAAAATCAAATATTTAAATAATAAATTCAAAAAATTAATGAATGTAAGTATTAAAATTATCCTATAAAGATAAGGTGACACTGAATGTTTAAAAAGTTTTTTATTTATCGTAAACCTTTTACTATTGATGCATAGGACTAGCAGCTAAAAGAAGTCAGAAAATCAGGGTTCAGCTCATCTTTAATGAATTTATATGACTTTCATATGAATAATAAAATATATTGGCTAACAGAGAAACGGCAAAACAAAAAGTGAATCATCACTGCAAAAATGACCTTTTTAGGACAACGCTAATCATTAACCAAATTACGATTAAAAAGTATAGGATATAATATTCAATATTAATTAAAATCTGAATTACTGTATTGAATTAAAAGAATAGTGGATTAAACAGGGATGAGTAGAGAATAACTACTCACTTTGAATTAAGTTTGAAAATTAGGAAATTGCCTTTAATTCTAATTCTTTATCATCTAAAACCATTGAATTATCTGATTGGGTAAATTGTTGTGCTAAAGCCAATCTATCATTCATTACCTTAATCGCCTCTGAAAAATAAAAAGTTTTATTCATAGAGAAAAAAGTTGGTTGAGCAATAATACACAATGATGCATGTACACCAACTTCAACAACCATCATACAAACTTCAAATCCATCTTCTTGCATATGAACTTTAACGATATCAGCCACTTTTGGTATATATTCAATGGGTTGTTGAGAAAAATACCAACTTTTTGGCATTTGCGGCTTTAAAAAATTAGCGGCGACAATGGCGTTAATTGATAATTGAATCTTTTGTGATTCTGTCAAATTTAATGAATGACAACTATTGTGAAACTGATAATAAGATGCAGCATCACTAACAGAAAAAGCAAATTCACTAAAAACATCAGGAATTAGCATTTTACTTGGATAACAAGATCGGAACAACATATCAGATGAAACTTCCAGCATTAAACTATCGTATTCACGATCAAAATACCAACGCCAACCATCAGTTGGTCGAAAAGCCATCTTCATTGATATATTACCCCTCAATATAAGCAAATGCTGAAAGATAACATAATTTAAATAAGAAATAAATAAGAAATTAAAATAAAAAAATTTTAATTACCTAATTTTTAAAAACTTTATGATCATATTTGATCAATTAAAATGATCTAAATATGATCTTGTCACTATTTTTAGATCTTATTGAATTCAATGCGTTTTTTTACTTACACGTAGGCATGACCTGAAACTTTTTTACAAAATTAAAATATAAAAAAGGTGCCATTTGGCACCTTGTGTTTTAATCAGAATTAAACTGTATCAGTACTTAACTGGCTACATTAATACGTTTCATATCTGTCATGTAACTAGGTAATTTGCGACCTAATTTTTCGATCAGTTAATCCTAGATCGTTTATTACAATTCTATGAAAGCGAAATATCGATTGTTTCAATCTGATTTTTTTACTGAAACGTAGGAATGACCTGAAACTTTTTTACAAAATTAAAATATAAAAAGGTGCATTTAGCACCTTTGGTTTTAATCAAAATTAAACGATTTCAATGCTTAACTAACTACATTAATACGTTTTATATCTGTCATGTAGCTACATAATTTGCGATATAATTTTTCGATCAGTTAATCCTAGATCGTTTCTTACAATTCTATGAAAGCGAAATATCTATTTTTTCAATCTGATTTTTTACTGAAACGTAGGCATGACCTGAAACTTTTTTACAAAATTAAAATATAAAAAGGTGCCATTTGGCACCTTGTGTTTTAATCAGAATTAAACTGTATCAGTACTTAACTGGCTACATTAATACGTTTCATATCTGTCATATAGCTACGTAATTTGCGACCTACTTTTTC
>CAMLMY010000024.1 GCA_946481345.1 uncultured Gilliamella sp. | reverse complement strand
CCTTGTAAGCCTTCAACATAATCAATAGTACCACCGACTAGATATTGCAAACTCATTGGATCAACAACAAGTGAAACGCCATTTTTTTCGATAGCAAGATCATCTTCATTTACTTTTTCATCAAAAGTGAAACCATATTGAAAACCACTACAACCACCGCCAGTAATGTAAACTCGTAATTTGAGGTTTGGATTTTCTTCTTCTGTTACTAATAATTTAACTTTATTAGCGGCAGCATCTGTAAAGTTAATCGGAAAAGCATTACTCATTTTTTTCTCCCAATATTTGATTGAGATATTATATACCTTTGCAGATTGAAAATACAAAATGAAAACTTCTATTAAATAAATTTTTAATAGCTAACTTGAATTTATTTTGATTTTATGAATAAATACAACAAAATTTTTCATAGAGGTCACCTTAATGAAGCTAGATAAATTTAAATCAGAAAAGTTGTATCATCAAGCATTATCTGTAATGCCTGGCGGTGTTAATTCTCCTGTGCGAGCTTTTAATGGTGTTGGTGGTACGCCATTATTTATTGAGCGCGCCAATGGCGCTTATATTTATGATGTTGATGGAAAAGCTTATATTGATTATGTAGGTTCTTGGGGACCCATGATTTTAGGGCATAACGATCCAGATGTAGCCAATGCAGTTATTCATGCGGTTCATAATGGCTTAAGTTATGGTGCTCCAACAGAGATAGAAACCAAAGTTGCTAATCTTGTTACACAGTTAATGCCTTCAATTGAAATGCTACGCATGGTAAATTCGGGTACTGAAGCAACCATGAGTGCAATTCGAGTTGCTCGTGGATTTACCGGACGCGATAAGATTATTAAGTTTGAAGGTTGTTATCATGGGCATGCAGATTATTTATTGGTTAAAGCAGGGTCTGGCGCTCTTACCTTTGGCCATCCCACTTCACCGGGAGTGCCTAATGATTTTGTTAAGCATACGTTAGTGTGTGATTATAATAATTTGGCATCAGTCAAACAACAATTTGAGCAATATCCTAATGATATTGCAGCTATCATTATTGAGCCAGTAGCGGGTAATATGAATTGTGTGCCAGCGAAAAAAGAGTTTTTACATGGATTACGAGCATTATGCGATGAATATGGGGCGCTACTAATTATAGATGAAGTAATGACAGGATTTAGAGTCGCGCTAGGCGGAGCTCAAGATTATTATGACATAGTGCCTGATTTAACCTGCTTAGGAAAAATTATTGGTGGTGGCATGCCTGTAGGTGCTTTTGGTGGACGTGCTGACATTATGCAACAATTGGCCCCAACTGGACCAATCTATCAAGCCGGTACATTATCTGGCAACCCGGTTGCGATGGCTGCTGGATACACCACTTTGAATAAGCTGATGGATGTCGGAGTCTATCAAGAATTAACAGATAAAACAGCTGCGCTAGCTGATGGTCTAAAAATAGCGGCCAAAACACATAATGTACCATTAGTAGTCAATTATGCTGGTGCCATGTTTGGACTATTTTTTACAACTGCTGGTGAAGTAAGCAGTTATCAGGACGTTATGCAGTGTAATATTGAATTATTCAAAAAATTCTATCATCATATGCTCGCTGAAGGTGTTTATCTTGCACCATCTGCATTTGAAGCAGGTTTCATGTCGATTAAACACACCGACAGGGAGATCAATCACACAATTGATGCAGCAAATCGTTTTTTTAGTAACTTAAATTTTTAGTTTTTAAATTCTTTATTTTATAACTGAAAAAATGACACTATTTTTTAATACATTACAGAGATAAAAAATTAAACTATTAAAATAGGTAAATATTATATGGTTAATCCACTAAAAGAAGGTGAAAAAGCACCTGAGTTTTCATTACCTGACCAAGATGGAGAGTACATCAGCTTAAAAGATTTCAAAGGTCAACGTGTTTTAATTTATTTTTATCCCAAAGCCATGACACCCGGTTGTACAGTGCAAGCTTGTAATTTACGAGATAGCTCTGACGATTTTGAAAAATATGACGTGGTGATCCTTGGTATTAGTACCGATAAGCCTGAAAAGTTATCCCGATTTGTTGAAAAAGAACTGTTAAATTTTACTTTGCTTTCTGATGAAAATCATGAAGTTGCCCAAGCATTTGGAACTTGGGGCGAAAAGGAATTCATGGGTAAAACCTATGAAGGTATTCATCGAATAAGTTTTTTAATTAACAAAGACGGTATTATTGAAAAAGTCTTTGATAATTTTAAAACAAGTGATCATCATGAAGTTGTTTTAGACTATCTCAAAAATTAATCTAAATCATTTTTAAAGCAGATTAAATTGCTTAATCTGCTTTAATTTCTTTTAAACTATTATTATTTATATCTTCAGGTGTTGGCCAAGCGTTGATAATGGCTTTTACTAATGTTGCCAATGGTATAGCAAAAAATATTCCCCAAAAACCCCATAATCCGCCAAATACGATCACAGCAACAATAATAACTAGAGGATGAAGATTTAATTTTTCTGAAAATAAACAAGGTACTAATAAATTGCCATCCAAAGCTTGGATTAAAACATAACAGAGAATTAAATAACTGAACTCAGGACTTATTCCCCATTGGAAGATAGCGATTAAAACCACAGGAATACTTGAAATAATAATACCGATATATGGAACCAATACCGATAAACCAACAAAAACTGCAAGTAATAAACCATAATCTAATCCAAAATACCAAAACGGAATATATACGCATACAGCTAAAATGATAATGTGCAGCACATTACCAACGATATAGTTTGAAATTTGCATATCCATTTCAGCGGCAACTTTATCTAAAATTGTACGATTCTTAGGTAATATTTTAGAACAATAGGCCCAGATCTTGGTTTTATCTTTTAATAAAAAAAACATCATTATTGGTACCAAGACAGCATTAATTGCCACAGATACGAATCCTAATAAAGAAACAATTGAAAATTGCAATAATGAATTGCCTGTTTGCACAACTTTACTGGTAATACCTTGAATTATGGAATCAAATAACCCAACATCAATTAATTCAGGATAATGTTGAGGTAGTGTTGTTAAGAAATTATTAGCAAAATTAAGCATGTTAGGGATATTGGTTATCAAGCTAATACTTTGTTGCCAAATTAATGGTAGTAAAATCATAAACCCAACAAAAACCACCATAATAAACAGTAATAAAACAATCACAACAGCGAGTGTTCTTGGTAAACCTCGTTTATGTAAAAAATTAACTGGACTATCGAGTAAATAGGACAGTACGATGGCAATTAAGATAGGTAGCAGAATTTTATTGAAAAAATAGATGATAATAAATAAGCCTAAAATAACCGCCATCAATGACACTACATGCGGATCGCTAAAACGCTTTTTATACCATTCCATAAACATTTTTAACATCAAAATTCTCCTATCATGCTGTTTTTTTTAAATTATATACACTTTGATTGATTATTTTTTAAAACCACCTAATATGCCACGGGTGATTTTTCTACTAATTTGATTAACTACTTGTCTGGTGGCACTTTTAGCTAGTTGTTGGGCAATACCATCATGCTGTCCCCCTTTTGGGCCTTTCGAACCAAAAAATATTGAACTGAAAAAATCAAGCAATCCACCACTATTTTTATTTTGTTGGTTATCTGTGTCATTATTGAGGTTTTGATTATTTTTATCGGTTTGAGAGTTAGATAAGTTATCTAATGAAAATCCATTTTTTAATATCTCATAAGCAGATTGACGATCTATGGTTGATCGATATTTATTATAATACTGGGAATGTTGAATAATTGCCGATTGATTTTCTGGTGACATAGCGCCCATTTTCGATCCTGGCGCAATCACAAAACCACGTTCGACCATATTTGGACGGCCTTTTTCATCTAAAAATGAAATTAAAGCTTCACCAACACCTAATTCCATAATCGCTTTTTCAGTATCAAAACTTGGATTAGCACGCATTGTTTGCGCAGCCGTTTTAACCGCTTTCTGATCTTTCGGTGTAAAAGCTCGCAAGGCATGCTGAACACGATTACCTAATTGCCCGAGAACAGTATCCGGTATATCTGTCGGATTTTGCGAAGCAAAATAAATACCCACGCCTTTGGAACGAATTAAGCGTACTACTTGTTCAATTTTTTCCAATAATGCTGGCGAAATATCATTAAACAATAAATGGGCTTCATCAAAAAAGAATACCAATTTCGGTTTATCTGGATCGCCTATTTCTGGTAAATGCTCAAAAAGTTCGGATAACAACCATAAAAGGAAGACAGAATATAATTTAGGTGAATTATATAATCTCTGTGCAGATAAAATATTGATAATTCCACGTCCTTCTGCATTTACCTGCATTAAATCTTGAATATCAAGCATTGGTTCGCCAAGAAAAAACTCCGCACCTTGTTGTTCAAGTGTTAACAATCCACGTTGAATCGCCCCTATTGACGATAAAGAAATATTACCGTATTGAGTGGTAAACTGTTTGGCATTATCGCCTACAAATTGAATTAATGATCGCAGATCTTTGAAATCGAGTAATAATAAACCATTATCATCAGCAATTTTAAAAACTAATTGTAATACACCAGACTGTATATCATTTAGATTGAGTAACCGAGCAAGTAAAATTGGCCCTATATCTGATACAGTACTACGAACAGGGACCCCTTTTTCAGCAAATACATCCCATAATTCAATGGGTGATGCATCAGGCTGCCAATTAAAAACTTCTATATTGTCTAAACGAGTTTTTAATTTTTCTGTTAAAACAGCCTTTTCGCCAAGACCTGTTAGATCGCCTTTAACATCAGCAAGAAAAACCGGCACGCCTATTTGCGAAAATCCTTCAGCCATTTTTTGTAATGTGACTGTTTTACCAGTACCTGTTGCGCCAGTAATTAAACCATGACGATTAGCTAATGCTGCAACGATGGATAAATCTTTGCCATGGCTTTTGGCGATGATGATCGATTCACTCATGGATTAACCTCTTGTAAAATTGTTATTTAATATTTGATGTTATAAAAACAATTGGCCAATTTTGTCAATTAAATGCTTTTTACTGTTAAAGTTTTAAATAATATTGTATTCTGAATTAGCAGTAACCGCTATTTTTATTATCCATCTAGCCAATATAAGGAGCCGTTATGTTTCCAGAATATCGAGAATTAATCTCTAAATTAAAAAATAACGATTTACGTTTTCAAAAACTGTTCGATTTACACAATGAACTTGATCAAAAAATTAAAAATATTGAGTCTGGAATTACTGTTGATACTAGCGAAACGATAGATGCATTGAAAAAGCAAAAATTAAAGCTGAAAGATGAAATTTATGATATTTTAAGAAAAACCAATGATAACCATTTAAAATTATAATTAATTAGATAGTGATTATAAATTGATAAATAGATGTGAAAATTAGTGTGTAATAAAAAACCCCAATTAATGGGGTTTTTTATTTTATATCAACTTAAATAGTTACACCAACGATTTTATTACAATGTTGGTGATTAAGCTTTTTATTTTTTAGCTAATTGTTGTTGAGCCTTTTTTTGTTTACGGCTTTTAATTAGTACAATTAAGTTTTTATGTGGTGTCTTCATGTGTTATTTCCTTTTTGTTGTAATTGTATGATTCACAAGATATTTTTAATAAATATAATTTCAAGATACAGTTTTACTATATAAGTGAAATTGACATCACCTATATAGTCATCAATGAAGCTAGAACCATTGCCCAAAACGTTTGATATAGATGCGTTTCATTAATTGAGCAACACAGCAATAGCTAAATAGAGTTACTAATAGCCATGGGAAATATGACCAAGGTAATGGTTGCAATCCAATTAATCCACCTAATGGTGAAAACGGAATATAAATACCCACTGCCATAATTAGCATGGTCATTACAATAACTGGGAATGCAGCTGTACTTTGCACAAATGGAATTTTTTGTGTTCTAAGCATATGCACAACTAGCGTTTGTGATAACAATCCTTCAATAAACCAACCAGAATGGAACAGTGATTGCGCTTCAATACTATTAGCACCAAATATAAACCACATTAGTGCATACGTTGTGATATCAAAAATGGACGATGTTGGCCCGATCCAAATCATAAAACGTCCAATATTTCGTGCATCCCATTTACGTGGTTTTTGTAAAAACTCTTCATCCATCTTATCCCACGGTAAGGAGAGTTGTGAAATATCATACAGCAAGTTTTGAATAAGTAAATGTATTGCTAGCATAGGTAAAAACGGTAAAAAAGCACTAGCAACTAATACTGAGAATATATTACCAAAGTTAGAACTTGCCGTCATATTGAGATATTTCATGATATTACCGAAAGTTTCACGGCCACAAATAACACCTTCTTCTAATACCATTAGGCTTTTTTCCAAAAGGATAATATCTGCCGATTCTTTAGCAATATCTGTCGCGGTATCAACTGAGATCCCCACATCAGCATCACGTAATGCAGGTGCATCATTAATACCATCACCTAGAAAACCAACGGTATGACCATTTTCTTGCAATAAACGAATTATTCGTGATTTTTGCAATGGTGTTAATTTAGCAAAAATAGTACGTTGTTCAATCTGTACTTTTAGCTCTGCATCATCCATTGTTTCAATTTCAGTTCCAAGTAAAGGAATACCGGGTTCTAAACCTACTTCACGGCAGACTTTAATGGTGATTATTTCATTATCACCTGTTAACACTTTAACGCCAACCCCATGTTCGTTTAATGCTGAAATAGCCTCATAAGCGCTCTCTTTGGGCGGATCTAAGAAAGTTAAAAATCCACGAATCGCTAAAGCTTTTTCGTCTTGAACATTGTATTGAGTTTTAGTCTGGGCAACAGGAATGTCTTTTATACCAACGGCTAATACTCTAAAACCATCTTTGTTATAGTTATGCGCCAATTCAATCAATGCTTTCTTACGGTTTTCGTCTAATGGCAAATATTCTCCGTTTTCATAGACAAAATCCGAAATTGATAGCATTTCTTCAACGGCACCTTTACAGATCATTAAATGATTATCATCATTGCCTTGAACAACAACTGATAAGCGACGACGAACAAAATCAAAAGGCAATTCATCAATTTTTTTATAAAAACCAATACCTACTTTTTTGACACTGGTCTTTTCTTCTGCAAAACGGATGATGGCTTTATCCATCAAGTTTTTCATTCCACTTTGATAGTAACTGTTAAGCCATGCTAGTTGTAATACAGATGCATCAATTTGCCCATTAATATCTAAATGATGTTCTAAAATGATTTTATCTTGAGTCAATGTACCCGTTTTATCAGTACATAAAATATCCATTGCACCAAAGTTTTGAATAGCGTTCAAACGTTTCACAACAACTTTGCGCTTTGCCATTCCTACAGCACCTTTGGCAAGATTTGCACTCACGATCATTGGTAACATTTCAGGTGTTAAACCAACCGCAACCGCTAAAGCAAATAATGCTGCTTCTCCCCAATCGCCTTTAGTGAATCCATTTATTAATAAAACAATAGGAACCATGACTAACATAAAGCGAATCAATAACCAACTTACGCTGTTTACGCCACGATCGAATGAAGTTTCGGCTCTTGATCCTACTATCGATTTTGCTAACGAACCAAAATGGGTATCTGCACCTGTCGCAACCACAATAGCAGTTGCAGTTCCACTCACTACATTGGTACCCATAAAACAGACATTATTCACATCCAGCACATTATCTTTATCGATATCGGCAGCATCAACATTATCACTGTTTTTTTGAGTTACAGCACCTAATGTGTCATATTTTTCAACCGGAATTGATTCCCCTGTTAATACTGCTTGGCTAACAAATAAGTCTCGTGATTCAATCAAACGAATATCGGCCGGGATCATATCGCCTGCTGACAAATAAACAATATCGCCTGGCACAATTTCACTTAATGGTATTTCAATGCGTTCTGGGCTCATATCTTTATGTGCTCGACGCAATACCGTTGCAGTGGTTCGGATCATAGATTTTAAGGCTTCGGCAGCCTTGTTTGATCTAAATTCCTGCCAAAAACGTAATATCCCACTCAGTGTCACCATAGTGAGGATAATGATAACACCAGTCAAATCGGTCTCGTCACCATCTTGTAGTGGTAACCAGTAATCAGTAACAAAACTAACTATCGCTAATGTCAACAATACAAATATAAATGGATTTTTAAAAGCTAATAGTAATTGGACAAAAGCAGAAGGTACTTTTTCACGAGCGACTTCATTTTTTCCATATTGTTCCAATCTTGATTTTGCGCTTTCTTGAGTTAATCCAGAAAGACTTGATTGGAAATTAGATAAAATGTTATCAAGACTGTTTTGGGCCTCTTTAAGGGCTTTTATGTTTGAAGTATTTTCTGTCTTTACTTTAGATGTTTTTTTAGTCATAGTCTGTACCTATCCATACTTTTTAGACAAAAGGAACCTATTCCTAAGTTAAATCATAACTAGGCATATATCAGTTCTTATTGGCTAAAATCTAAACGCAAAGCAATAGCTAGCCATTCAAGCTAATGCTTGGCATAAAATAAAATTTTAGAGAATTAAAATTAGTTAAGAGTTAGATACAACTTGGTGGCTCTAAATGCTTGTCTGTAAGATATAATACCCTTAGAAGCACTTTAAGAGCGCAATGATGTTTTGAATTTGAGTGATAGCATGTAGAAAACTGCATATCGTTCACCGTTACCGTTTTTATCAATTTCGGCTCGTGAACTGAAAAAATAACTATTTAGACAGGTTCATTAACCGACAATGATGTGTTTGAATTTATCTCCCCACTGTTTGGGGTGACCCGATTGAGTGTCCATATTTCTCCTGTAAATTGAACTCTACCCTTTGGATTTCAACTTTTCTTCACCCTCATTTTTAAACCGCTTTGATAGTTAAAAAAGAAAGAAAAGCTCCAAGGTGGGCAAGTTATACGCTTTTCACAAAAGTAAGTCAACCCGTTATCAAAAAAATATTTCGAGTTCGCTTAAAAACAGCACGTAAAACGGCTTGAAAATTAAAATTAGCATAGAATTAATACACGTTTTACCCGATATCAGATATAATTGTACAATGATTAATTAATGCGGATTATTGAAATGGAAATCTCAGAATTACTCCATGACAATTGGTTCAATTTGGTTATTATATTCACACTTTCTTGTGTTGCTTTTATATGCAAAAGGCCAAGATCCAGTAAATACTTCGACAACCTCATCAAATATGCCGATATTTTAGAAAAAACATCTCAACCAAAGTATCAACGTGACTACTTAAATAATATCAAAAAAAAATTACTTTGGGATAAAATCTGTTTTTATAAATCAGGTGATATTGAAAAAGAGAATATTGCTATGTCACTTGTTAATGCCGACGTAAATAATATTATTGATCTGACACAATTAAATTTATTAACCCAATATTTTACTATTCAAAAAAATCGCTTAATACCACTAGCATTTTACTCAATTAAAGAAGTTGTACTTAGCGGTATCATATTAATTTTTGCACTTATCTTATTACTATTTAATATTAATAGAATCTTTAGTTCACCTTGGATTGTCAATATTATCATTTCGATTTTGACTATTTTTATCATTTTGTTTATTACATATCGTTTTGCACTCGATCCAATCAAACGATTGAAAACCTATTTGGTCATTTTAAAAAATGAAACTTTTTTACAAAGAGCAAACAATGAACTGGCTAAAATTATTGAAGAAAGACACGCAAACAGCCGTACGTTAGAATAATCGATAAAATAAAAATTGATCAATAAATCGATTGATAACCAAGTGATATAAATAAACAGGATAAACGCTATTTTCAATGATGCGATTCATCCTGTTTTTTTAATATGAGGGTTAAGAATGAATATTCAACCGTGCATTTTTCATTTGATCAATTAAATTTGATAATGATGAATTAAGTTGATACATGAATTGTTGGTATGAAAAGGATTTCTTACTAATTTCATCTAACTGTAATTCCCAATGTGCTGTCATATCTGGCATAGACATAATATCTGGCAATGATAAAATTAGATTTTGTCCGATTTGTGTAGAGCGTATTGATTTACCTTGTCGAATTAAAAATTGCCTTTTAAATAACAACTCAATAATACCTGCACGCGTTGCTTCCGTACCTAAGCCATCTGTTTCACGTAGGATTTTTTTAATTTCAGGATCTTTTACAAAGCGAGCTATCCCCGTCAAAGCTGCTAATAACGTAGCGTCAGTAAATGGTCTTGGCGGCTGAGTTTCTTTACTAAGCAATTCAGTATCAATGCATTGGACAGATTCCCCTTTTTTAATGAGCTTAGTCAATAAACCATTGTTGTTATCATCAGCATCGCTATCGATTTGAGTGTTTTTATTTCTGAATAAAACTTTCCAACCTTCATCAAGCATTTGATTGGTTTTTGATATAAATTTCCCTCCTTGAATTTCAACATCAATTTGTAATTCAGAATATTTATAGGCGGAATAAAATTGGGCTAAATATTGGGTTGCTACAACTTGATAAACAGTCCGCTCATTATTGGACAAACTGTCCATTTTGGCTTTACGTAAGGTAGGAATAATGGCATGATGCGCTTCCACCTTTTTATCATTCCATGCTTTGGAACGCAATGAAAAATCAGCATTATCAATTGCTGTTTGCAAAGCTGAACAATTGTTTTCAATGGCTGATTTTATGCCATTAATTTGCTTTAAATGCTCTTCAGGCAGAAAACGACAATCTGAACGGGGGTAAGTAATTAACTTATGTTTTTCGTATAATGACTGACAAATATCAAGCACTTCTTGCGCACTTAACCCATTTTTTTTCGCCATTTCAATTTGTAAAGAAGACAGGTTAAATGGCATTGGTGGAGCAAGCTCTTTCTTTTTATTGCTTACTTTATCAATTATACCGGATTTATCTTTAATCCGTTGGCAAACATTTTCAGCTAATGCTTTAACGAGTACTCGACCTTCTTCATCTTGATAAGGTTCGCAAGCTTCACTCGGTTGCCATTTAGCTTTAAATGTTTCATTATTTTTGGTTTGCAAAATAGCAAACACTTCATAGAACGGTTTAGGTACAAATTGGGCTATCTCTAAATCGCGTCTTACCACTAATCCTAAAATAGGCGTTTGCACTCGACCAATGGACAGTACGCCACGATAACCGTTTCTTTGCCCTACCAATGTACAAACTCGGCTCATATTCATGCCGTAAAGCCAGTCAGCCCGAGCTCTAGCTAATGCAGAAGTCGATAAAGGGACATAATCTTGATTACTTCGCAACTGTTCAAGAGATTTTTGAACTGCACTAGCATTTAAATCACTAATTAAGCAACGTTGGATGGTTTTGCGTTTTTCGGGTGTAAGCTGGCAATAATTTAACACTTCATCTACCAATAGTTGTCCTTCTCTATCGGGGTCACCCGCATGCACAATCTGATCGGCTGTTTTAATCAAATCGACCAAAATATTTAATTGTTTTTCGGTATTTCCTTTGGGGATTAATATCCACTTTTCAGGTACGATAGGCAAATCATTTAAAGACCATTTTTTAAATCGTTCATCATAGACTTCAGGGGTCGCTTGTTCTAATAAATGCCCAATACACCAGCTAACCACATCACCATTACTAGCTCGGATAAAACCATTCCCTTTTTGGTGAGGTTTGGGCAATACATCCGCGATAGCCCTAGCTAAGCTGGGCTTTTCGGCAATAAATAAACGAAAAGATTGATTAGTTTGCATAATAATAAGTATTAATCATAAATTCCAAACGACATAAGCATTATTGAGTTTATTTTAAGATATAACCTAAATTAGTGAATTTCTTTAAAGATTCCCGATTATGTCTATCCCAATTTGCTGGTAATTGACATTCCAAACAGGCTAAAAGTAAATTTGCAGAACAAGTCAATGTAAGTCCCTTTTCTCTTTCTTTTGCTAAAGTATCTACTTCAATACTATCATTATATACTAAATAACATAATGCTTTAGAAAAAATAACATTATATTTTAAAACAATAAATCCTAAACCTATTTCTACAAATTCAGAATATGAATTAAAATTGTTACATAAGTTTTTAGCCCATTCAAGTTCGAAAATTTCCTGATAACCATTTTAATCAATAGATTGTAATTGATAATCTTTGGGTAATTTTGAAACAATTAATTTCAGTTTGTTATGTCAACATAATAGATTCGAATTTAAACTATAACGTATAATTTTATCGTAATTTTTTGGGTATAGATTCTCGATTAAAATTTGCTATTCTTTTTCAATGTAAACAGAATTTCATAATCATTACTATAAATTTTTGGAATATTGCAAAGAAAATTTTGATTAGATTGGCTTGCTAAAAAAAGAAATAGACAATATTAGTTACAACTGAACTTGGTTGCAATAGATTATCTGTATAAGCCGATCCAATATTCCCTTTCCAATAAGCATGACTGAGTGTTCAAGTCGCACTTTCAAATAACGACTTAACACCATTGTTATTAAAAAATTTATAAAAATTGATTAAAACTTCAGAGATTTAAAAAATCACTTCAGCTACCACCATTTTTTGAGCTTAAGCCATATTACTGAAACAATACTAATAGCAATAAGCACTAAAATTAAACCCACAAATGACCATTCATTTTCATTAAAAGGGATACCTGCCAAATTAACACCCAGTAAGCTGGTTATGAAAGTAATTGGCGTAAATATAATGGTGAACAGTGACATTAAATAAATACGTTTATTCGTCGATTCAGCCAGAATGCTATTAATTTGCTCCATAACTGAACCAATTCTTATTAAACAACTATCAATTTCAGAAACATAGTGATTTTGTTGATTTGAAATATCATGCAATCGTTGGCGATCATTATCATCAATCCAAGATATTCGTTCTGTTGAAATTTTTACAAAAATATCACGTTGTGGTGAAAGTAGACGACGTAATATGAAAAGTTGTTTACGAACTCTTCCTATTTCTTTATGCGAAAAAATTCGCTGATTTAAGAGTAAATCTTCTAATTTAATAATTTTATTGTGGACACCATCAAATGATAAATTAACTTGATCACAGATTAATTCAGAAAGCTGAATTAACCAGTCAGCAACATCAACAGGACCAATTCCTTTTTCTAAATTTTGTTTTAATTTAATAATAGCATCTATTTTTTGATGTCTGGTTGAGATTATTAAATTATCGGTAATATAAAAACGAAAAGTAACGATAGGATCGGGCAGTTCATTTGGGGTAAAATTAACACCCTTTAGTACGACTAAAATCCCTGCATC
Source organism: uncultured Gilliamella sp. (assembly GCA_946481345.1). Taxonomy (GTDB): domain Bacteria; phylum Pseudomonadota; class Gammaproteobacteria; order Enterobacterales; family Orbaceae; genus Gilliamella. The sequence continues at coordinate 18,608 of CAMLMY010000024.1, read as the reverse complement.
ACAACGTATTTCTTTTGGAAATTGATTAGGTTTTATCAACTCATTTTTGACAAGATCAGGAATCAAATTTGTTTGATTGATCCAATTTATGGTTTCGCTTTTAGCAAAATCAAGATGTATCCAATAAGGTTGGGTCTTTGAAGCTTCTGTTTTGTCATTCAAAGAATTGGCTTTGCCCTTTCCATCCAATTGGCAACTAAAAACAGGTTGTGCTGCAAGTAGATCTGAAACCAGAATAGAACTATTACTATTTTCGTTAATCATCATCAGCCCCATTTATTAAGTTTGCTTAATTATATACTGATTTTGATTAAAAATGCAGCGAATGATTGATTATCGAGATTTACCCGTTAAGGGTTTAAATAAATTTGTGGTATTGACGAATGATTGGGATGATTAAAAATCCCTGCTTCAACACCATACCATCGATGAATTTTTTCAACCGTTAGCACATCCGCTGGCGCACCTTGCTCAACAATTCGGCCTTGATGAATTAATAAAATTTTATCAGCATACAAAGCAGCCAAATTAAGATCATGCAAAATACAACAAACTGCTAATTTTTGTTTGCTAACTAATTGTTTCAACAATCTTAACGTATGTTGTTGATGATATAGATCAAGGGCGGAAGTCGGCTCATCTAAAAATAACAATTTTTCTGTAGGTTCAGGCTGCCATAATTGCGCTAATACTCGCGCCAGTTGAACTCGTTGCTGTTCACCTCCTGACAAACTACGGTAATCGCGGTCTGCCAATTTTAAACAATCAGTTTGTTGCATACTTTCTTGCACCGCTTGCTCAAAATTGGTCTTACCATAAGGAGCTCGCCCCATTGCCACCACTTCTTTCACTTTGAATGGAAAAGTTAATTGACTTTGTTGCAACATAACGGTTCTAATTTTAGATAATTGCGTTTCGGACCATTGTGATAATGGTTTATTAAGTAAATAACATTCGCCTGAAGCTGGTTTTTGATAACCTGTCAATAAACGTAAAAGTGTCGATTTACCTGCACCATTGGGACCAATGATAATTACAATTTCACTGGCTTGTATGTTCAAAGACACATCGTTAATTAAAGTGCGATTAGCATAACCAAAAGTTAAATGTTCAGCAGTTAACATCATTAAATACCATCTATTACTTATGTTTTAAAATCAGCCAAATAAAATAAGGACCACCAATCAAACTTGTGAAAAGTCCGACAGGAATTTCAGTAGGTGCAATTAAAGTGCGTGCAAAGGTATCGGCTAGTAGTAATAAACAAGCACCACCTAGTGCTGAACCCGGCAATAACCAGCTATGATTAGCACCGACTCTCAATCGAATCATATGGGGGACAACCAGACCGACAAAAGCAATCATGCCACTCACCGCGACAGATGTACCAATAAGCACAGCAGATAGTAATAATAAATACTGCTTAATTCGTCTGACTTTAATACCTAAATAATGAGCGTCTTCATCACCTAACTGAAGAATATTAAGTTGATGAGAAAGCTTAAATAAACACACTAAAGCAGGGACAATAAGTGATAACGCAACCAGAACTAAATCCCAAGAGCCCTTACCTAAATGTCCCATAGACCATAAAGAAAGTTGTCGCAGTTGCGCTTCATCACTAATATAACTTAGGCAACCCATAACCGCCCCAATAACAGCATTAATAGCAACACCTAGTAATACCATTTTGGCCAAATTACATTGCGAATTTATGCTATAAAGATAAATTAATAAACAGATAAAAAAGCTTCCTGCAAATGCTGCGACCATTTTGCCATACATGACCATAATAGGTGGAAAAATGGCAGGAAACAAGATAGATAACCCAACCATTAAAGCCGCACCACTACTAATGCCAAGTAAACCCGGATCAGCTAAGGGATTACGAAATAACCCTTGCATCACCGCGCCTGAAGTGGCTAATGCCATTCCTACTATAATTGCTAAAACTATTCGTGGCATACGTATATTTAACCAAATGTTCCATAAAGGATCATCCATCGACATATCCACTAGTTTATCAAAAGTTAGTTTCAATGCGCCTGAATTTGCAGAAAATAGAATTAGCACCAATAGAATGGCAAATAATCCCCATAACAAAGAGCGATGACTATATTTGCCCACCCATTATCCTCTTATCTGTATTAATTTATTCATTCAACTTGAGCCAATTAATAGGTTATTTTCAAGCTAGGATCGACGACACTGTAAGCATGATCGTCAATTTGTTGATTGACAATTTTATCAATAACTATTTTTGCCAAATCAGTACGATAAATAAAACCATGCACCTCTTGTTGATAATAACATTCAGCTTTTTGTGTCATTTCACCATCACGTAATCCACCCGGTCTTAAAATCAAGAAATTTAATTTGCTTGTTTGCAACCAAACCTCGGCTAATGATTTTTCACGAACAGCACGACCAAACGCCTGTTTAGCACGTTCAGACAACGTAGCCCATGTATCACCACAACCTAAAGAGGTCACCAGAATCATTTGTTTAATTCCGGTTTGTTCAGCACAGTCGATAATCACGCGTTGAGCAGAATAATTACCTGTTTCACCGCCTAAGGTTGATATAATAGTTGCTTCACAACCGGCTAATTCGCATAGTTTTTTAACTAATTCACAATCAGTTGCATCACCAACGTGAGCCTCAATACCTTGATTAACTAACTGTTTGGCAAAATTTGCATCACGAACCAATACAATACAACGCCATTGGGGGTGATATTGCTTGGCTAGATGTGCAATTTGATAACCTGTACCTTGTTTAGGGCTTACACCAAAAATTAATAATGTCTGCATTTTGTTAATAACTTATAATTAATTAATTTTTTTTGCTAATGTACGGAATTTTTCTAATTGATCCGCTTTTAATTGATGTTTTTCGTCACGACCAACAAAGATTTTGAACATTGCTTGTCCTGTGTGATTTAGGAAAATTATTGAAGCAGTTGCCATTTTCATAAATTTACGTTCAATAAATGCAATATATTGACAATGTTCAGCTTTAATATGTCCACTTAACCCTTTTTGATGACGAAGATTAAAGTATCTTTGGCTGTGAGATCCTGACGGTAATTCGCCAGAAATTTCAGCGATTACATCACCGGTATGAACTAAAAATAGCACATCTCCCCATGTTGTAACTTCTTCCCAGATCGTATCAAAATTACTGCCATCAACAATTTTCGCATCAGGTAAAGCTTGAATAACTTGTGTTAATGTAACATGATGATCTTGAGCAATTTTTTCTAATAACTCTTCTGGATCTGTTTTCATATAAGCATTTAAATTATCTAAAAGTGTTGGTTTTTCTGTCATAATAGTATCCTTTAATTATGAAATTTGATGTGGATGTTTAGATTTTTCTGTATTTGATTTAGCCACTCTAGGATGACTATTCATAGCTTGTCTCGCTTGAGCCATTTTTTTCTGTATTTCAATATATTCGGGATTATTAAGTTGTAACAATAACTGCTGGAGTGCTTGAACTATATTGCTTGACCAAAAACGTCCCGATAAAGTTAGTCGTATACAATAATCTTCGTTTTCTAAAAGCCCAACTTGATGCCATTGTTTAATTAGAGGTGCGAAGAGATGATATTGTTCAGTCAGTTTAGTTAAATCAACACGCCCTTTTTCTATCCCTGCTTGTAATCGATAAAGCCATTCTCCTATCACTGGTTTACCAGTCAACATCATAATTGGTTTTTTACCCTCATCAAGCTGGGTATAATATTGATTTAAATCACGATGAATCATAAATGACTGACCACCTAATCGCCCCCCGGCACAAGATCCAAATGCAAAAAAATGAGAACCTTGCTTGATCAAAAAATTATATAAATTTCGTTCACGACTATTTTTGGCCCAGTGGGCATTGGTCAAATGTACCCAACCTTGTTTAGCTAAAAATTCTGCACCTTGATGATAAAAATTACTTTTATCTGTAATGGAGGGTATTTCAATACGCTTATTTTCGACCCCTTTGGCCAAAGGTGTGGTTGGTAAAAGATTAAGCGAATACAAATCTACACCATCTAACGGCAATTCATTGACAATTTCTAAATCACGTTGCCAAGTTTCTGGGGTTTGATTTGGTAAACCGAACATTAAATCACAAACTAACGCAACACTATCACGAGCGGCAATACGTTCAAAGCTACTGATAATTTGTTGCTCACTTGATTCACGACCTAATCGTTGGCGAATTTCAGTATTAAAGGTTTGGACACCAATTGAAAACCGATTTGCTCCCGCTTCAATATAACTATCAACACGATCATCATCAAAATCAGAAATACGCCCCTCAACCGTAATTTCGCAATCTGGCGCTAATGGTGCATGATCTTTAAGATAGCGAATAACGCGTGCTATTTGCCCTGCTGCCAAAGCAGAAGGCGTCCCTCCTCCAAAATAAACAGCATGAATAGGTGCTGATTGCATTGCTGTATTATTAATTTCAAGCGATATCTCTTTTAATAAATAATTAATATAAGTTTCAGTATTAAATTTTCTTAATGGATTTTGATAAAATCCACAAAATTGGCAATGTATGTCACAAAAAGGAATATGAATATAAATCAACCTTTTTTTACCCTTTAGAGAGGTTGATTGAATTGTATCCCATTGAGAGGTAACTTCATGGGGTGGTAGTGGAATACTCGCCTGTAAAGGCATAACAGCCCAACGATCTTTAAAAGGTAAAGTCACGTTTTGAGCAAAAAAAGCGCTGACATCTAATGATTTCATAACAACCGTTCTTAATTAAATAAACTGCAAAATTAAATAATAATTATTTTCATTTATCAATATTTTTTATTAACCATTTTTATAATATATTGATATATTTATTATTATTTTTTTACAAAAAAATGTTTTTGAATTCATTTTCTTTATAATTTGTCTATTTTTTAAGCCATTTCTCAAATCTTTACAACTTGTTTTAACTGATTATTTATATTGAAATTGTTAAAAATCTCGTTAAACGAAAATTTTTTTTTGCTTGAAAAAAATGAAGAATAAAGGACAATTATGTTGATAATAGTTCTCATTTTCACTATATTATCGCGAAGATTAAAATTTACAAACAGGAAGTAAATAATGAAAAATTTCATAACAAAATTAAATATATTTTTGTTAATTTTCACTTTCAACGCGCTTATAAATATCAGCTCAGCTCAAGATAGAATTGTTATTGCGGGTGGCTCATTAACCGAAATTGTTTTTGCGCTGGGTGAAGGGGATAAGGTAGTCGGCGTTGATAAAACTAGCACTTATCCACAATCCGTCACCACTCTACCCCAAATTGGTTATTGGAAATTATTAAATATAGAAGGAATTTTATCTTTAAACCCAACGTTATTTATTACTTTAAGTGATGCAGAGCCCGATAATATTATTAGTCAAGTTACTCAAGCTAAAGTTGATGTTTTATCTTTACAACGTGTGCCTGGAACTGTTGAATTACTTTATGAAAATATTGAAAAAATAGCTAACAAACTACAAAAACCAGATCAAGGACAACAGCTAATAAAGCATATCAAGAATAATCTTTTACAAATCCAACAAAAAATAGATATGCAACCCAATAAAGCCAAAGTTTTATTTTTAATGAGCATGGGTGGAACCAATTCAGTAGCAGGTAAAAACACCACAGCGGATGCTTTAATTACTATTGCAGGGGGTGAAAATCTAGCTAAACATAAAAGTTATAAAAGCTATACAGCCGAATCAATCATTGCAATGAATCCTGATGTTATTATTTTAAATAGCCACTCAATTCAACAACTTGGTGGAGTTAATAAAATCGACACTATACCAGGTATCACAGAAACAGCAGCATTCAAAAACCACCGAATTATTACCATTGATGACGGATATCTATTTGGTATTGGCCCCCGAGTGGATGAAGTTGCAAAGATTCTTTGTGACAGCTTTTATCCTCAATAACTGTTGAGGATAAAACTGAAATAAAAAATTGTTTAGCAGATTGATTAAATTTAAAAGATGATCAACTTAACTGTTAATTAATCTGAATGATTTTATTTAGTTTATTATATTTGAAAGGATTAAAATGATTAATTTCACTAAATTTAAAAAAACCAGCACGTTAGCTTTGGGCTTGACAGTTGTCATGCCAGCAATGGCTACGGGCAAACTTGATGATGAAAACTACGACGTCATAACTGTGACCGCTCACGAAGCAATTAAAAAACCAGGTACAAATACTGAAATATCCGAACATGATATCCGCCGTGACGGTGGTACTAATTTTGGTACTCTCATGCGTTATCAACCACTCATTTCAGCTCCAGGTAATATTTCAGGTTCAGGTACCGGTAAAAGTAGTTGGGACCGGGGAGGTTTCAGTGGCTATAATATTCGTGGTCTAGATGCTAACCGCGTATCAATTGATGTTGACGGTATGCCATTACCTATAGCACAAGGCCGAGTTAATTCAGTGGGTCGGGCAGGTTTCGGTTCTTATGGTATTGGTCGTGATTACATCGATACCTACATGTATAATAAAGTTGATATTCAATCAGGTGCCACATCTGTAAGTAATGCGAATAATGCCCTAGGCGGTTCGGTATCTTTCCAAACTAAAACGGCTAGCTATTATCTATATCCAGGTAAAACCAGTTATTTTGGATTCGAAAACAATTATGACAGTTCAGATAGAAGCTATCATCAAGGAATCACTATGGCTGGTGGTGATGATCACCTTAATGGCATTATTGTATTAAGTCGTCGAGATGGACAACAAACAAGAAATCACGGTGATTCAATAAGCAGTTATCCAGAAAATTGGCACTCTAACTCAATTTTAGCTGGCTTTGGTTGGCAAATGACAGAAGAACATTTACTCAATACGACTGTCGATTATAATAATAAAACTAAAAATTCCCATTATGATACTTGGGACCAAAAAGGTAAACACATTGAATCACTCGACCATCAACGCAGTAAAAATAACCGCTTTAACTTAGCAATTAAAGATACATGGCAACCTACCAATATTAGTTGGATTGACACATTAACGACACAGTTAAATTACCAACGGACTAATGTCTTTGATGACACAAAATTGCAGCACAAATCCAAAGGTAATTTTTATACTCAAACCAACTATAATACTAAATCATATAATTTTATTACTACTTTAATAAAACAAATTGATAACCAAAAAATCAGCGCTGGTTTAAATGGTAAATGGAGTGAAGATGAATCGCCATTCTTTACATCAGCTAAATCACAATACGTCGATACTTTCCCAGACGGTGATTATTCCAAACCACAAGCCGATAGTAAAAGTTATCAGTTGGGGGGATTTTTTGAAGATCGCATTAGCTTTAATACCAACAATAGTAATAACTTTTATTTAGTACCTGGTGTCAGAGCAATTTATCAAAATACCAAGCCACGCAATCTTGAAAACATGTCAGTATCAAATGTTAATTCACATCAATTAGGTACACAATATAGTAGTAACAGTGATTTCAAAATTTTACCATCAATGGCATTAATGTATGATATTAATCCTAATTTCACTGCTTATCTACAATATAAACGTAGCGCTCAAATGCCAAATCAGAACCAATTATATGGCTCTTATTTAGCGCACAGCACTATGTATGTACTTGTTGGCAACTCTAATTTAAAAACTGAAACGGGCGACAATTTTGAACTCGGTGTAAAAGGTCAACCAATATCAGGCATTACGTTATCGTCATCTGCTTTTTATAACAAGTACAAAAACTTTATTGCTTTTACGCGTTATAGGAAAAATTTTGTTGGTATTGGCAATCGTTTAGTTTATCAATCTGAGAACCGTGACAAAGCTTATACCTTTGGTGCAGAATTAAATAGTGAATTTAATATTGGTACTTGGGTAGAATCACTCAATGGTTTAAGCGCACGTTTCGCAATTGGCTATAACAAAGGTAAATCAAAATCAAGTTATTTAGGTGATAAATACATTGAGATGGATACTATTGCACCATTAAAAAGTACTATTGGTTTATCATGGGATGATCCGAATAAATTCTATGGTGTTTCCTTAACAACAACATTCCAAAAAGGTAAGAAAACTGATGCCACCTCCCGCGAAACATATCGCAACGAAGGCAAACCAATTGAAGACTCATCTGATGATTATTTTAGAATCGCTGGTCACGGTATTGTTGATTTAACAGGTTATATAAATATTACCAATAATATTAGACTAAGCGGAGGAATCTACAATCTTACTGATCAAAAATATTGGGATTACCTCAGTAATAATAAATTATACAGTACATCAGATCATAAATATCTAGAGATGTTTACCGCACCAGGTAGAACATTCCAGTTAGGTTTAAATATTGATTTCTAGAAATATCTAAAATATATTTATCATTTTCTAACCCGCCAATGCGGGTTATTTTTTTCCAAAAAGTATTACATGTAATATTTTTATGGTAATATTGCTTACATAAATCTAACAAATTATCTAACAGATAGGTTTACCACACCAATTAAAACATCTAGTTTAGGTTTAACTATCTATTTCTAAAAAACATTTTAAAATATACTCATCATCTTCTAATGCGCTATTACGGATTAATTTTCATAAAAAAATATTACATGTGATATTTACATGTAATATTTTTGTGGTAATATGGTTTACATAAATTTAACAAAACACCAAACGGGCGTTATGAAAAAAACCAAAGAGACCAAAAATTCAGCTTTTTACCAGCAACAATACCGACAACGGTTGCGTGAACAAGGTTTGGTCAAAAAAGAAGTTTGGATTTTACCTGAAAATACAACTAAATTATTGGAAATCGAAAAACAATTTCGCCAGTCTTTAGTTAAAGACAATAATATTAATCGTAAACAGGAATTTAATGAAATGGAAAGAAATGAAATTTGGTCAATAGAAACTCTTTATAATAAATTAATGCAATCAGAATTAGTTAAGCAAAACCACGCAAGTATAGAAATCATCGATGGTGTGGATGCTTGCTTGCATATCATTATGCATGAATATGGTGATTTGCCTTTATTTTTAAGCATATCAAATCAACAAATTGTTGTTGAATGTTTACTTTGGCCAGTTGATATTGTTAAAAATAAAACTCAATTCAATGAAGAAATTTTATGCACTCGTAAACTATTTCCATTATCGACAATAGCAATTGAAAAAGCTGGAGACGGCTCGGTCAACTACATTATGTATGGTGCGTTAAGTTCATCTTCACTTTTAAGTAATATTGTCTATGAATTAGAAACTTTATCTGACAATGTTATTAAAGCTACAGAAGCTTATGAACATCACATCAATCTTAACTAAATAAATTTATATAAATAATAAGGAGATTAAACATGGCTATCTTCAAAAAACTTGTTACAGCTCTTCGTGGTGGCATCAATGAAGCAGGAGAAGCGATCGTTGACACTCAAGCTCTAAGAATTCTCGATCAAGAAATTCGCGATGCTGACAGTGAATTAAAACAAGCTAAAGAATCATTAGCAAATATACTTGCACAACAAAAACTAGCAGATAAAGTTGTTAAAGAAACACAATCTAAAATTGATGAATATGAAAGTTATGCAATCAAAGCTCTTGAAAGTGGCAATGAAGAATTAGCACTTGAAGTGTCTGAAAAAATTGGATTTCTTGAAAGCGAACTTGAAAACAATAAGCAACAAGCCACTTACTTTGCTGAAACTGTAAAAAGCTTACGTCAATCAATTTCACAAACAGAAATCAATATTCGAAATTTAAAACAGCAAGTTGATATTGTGAAAGCAACTGAAAGCGTTCAAAAAGCACAATCAGCAGTTGCACAACGATATGGCGGTTCAACTGCAAAATTACAAACAGCTCTGGATTCTTTAGATAGAATAAAAAAACGTCAAGAGAAAAACAGTGCAGTCATTGAAGCAAAAAATGAATTAGCTAAGCTTGAAAATCAAAGTACGCTTGATAGTAAGCTTGAAGCAGCAGGAATCAAATCAGGCAACCAAAATGCTGCTGCAATATTAGCCAGATTAAAAGAAAAGCAAGAAAATCAAACTATTTAATAAAATAAAATTTTAGGTTAATATAGTTAACGTAATAAATTATTTAATTAATTCAGACTAGTTAATTCGGAAAATTAATATAAGGGAAAATAATGGAGCTTTTCTGGGGTATATTTTTTTCTTTTCCAGTAATCATATTTAGTGGGTTGTTAACACTTTGTGTATTATATTGGTTGGTTGCTGCTTTTGGTATTTTAAGCATTGATTGTTTAGATATAGAACTAAATGTCGATGTTGATGATATACCATTAGACATTCCAAATACTCCATCAGGATTTACAGGCCTATTGATGAAATTAGGTTTTAACAAAGTCCCAATGACACTTATTGTCACTTTGATTTCATTAATAGGTTGGTCAATCTCTTATTTCGCCTTTCGTTTCTTTATGTTACCTCTGTGTGATTTATTGCTAATTTATTACATAGCTGGTTTTTTTATTTTTGTAACTGCCTTTATTGCTGCAGTATATCTTACCGCATTTATTATAAAACCTCTGAGGCCACTGTTCAGTAAATTAGAAAGCACTAATAATCATAAATCATTATTAGGGCAAACTGTTGAGATTCGTTCAAGCTATGTGAATGAAACAAAAGGAGAAGCTATTTACGAAGATGGTGGCGCTGGTTTAATTTTACAAGTTAGATGCACGAGCTCATATCAATTCAAACGTGGGGATAAAGCTGTTCTACTACGTTATGACACAACCAATAACAGCTATGAAATTATTAGCGTTAAAGAATTTAATGGATAGAAAAGTAAATATTTTTTTGGAGAATAATAAATTATGTCAATCAATACTGATACCATCATGTTTTTTCTAGTGATTGTTGGAATAGTCTTTCTGGTAATCGTTGGATTTTTCTTATTGTTTAAAGCGTTCTATATCAAAGTTCCGCAAGGTACAGCACTTATCGTTAATGACATGACGTCAAAACCTAAAGTGCATTTTACAGGTGCGTTGGTTTACCCTGTCATCTACAAAAAAGAATTCATGAAAATATCATTAATTACTTTTGATGTAGAACGTCGTGGTAAAGATGGTTTAATTTGTAAAGATAACTTACGTGCTGACATATGTGTCGCTTTTTATCTTCGTGTTAATGAAACAACTGAAGATGTTTTAAAAGTTGCTAAGTCAATTGGTGTAGATAGAGCGTCTGATCAAAAAGCGGTAAGTTCACTATTTAGCGCGAAATTTTCAGAAGCGTTAAAAACAGTAGGTAAGCAATTTGAATTATCTAAACTGTTTGAAGATCGTATGAATTTCCGTGAACGTATTATTGATGTAATTGGTAAAGATCTTAATGGTTATGCACTTGAAGATGTGGCTATCGACTATTTAGAGCAAACCCCAATCAAATCACTCGATCCTGATAATATTTTTGATGCCGAAGGTATTAACAAAATTACCTCGATCACAGCTGTTCATAAGGATGAAACTAATAAACGCGAAAGAGATCTTGAATTAGCTTTAAAGAAAAAAGATACCGAAACAATTGAAGCCAAATTAGAACTTGAACGTCAACAAGCGGATGCCGAAGCTCGTCAAAAACGCGAAATTGAAACCATTCGAGCTCGCGAACAAGCTGAAACGTTAAAAGTTCAAGAAGAAGAACGTCTAAAATCGGAACAAGCAAGAATCCAAGCACAACAAGAAATTGAAGTGCGTGAAGAAAACCGTTTGCGTGAAGTTGAAGTTGCTCAGCAAAATCGTCTTAGAGCAATTGCTATCGAAGAAGAACGCGTCGAACGTGCCCGTTCATTGGAAATTGTTGCTCGTGAACGAGAAGTAGAATTGCAACGCATTGAAAAAGATAAAGTTCTTGAAGAAGAAAAGAAACATATTGCCAATGTAATTCGTGAGCGAGTTGCAGTTGAAAAAACGGTAGCGGTTGAAGAAGAAAATATCAAAGAAGTACGAGAAATTTCTAAAGCTGATCGTGAAAAACAAACAACCATCATTGAAGCAGAAGCTAGAGCTGAACAAGAGTTAGTTAAACAAGTTAAGCAAGCTGAAGCAGATGAACAATCATCTAAACACCGTGCAATTGAAATTAGTACAATAGCACAAGCTGAACTTGAGGTTGCGGCTAAACAAGCTGAAGCGAAGAAACAACTTGCTCAAGGTATTGAAGCAGAAGAAGCCGCTATCGGTTTAGCAGAAGCCAAAGTTCGCAAAGCTCGTGCTGAAGCAGAAGAAAAAGAAGGTTTAGTAAAAGCAAATATTACTGCTGAACTTTTACTTGCTGAAGCAAAAGGTAATCAAGAAAAAGGCTTATCAGAAGCAAAAGTTATTGAAGCAAAAGCATTAGCAACAGAAAAACAAGGTCTAACCGAAGCGAAAGTTCTTGAAGAAAAACTTTCAGCTCAAGCTCGCGGTGATGAACGCATTGGATTTGCTAAAGCTGCGGCAACTAAAGAACAAGGTTTAGCTGAAGCACTGGTTATTCGTGAACGCTTAACAGCTGAAGCTAATGGTCTAGTTGAGAAATTCCAAGCGATGGGTACGATGAATGAACAATCTAAAAATCATGAAGAGTTCCGCTTGGCGCTTGAAAAAGGCTTCGAACAAGCTATGGCTGCTATTGCTGCTAATAAAGAGATTGCTAGAGAACAAGCAGATGTTCTTGCTGCAGCATTTAGCAAAGCGAACATTGAAATTGTTGGAGGTAATGATAACTTCTTTAACAGCTTCTCTAAAGCTATCAGTGTCGGTAAAGCAATTGAAGGAACTGTAAACCAAAGCCCAGTATTACAATCTGCTTTACAATCAGTACTATCACGTTTATCTGGTAATAAAAATATCGATTTAAACGAAACACTAAAAAACACTGATTTAAAAGCACTGGCTAAACAATTTTTACCATCAAATAGTGATGAAAAAAGCGAATAATGAAAGGAATGATGATTTATAGCATCAAATAATTCAATTATCGTTAAATCGTTATTAAATTAACATTATCACTATTATCTTCCTTCGGTGAAATATTAAATTTTACCGAAGGTAATAGATTTTCTGTAACAAAATCAAGAGTAAAAAATGGCAGAAATAGAACAAGAAAACGAGCAACAAAATACACTCGATAAAGCAGTCGCAGAAGGCGGAGCCTACGAAATTCTTCGTAAACGTTTGACATCATTGGGCCAAGAACTCAATCAAAAAACTGAAGCGTTAAATCAACAACGACTTTCTGAATTTGGTAAAAGCGATATGTCGATCATCGGTCGCATTCGCATAAGAACCGAAAACAATTGTATCGCTCGAGATATCGTTAGATTTGGTGATTGGTTATTATTTGGTTATAACGTCTTTTTAGGGTTAAAAAAAGAAACCAAAATTGAAGATGTATTTTCACTTTATCAACTTGTTGAACGTGATGAAAATTATGAAGCAGATCCCGTTGATCTATCAAATACCTTTTTAAATATTGACCGTTTTGTTCAAGACTTCAATGAACTTTATACTTACTACAAAAATGCTCAACTATTGCAACTTGTTGAACGAGATGGCAAACTCCTTGCCAGTTTCCAGATTGGTGAAAGAGTAAGTGATATTCGGGTATTTCGCTGGTCAATATCCAGTGATAAAAAAACGATTGATTATATTGATAATCGAGGTGAACGTGATATTGCTTTACCTCCTGCTTATGATTTTGAATGGACTGAAACCACCCGTGAAAACATCGTTAATGGTCGATTCTCTCATGTAAATATTCTTGATACCGTTTTTGTTGAAACCATTGGTGGTGACCTTACCATAAAATGTGAAAACAATACTAACGATGGATTAGGTATTTATCGTGAAGAAGTATTAGATAAAAATCAATCAATAAACGACGCAAAAATCGAATATGCAAAAGTAGGTGCACTAATTCTTTTAAAAGTCCTACCCTACCGAGAAGACAATTGGCGATATCTAATCTATAACACACTTACCCAAAAAGTACAAAGAATTGACTTTATTGGTCAAGCTTGTATTCAACTTCCAGAAGATCATGGGGTGATATTCCCAGGTGGTTACTATCTACAAAATGGGGAATATAAAACATTCGATCAATCTATGGGGGGAATGCGTTTTAGACGAATTCGTCGTTCACCAAATGGGGAAGATGTTTTATATATTTTTTACGATCCAAATTCTGGTCGCTTAGCTTTATTCAATTACAACATGATAGAGCGAAAATTGGATAACCCAATTCTAGGTCATGGTTACGCTGTATTTGAAGATGGCCGAATGGTCGTATTTGAAGGCGAAAATGATGAACCAACTCGTGTTCATCCTATGCAAATCTGGCAAACGCCTTTTTATAGTGACGAATTTGCAGCAACACAGCCAACCCACAATACCTTTTTAGGCAAAATCGGCAACGCAGAATTAGTGCGTGGTATTTCTGATCTCTATTTTATTTCTCGCGAAATTGATAATCAATCCGTCTCTTCGCAACTATACGGCAAACTAAGTGAAGATACTAAAAGATTATTTGATAGTTATTTTTGGCTTGCTGATGAAAAAAACCTATCATTTTCACCAATACTTCGTAATATTACCCAAACCAGTGAATTAGTACTTGATGAATATGAAAAAGTAGAAAGCATACGCCGTCAATCCGAAAGTGCGATGCGTGAAGCCATTACCAATCAACAAGATTTATTAACTAAATTATATCCTGATAGCTGGCAGGAAACTCAAGAATTTGTCGATGCGCTTAATGCAATAAAAATGCAATTAGGTCGCCTTGTAACATTAAGAACCTATCGTTATATCAATTTAGAACAAATTGATAAAATGGAAAATGAGCTGAAAGAACGTCAATCTTTAGTTTCATTGGCAACCGCCGAATTTTTAGGTAGTGACAAAGCACTTGAACCATTTATTTCAAAAATAGATAATATTGAAAAATATCTTGAGCAAGCTGACACTGTCGCCAAGCTTATTGAGCCAATAAACAATACTGACGAAATGTCCAATGATTTGGATATGCTTTCGCAATTAATGGCATCATTAAAATTTGAAGACGTTACACTACAAACTAGAATTATTGAATCAATTGCTGAAGTTTATGCCAAACTAAATCAAACCAAAGCAAGGATCAATCAAAAACGAAAAAATCTATCTAGTGTCGAAATGATTGCGCAATTTGGCGCCCAATTCAAACTATTTAGTCAAAGCATCGCAAGTGCTTTAAGCATCGCAACCACACCAGAAAAATGTGACGATGAACTCTCAAGGCTACTTGTTCAACTTGAAGAACTTGAAAACCAATTTAGTGAAAGTGAAGAGTTCCTTAATGACATTCTGACGAAACGCGAAGAAATATTAGAATCTTTCGAAACACACAAACAAGCATTACTTGAAGATCGTACAAGACGCACCGAAGCCCTACTTACCGCAGCTGTTCGCATTTTAGATAGCATTCCGAGACGTACGGCTAAATTTTCGGATCAAAATGAACTTAATGCTTTCTTTGTGGCGGATCCTCTAGCATTAAAAATTCGAGAAATTGTTGAAAAATTGAGAGATCTGTTTGATAACGTCAAAGCCGATGATATTGAATCACGTTTTAAAAGTGCACGTGATCAGGCCATACGCGCATTACGAGATAAATCAGAAATATTCGAATCTGGTGGCAACGTTATAAAATTAGGTCCAAAACACAAATTCAGCGTAAACACACAAGAGCTTGACTTAACGATTGTTCCGAAAGAAACTCATTTATGTTTGCAATTAACGGGTACGGATTATCAAGAAAAAATAGAGAATAGTAAATTAGAAAGTTATAAACCGTTCTGGACTATATCACTTGAATCAGAGTCACCAACAGTCTATCGTGGTGAATATCTAGCCTACTCTATTATCAACGCCATATTAAAAAAAGATCTTGATATCAGTTATGAAGAATTAGTTACTCAATTAAGTCAACCTGAAAGTTTGGTTAAAACCGTTCGTGATTATGCAGCCATGCGATATCGTGAAGGTTATGAAAAAGGTATTCACGATCACGACGCGGTAAAAATCTTATCAAAACTTATTCCACTAGGTGAAGCAGCCGGCTTATTGCGTTATAATCCATTAGCTCGTAGTTTAGCTATATTATTTTGGCAACATAATCAAAAAAATGATGTCGCAAAATTATGGCCGGAACGAGCCAAGACTTGCAAAGATATTCAAGCTCTATTTGGTCATGATGAAGGATTAATTAATCTACAAACAGAAATGGCTACAGAGCTAAATCAATTCTTGCAAACGTATCCAATAAAACATGATTATTTTCATATCAAACAAGCGACTGAATATTTAAGTTATGCGCTGTCTGAAATACCGCAAGAGTTTAACTTAAGCAAATACAGCATTTACATGTATGAAGGACTAAAAGCCAAGTTGGAAGAGCTTCATATGTGGGGCGATTTTAATCAATCGCAACTTAATTTGAAAACTCGCTTAGCTGATCGTTGGAATCTTATTGAAAGTTGGTATAAGGGACTTTGCACACTTCCTCAATATCAGAAATTAGTCGACTACATACCTGAAGCAATTTTGCTATGCATGCTAGACAAAGAAAATAGTATAAGCATGCAAATTAGTGAACTTGAACTGGATATAACGGTTAGCGACTTGTTAGGCGAACATCCAACAATCAAACAAGGAGTTTTAAATATCAACCTTGATGATTTCTTCAGTCGTATGCGAAAACATGCACGAGTCATCATTCCAGAATTTCGGCATTATCAGACTTTACGTCAAGAAGTTCTTGATGAACAGCGATACTTTTTGCACATTGATGAGTTCAAAGCTAAACCGTTAAGTTCATTTGTTCGCAATAAACTAATCAATCAAGTTTATCTTCCTATCATTGGTGATAACCTAGCCAAACAAATGGGTACCGTTGGCGAAAGCCGACGAACCGATTTAATGGGATTATTATTACTTATCTCCCCTCCTGGTTATGGTAAAACAACATTAATGGAATATATCGCTAATCGTTTAGGCCTGATTTTTATGAAAATTAATGGGCCAGCATTAGGGCATAGTGTTTTATCTTTCGATCCCGAACAAGCGCCAAATGCAACAGCACGTCAGGAACTTGAAAAGTTAAATTTAGCCTTGGAAATGGGTAATAATGTCATGCTTTATGTGGATGACATTCAACATACCAATCCTGAATTTTTACAGAAATTTATCTCATTATGTGATGGTTCACGTCGTATCGAAGGTGTTTGGAAAGGTAAAACAAAAACTTATGATTTAAGAGGTAAAAAATTCTGTGTAATAATGGCCGGTAACCCATATACCGAATCAGGTGAAGTATTCAAAATACCCGATATGTTAGCTAACCGTGCTGACATATATAACTTGGGGGAAGTCCTTGGTGGAATGGATGAAGTTTTTGCATCAAGTTATATTGAAAACTGTCTCACCTCTAATTCAATTCTGTCTCCTTTGGCATTACGTGACCTTAATGATCTGTATCATCTAATTGATCATGCCCAAGGCAAACCACTTAATACCAATGAATTGAGTTATGACTATAGCCAAGCTGAAATAAGTGAAATTGTTGCAGTTCTACGCCACTTATTAAAAATTCGTGAAGTAGTATTTAAAGTTAATCAACAATATATCATTAGTGCAGCACAATCGGATAAATACCGTACTGAACCTCCGTTCAAATTACAAGGTAGTTATCGAAATATGAATAAACTCGCCGAAAAAATTTCATCAGTAATGAATGATGAAGAACTTAATCAAGTTATTGAAGATCATTACTTGGGTGAAGCACAATTGCTAACCAACGGCGCAGAAGAAAATCTACTTAAATTAGCCGAAATTCGAGGAGTATTAACAAAAGAACAAACAGAGCGATGGCAACAAATCAAAAATGACTTTATGCGAAATAAAACGCTAGGTGGTGACGAATCCAATACCGGAAATCAAATTGTCACTCAACTCGCTGATCTTGTACAAAGCGTACAAGCGTTAAAGTTATAAAATATGCAGACTAAACTATCGCTAATCACATCGTTTAGTCTGCTCATAAATCACATCTATACTAATAAAAATAAAAGCGGGACCACTCTTTCCGCTTTATAAAAAAACCACTCCATAAAACAGATAAATACTATCGTTATTCAAGCATTTTAGTGCATCACTTAATAATTCTAAATTAACTTATATTAAATTTGTAAAAAACGTATTAAACATTGTGATTTTACAATAGTAAAAATTGGCACACTTTGATATAAATTTCCAATGATTTATTTGTATTGTCTAATTTGCTAAAAAACTAGGATATCAAATCCTATTTCAGAAAACTTTATCAAAAAAATCTAATAAGTAGATTATTTGTTATTAGAACAATGCATCACGAGTAACATCCATCCATTCTATTACCGATTGAATTAACAGAAAAAATGAAAGAAGAGATTAAGAGAGCAGGACTTGAAATAGCTGCAGGAGAACAAATTATCATTAATAAGCCTGAAAATGTTTTAAGAATTGCAGGATTAATTAATGATGCATATGAATA
>CAMLMY010000023.1 GCA_946481345.1 uncultured Gilliamella sp. | reverse complement strand
GTTAGTGCAGACAAATTAATGGAAATATTACAATATATTTCAGCAAATAATGCGCAATTAGGCATTATTGAGATGTTGCCCATTGCTGGCGTTGATGGAACGTTGCAAAATCGTAAAAGCTTTAATCAATTACCCTTTAAGGAAACCATTCGAGCCAAAACAGGTTATATTCAAGGTAGTTATAATTTAGCTGGATTTATTCAAAAATCCGATGGTCAATATTTGGCGTTTGTGCAGTTATTATCAGGTTATCACGCTGATACTAAGGGTGAACCGAAAAATGGGGCAATAATGCGGTTCGAATCAGAATTTTATAAGAATTTTATTGATTAATAAATGAATTAATTAATTAAGGACACATATATTGGTATTAACTTTATATGTGTCCTACTACTTTTTGTTCTGATAAATCAATAATTAAATGTTTTCGCCTAAGAATCCACCACTCTGATGTTTCCAAAGTTGAGCATACAGTCCATTTTTATCAAGCAGTTCTTGATGAGTTCCTTGTTCAATAATTCTTCCTTGATCAAGAACAACTAATCTATCCATTGCAGCGATGGTTGATAATCGGTGAGCAATGGCAATAACGGTTTTACCTTCCATTAAAGTATATAAACTCTCTTGAATAGCTTGCTCAATTTCAGAATCCAACGCACTGGTCGCTTCATCTAATAATAGAATTGGGGCATTTTTTAATATAACTCTGGCAATTGCAATGCGCTGTCGTTGTCCACCTGATAATTTTATGCCTCGCTCTCCTACAAATGCGTCATAGCCTGTTCTACCGTTTGCATCAATAAGTGTATGAATAAAGCTATCAGCATGAGCTTTTTTTGCTGCTATAATCATCTCTTCTTCAGTGGCTTGATTGTTACCATAAAGTAGGTTTTCTCGTACGGAGCGGTGTAATAGGGACGTATCTTGAGTTACCATACCAATTTGGGCGCGTAAGCTTTCTTGGGTAACGGTTGTAATGTCTTGTCCATCAATAATAATTTTACCACTTTGTAAATCATAAAAGCGTAATAATAAATTAATAAGCGTGGATTTGCCTGCTCCAGAGCGACCTACTAACCCTATTTTCTCACCTGGATTAATCGTTAAATCCAAATCTTGAATGATAGAGTTTTGTCTTTTGGCATCATAATTAAAGTTAATGTGTTGAAAGTCAATTTTACCTTGTTTTACAACAAGTTCAGTTGCATTAGGTTGATCATTGACTGTTTTAGTTGAAGAAAATGTATTGATACCGTCTTTCACTACACCAATATTTTCAAATAGAGCAGCCATTTCCCACATGATCCAATGAGAGAAACCGTTTAATCGTAATGCGACTGCGGTAGTTGTTGCGATTGCTCCAACACCAACTAACTGATCTGTCCATAACCATAAAGCAACACCAGTCGTGCAGAGTATTAATGTAATGGATAAAAGGTGGTTAACAATTTCAAAACTGCTGACTAAACGCATTTGTCGATTAACAGTAACTAAAAACTCATCCATTGATTCTTGAGCGTATCTAGCTTCATTACCTGCATGTGAGAACAGTTTAACAGTCATGATATTGGTATAAGCATCGGTCACTCGTCCTGTCATGGTAGAACGTGCATCGGCTTGCATACTGGCAACTTTACCTAAGCGTGGAATAAAATAGTACATTGCAATCCCATAAAGCAAAGTCCAACCAAGAAAAGGCATTAATAACCAAAGATCTAATTGTCCAATGATAGCCGCCATGGTAATAAAGGAAATAAGTACATAGATAAAAATATCTGCGACTAAAAAACAAGTATCTCTAACCGCAAGCGCTGTTTGCATAACTTTTGCCGATATTCTTCCTGCAAATTCATCTTGGAAAAAGCGCATACTTTGATTAAGAACTAATCTGTGCAAATTCCAACGCATTCTCATTGGAAAATTTCCAGCAAGGCATTGATGTTTAATAATCGTTTGTAAACTAATGATTAGCGTACTGGCTAAAATTATTAAAGCTAATAAAATTAATGTGGTTTTTTCTTGCTGCCAAAATTTAGATGGTTCAACTTCTGCAAGCCAGTCAACCACTTTACCTAATGCAGCAAATAAAAAAGCTTCAAAAGCACCACTTAATCCACTTAGTATGATTAATAACAGCATAAACACGCGAGTGCCTTTGGTTGATTGCCATATAAAACTAAAAAAGTTTTTAGCCGCTGGTTGAGGATCATCTTTAGGATAAGGTGACACCAATTTTTCAAAAAATCGATACATAATAGACCTAATTAGTAAAATGATATTTTATTGGTAAATATATCAATGATATATGGAATATGAGATTAGGGCTAATGGATATAATTCATCCTGGTGCCCAAATTTAAGTGAAATTTTAAATAAACATTGCTTAGCTATCTACCTGTCATTAAAGGATTTATGAACATAAAAAAATAGTGAGGAATATGTCTGGTTAATATTTCCTCACTTTAGCAATTATATATTGAAAAACAGTAGATTTCTATTTATTGGTTTAAAAAACGTCTTTAATTATTTGTACAACACGACCAACTATATTGTACTTATCAAAATGTGCTTTAGGTACTTCTATTGTTGGATATTGCTCATTGTTACATATTAAAATCCAACTACTCAAAGTTAGGCGTATTTTTCTTAACAAGGTAAAATTTTCATATTCGATTAAATATATTGCTCCATCAACCATCTCCGTTATATCCGTGTTTATAATAAGTCCGTTATTATTTTCAATTTCAGGAGACATTAAATCACCTTTTGCCCAATAGATAATTAATTTTTTTATATCTAAACCACGATGAGATGCCCAACCTTCCACAACTGGATAATTCATTACAGGTGGTGTTTCTCTAATATAGCGTTGATATTGTGCTTCTTCTTTGGTTGGTAATTGTTTTTTATAAACAGGAATACGGTAAATATTTTCATTATATACATCATCGTCATCGTCTTTTGGGTCAAATACTTCAAGTCTATAACCCGTGGCAAGCCAGTTAAATGAAACATTACATTTCTCAGCAATTACCTCTAGACGAGTAAGTGAGGGATAGGTTTTTCCTGATAAATAATCCCTGATAACAGTTTCTGACATATCACATTTCTTCGCAAAAGCAGAAACAGATAAACCTTGCATTGAATTATATAGTCTGTCTTTGAAGGTTTTGACATTTTTATTTTTGATCATATTCATTTCTGTCTCGTTTTTCTTTTTTTCATCCGTATGGTAATTATAGTGCATATTTTTTAACTTTTATATACACGGTATTGGGAATAATGTGTGTTTTAATGTGTTTTTCTTCGATTTAATGTTTTTAATTCGTGTTATATCGCGATTAGTCCTTTTTTTTACGGTTTTAGATTTTTGAACCAATATTTAGAAAAAAACTTTTGTAAATTTTTTTCCGCTTTAAATCTGCAGTTTTATACGACATTTATATTATTTTTATGAGTAATAATATTTTTTTTCCTTTTTTTTGATATTTATCTAATTAATGAAAGAGCTGAATTTCATTGGTAATCTATTTTAGTAACATGATTTTTAATATTTTGTTCGTTTTTTTACCGATTCGTTTTTATAAAACAAAAAAACAAATAAAAACGTTGACTAAAGCGAAAAAAAATGGATAATAAGCAGGGTAAGGATTTTTCATTGTTTTCTTTCCTTATATTCCTTATATTTCATGTTGGCCTGTATAGTTTTATACAGGTCTTTTTTTTTACCCATAATCTAGTTATGAAATCCTTTCACAAAAAGAGTATAATGAAACCCCGTTAAACTTACGTCTAAGAATAAAGTTTAAATAGATAAGAGTAGTTAATTAAGAGGATTTTATTATGTCATTTAGTATCCCACACCTTTTAGTGTTTCTTGCTGTGGTCGTTCTATTATTTGGTACTAAAAAATTACGTAATTTAGGTTCAGATCTTGGTTTCGCATTAAAAAGCTTCAAAAAAGCGATGAATGACGATGAAATTGAATTAAAGAAAGATAATAAGTAACGATTGATTAGTATGGATACTCACTTTGATATTGTAATCGTTGGCGGTGGTTTAGTTGGGCTAGCAACAGCTTGTGCACTTAGTCAATATGATTTGAAGATAGCGATCATAGATGCTAAGGTTCATCATAATGAATCTTTTCTACAAAATGAAATCGGCATAAGGGCTTCAGCAATTAATGGTGCTAGCCAAAGGTATTTTTCTCAAATAGGCATTTGGGATGACTTATTAAATAGTCATCGTGTGCAAGACTTTACCGAAATAGGCGTATGGGAAAAAAACGGTATAGCACATCTTTCAGCTCACGCAAAAGATTATGGTTATCCAAATCTAGGCTATATCATCGAAAATAATCTGATCTCTCACTGTTTGTATCACTTTGCTAAAGAAAATCACAATATAACAATTTTTAATCTTGCTGCTATTGATAATTGCTATAATGACGATTATGCATTTTTAACCTTGGCAGATAATACTATTTTACAAGCTAAACTTATTATCGGCGCTGATGGTGCACACTCTTGGTTGCGTAAACATGAAAAAATTTCAGTTTTTGAACGTAACTATCTTCATCACGCAGTAATTACCACCGTTGAAACTCAGTATCCTCACCAATCTTGTGCTAAACAAATTTTTTATCCAAATGGTATTGTTGCTTTTTTACCTCTTTGGCAAGCAAATAAAAGTTGCTTGGTATGGTCAACTAAACCTAACCAAGCAACAACTTTAACATCGCTTACAGAATCAGAGTTCTGCCAAGAACTGTTTAAATTAACGGGCGATAAAGTAGGTAAATGCCAATTAATTAATCAACGGATGGTTTTTCCACTAAAAGCGCGTTTTGCCAAACAATTCGTTAAACATCGAACAGTGCTTATTGGTGATGCCGCACATACTATTCATCCTTTGGCAGGGCAAGGAGTGAATTTAGGTTTTCAAGATTCAGCTTTATTAGTTTCGACAATTAAGCAATTACATGATAAACACAAAGATATAGGACTTGCTGATAATTTAAAATCTTTCCAATTTACTCGCCGTAAAGATACGTTAGTAATGTTAACTGCGATGCGAACTATTCAAGACATGTTTAATGGTGATAACGTTTTGAAAAAAATGTTAAGAACTGCGGGCATGAATGCGATAGACAATTGTTCACCCTTGAAAAAACAACTTATTAAATACGCAATGCATATTTAATCGAATCTAAATATTTAAATCCTGCAAAATTTTTACAGGATTTAATAATAGTTGAGTTATTTGAAAGCAACTTGATAAGAAGTTGGTACAAATGGTGAAGAGGGTACATGTATCGCCCAATATGGATCGTTTAATAATCCTCGCCCAATTGCCACTAAGTCAGCATCCCCAGTACTTAATACATAATCTGCTAGGTATGGATCTTCTAACATACCAACAGCTATAACTGGTAAATTGATTGCTTGTTTGATCGCACGAGCCAAATATACTTGATATCCAGCATGAAACTGCGGTGTATGAGCTGGATCTAATTGCCCATCGCCACCACCACTTACATCCAAAATGTCAGCGCCTGCATCAGCAAAACGTTTTGCTATTTTGCGTCCATATTCTATATCATAGCCATTTTTACTATACTCTTGTGCAGAAAAACGGATAATAAGTGGCATATCACTAGGCATTACCGATTTAGCAGCTTGTATAACTTGTTCACCAAATAATAATTTATCTTGACCGTATTCATCGGTTCTGTGATTAGTTTTTGGTGAACTGAATTGATGAATTAAATACCCGTGAGCACCATGAATTTCGATGGCGTCAAAACCTGCTTCAACTGCCCGTTTTGTTGATTCTTTAAATTTTTGAATGATATCAATAATTTCATCTTTTGATAATTCTCTTGGCATTTGATACTGCCATTTTGGATTAGCTTCGTTGGAACCATCATAAAGAATAGGTGAACAAGAGACAACATCTGAAGCTCCTAAAGCTTTTCGACCTGCATGAGCAATTTGGATAGCGATTTTACCATTTTGAGCATGTACAGCATCAACAATTCTTTTAAATTGATCACGCTGCTCATCATTCCATAATCCAAGACAATTTGGTGAAATACGACCATTAGGCGCTACATTTGTCATTTCAACAATAATTAAGCCTACACCACCAATTGCTCGAGATACATAGTGAACAAAATGCCAATCATTAGGCATGCCATCGGTAGCTTGATATTGGCACATAGGGGGCATTACGATGCGATTTTTTAGTGATAAATTTTTGATACTAAAGGGAGTATTGAGAAAAGAGATTTTAGCCATAAATGACTCCTTAGGTAACTTAATAAAAGTATTAAGTTAGTTTATTCATCAGTAAAAGTAAATATTAATGTCTTAATTCAATTGAGTTTAAAATTGTTTATCAATTTTAATGATTAAAATGTAAGAGCATTTAAATTAAAAAAATGTGATAGCTTGGTCATTTGTTTACTTATTTGAAAAGAAGTTTTTGTTATCATTTCTACTTTCCCCCCAAACGCCTAATATTTTTTTAAAGGAATAAAAAGTTACTTGTATTTAAAGTTAGAAACTAAACGATAATTTAATTATCAATTCATTTGTAAAAAAGTTTCAGGTTAACTATACGTTTTAGTATAAAATAGCCAACAAATGATACCTATCAACCCCAATATTATTCCTGATACCACAATGGCTATCCACCCATAATGACTAAATAAATAGGTTGAACCAACAGAGCCAAGCATTCCACCAATAAAATAACAGACCATATAACCAGTATTCATTCTGCTACGAGCTTCAGGTCTTATTTGATAAATTGCACTCATATTTGAAACATGTGTGACTTGCACTGAAAAATCTAATATAACCACACCTAAAATTAATGCAATGATTGAGTATTGCGCCAATGAAAGTGGTAACCACGATAACAGCAATAAACCTAATCCTATTGTGGTAGCAAGCCAACCTTTACCTTTGTCTGATAATTTACCTACTATAGGCGAACCCAATGCCCCCGCCGCTCCAGCAATTCCGAATAAACCAATAATAAAGTCTGAGTAGTGATAAGGATCATTACTTAATAAAAAAGCAAGTGGTGTCCATAATAAAGAAAACAATGCAAATGATATAACTGCTAATAATGAACGAATTCTAAGGATAGGTTCTTGTTTGTATAATGAGCCAATTGACCATAACAGTTGAAAGTAATTGATATTGATTGTATTACGGTAAGTAGGTAGTGAAATCCAAAGTAATAGGGTAACAATACCCATGATACTTGTGGCAATCCAATATACGTAATGCCAATCGGCAATAGTTGAAATGGCGCCAGCAAAAGTTCTACCCAATAAAATCCCTAGTAACATTCCACTCATTAAAGTGCCAACGATTTTACCACGGTGTTCAGGTTTGGATAGGGTAGCTGCAAAAGGAATTAAAACTTGTGCAACGGTTGAAAATAGCCCCGTCATGGATGTACCTATGATTAACATCCATAAATTTTTTGATAAGGCACTGACGATAAGCCCACAGGTGGATAACACCATTAAAATAATAATTAAGTGTTTTCGCTCAAATTTATCACCAAGAGGTGTGATAAAAAGTAAACCAACAGCATAACTAAACTGTGCTGCCATTATGATTGAGCCAGCATGCTCAACTGCAATATTTAAATCATGAGTAATTGAATGTAGTAGTGGTTGAGCATAATAATTGCTGGCAATAGTTACACCAATAGCAAATGCCATTAAAAAAACTAACCAGCTGGATAAACCTTGAGATTGTTTGCTTTGCATAAAATAAATGTTTCAAAAAAATAATGATGAATTATATATTAAAAATAAGATTGCTTCTGCTTGATAGTAATTTTAAGCAGATTGTTTTAGTAAGTTATAAACGGGTGTAGCAAGTCCAATTTTGGCATTATCTGATTCGAGTTTATACCAATAGCCAGAAGATTCATCCCAACATTTTGTGAAATTGGTAATAACACAATAAACTGGAACAATATTTAAATGAAAATGGCTAAATGTATGTCTGAACGATTTTAATGGTTTAGGTTCAGTTGATACTATTCCTTTTTTTTCTAACCACGCTTTTAGCTCTTGTTCGCTTGAAAATTCTGGTAGGCAATATAAGCCTCCCCAAATACCTGTTGGTGGTCTTTTTTCTAACCAAATGGCTCGATTATATTCTAGCATTAAAAAATAAGCGGTTTTTTCTGGCTTGGTTGTTTTAGGTTTTGGTGTTGGATATTTTTGCCAACTTTCTGTTTTATAAGCAATACAATCTTCATGCAATGGGCACTGTGTGCACTTAGGCTTTGTACGAGTACAAACCATTGCGCCAATATCCATCATTGCTTGATTAAATTTAGCAATATTTTGTTCAGGCGTAACTTGTTCGCTTAGTTGCCAAAGTTTATTTTCGATTGTTTTATTACCTGGCCATCCTTCAACAGCAAAATATCGAGTTAAAACACGTTTTACATTACCATCTAAAATTGGGTAATGTTGATTTTGTGAAAGCGATAAAATTGCTCCAGCGGTTGAACGACCAATTCCTGGTAAAGCCACAACATCATCAAATTTGGTTGGAAATAGCCCATTAAACTTATTATTAATAACTTGTGCTGCTTTGTGTAAGTTACGAGCACGAGCATAATAACCAAGCCCTGTCCAAAGATGCAATACATCATCAATAGGTGCTTTTGCTAAATCCGTTATTTTTGGAAATAGTTTAATGAAATTATTAAAGTAGGGGATAACAGTTGCAACTTGTGTCTGTTGCAACATTACTTCTGATAACCACACATGATAAGGCGTTTTCTCAATCTGCCATGGTAGCGTTTTTCTGCCGTACTGTTCATACCATTTTAATACAGCCTTTGCAAAGGGGGGCATTGTTACAGGCATTACATTACAGCAGTAATTGTGTCACTTGGATAACAACCCAATACTTTTGTGTATAAGGTAATTTTTGCTAACTGTTTTAATGCGTTTTGCATTTCTTCAGAATAAAGATTACCTTGTAGATCAATATAGAACATCTCTTCCCATGGAGTACCATGAATTGGACGAGATTCAAGTTTAGTCATGACAATATTATGATTACGTAACACAGAAAGAGCATCAACGAGTGCACCTGCTTGCTGACCTGTTTTCATTAATATTGTGGTTTTAGCTGGGATTTGATCAGATACATGAACTGGCTTACGAGATAACACTATAAATCGAGTGATATTCTCTTTTTGATTAGCAAAACTATGTTCGAGAACTTGTAATCCATAAAGTTCACCGCCATCTTTATTACCCATAGCTGCAAAATTAGGCTTGTTTGACTTAGCAACCATGTCCATTGCTGATGAAGTGCTATCGCAAAAGACAATTTTCCAATGCGGATATCCTTCCAAAAAGTGAGAACATTGTTGGAATGGTTGTGGGTGACTATATACAGTGTCAATTTGATCTAATTGAGTATTTGGCAGCGCTAAAATACAGTGATCAATCGGTAGTGATAACTCTCCGATAATATGCAAATTCGTTTTTTGTAGTAAATCATAAACTTCGTTAATGGATCCGGAACTGGAGTTTTCAATTGGTACAACACCATAATCAACAATGCCTTTCTCTATTTGTTCGAAAACATCTTTAAAAGTCGCACAACTTGATTCAACTATCTGTTCTAAATGGGCGCTAGCATAGCGTCGAGCAGCTGAATGAGAGTAAGATCCTATGGGGCCTAGAAAAGCAATTTTTGCGGTCGTAATAGAACCATGATTTATTTTTTCTTGTAGGATTTTTTGTTGTAAAAGTACAGAATCTTCGATAATTATTTGATATAAATGTTTGATAAAAATATCATCGAGATGATATTTTTTACCGTGTTCAATTAGTGATTTAATCAATGAACGCTCACGTTCCATGTCGCGTACGGGTATATTTGCCTTAATTTTAGTATTAATTACTTGTGTCGAAAGCTCACGGCGTTTAGCAATCAGTTCTAAAAGAGTTTGATCAAGTTCGTTAATTTTATCTCGTAAAGGTAATAAGTGATCTACTTTCATTTTTATTAGATTTTTTTAAAAGGTTAACGGTATTATAGCAAGCTACAAATAAAGGTACTACTTAAAGTAGTACCTTTTAAAAAAATAGAGCTTTTTATTTATTAGATTTCTTCTTGCAAAATTGCACCTTTAATACTTTCCGTTGCTCGACGAGCTTCACCTTTATGTTGAATTTTATTCAGTTGTTTTTCAAGTTTACCAATAAGATCGTTAATAGCTGCATACATGTCAATATGTTTTGCAGATGCGACTAGTGGTGTTCCTTTGGTGGCAATTGTTGCATCAATAACAAATCCATCGGGCTCTTTAGATAATATAAAATGAGGATTGATTAACAGCGCTCTCCATTTATCCAACTTCGAAAATTTATCTTCTAAATAACTACGAATTGCGGGGGTAATATCCATTTGTTTACTGGTAATACTTAAAGCCATAATCGACCTCCTTTATAATTTCAAACAACTAAGTTGATTTTTTAAGCTTCTATTAATACATTGGCAAATTATTTTTATTTCGTCAATAAGAACTTTGCTATTAACATGAGTTTTTGTGATTTAAATCTAAAAAAAAGATTTTATTAATCATGTGTTTTATGACTATATGACTATGAACCTGCATTTTGCTTTGCTTTACTATATACTGTAGGTAACTACTATTTTTATTTATTTTATAAGATCTTTTAATGAGGAAGATGTGAGCTATTTAGATAATGTTAAGATTGTTTTGGTTGAAACGTCCCACACGGGTAATATGGGGTCTGCCGCCAGAGCAATGAAAACCATGGGTTTATCCAATCTTTGCTTAGTCAATCCAGTGATAAAGCCTGATTCACAATCAATTTCATTAGCGGCAGGTGCTAGTGATATTATTAAAAATGCAATAATTTTTTCATCTTTAGAAGAGGCAATCGCTGATTGTTCACTTGTGATAGGTACTAGCGCTCGTCCTCGCACTTTACAATGGCCTAATTTAACACCAAAAGAGTGCGGTGATAAAATCATTGGTGAGGCTGTTAATGCCCAAGTTGCGTTAGTTTTTGGTCGTGAACGAGTGGGGTTAACCAATGATGAATTGCAAAAATGCCATTTTCATGTTGGTATTCCAGCTAATCCTCAGTACAGTTCTTTGAATCTAGCTATGTCAGTACAGGTATTATGTTATGAAATTCGCATGTCAATGCTAAACTTGCAAGATAATCAATCAGAGTCAGCAAATTTAAATACACATACATCTGAATACCCTAAAGATATCGATGTTGAGCGTTTTTATCAGCATTTAGAGCAAACTTTATTGCAAACAGAATTTATCAATGCCAATCATCCAGGTCAAATCATGGGGCGTTTGCGAAGATTATTTACTCGGGCACGTATTGAACAACAAGAACTGAATATTTTACGTGGTATTCTAACGTCGATTGATAAAAAGTTATAATTTTTAGGCATGAAAATAAATACCCACAAAAGAGTGGGTATTTTTAAATAATAACCGATTATGGTAAGGTTAACTTAATGGATTAACTTTTTTTCCGCCAAGTTGTACCATTTGCTCCATCTTCCAACACAATATTCATTGCGTTAAGTTTATCACGCGCTTCATCAGCTTGAGCCCAATTTTTGTTAGCACGAGCTTCATTACGTTGTTTTATTAATGCTTCAATTAATTCTGCATCGGCGTCATCTTGCTGATTACCTTGTAAGAATTTTATTGGATCTTGTTCAAGTAAACCAAGTACGGCTGCTAAATAACGTAATTCAGCCGCTAATTCGTTGGCAAATGACATATCGTTATCAGCTTTAGCTTTATTGATTTCTCGGGCTAAATCAAATAAGGTTGAATAAGCTTCAGGAGTATTGAAGTCATCGTTCATCGCATTACAGAATTGACGGTAATAATCGCTCTCTTTTGTTGTATATGGATAATCTGCATCAGTATCACGAAGTGCTGTATAAAGGCGCTCTAAAGCCATTCGTGCTTGTTTTAAATTTTCCTCGCTGTAATTAAGCTGACTACGATAATGACCCGATAGTAAAAAGTAACGGACAGTTTCAGCATCATAGTGTTTTAATACATCGCGAATAGTGAAAAAATTATTAAGTGATTTTGACATCTTTTCTTGGTCTATCATCACCATCCCTGAATGCATCCAATAATTAACATATTGTCCATCATGGGCACATGTAGATTGAGCAATTTCATTTTCATGATGAGGAAACATCAAATCTGAACCCCCACCATGAATATCAAAGTGATTACCTAGTTGAAAACTGTTCATCGCAGAACATTCAATATGCCAACCTGGACGTCCTTTACCCCATGGGGAATCCCAGTTAGGCTCGTTAGGTTTTGACATCTTCCAAAGTACAAAATCCATTGGATTACGTTTAACATCAACCACATCAACGCGCGCTCCAGCCTGAAGTTGCTCCAAATTTTGACGCGACAAAATACCGTAATTTGGATCGCTATCAACTGAAAACATTACATCACCATTATCGGCAATATAAGCATGATCTTTTGCAATTAATTCTTCTATTAATTGAATAATCTGTGGCATTTGCTGCGTAGCACGAGGTTCGACATCAGGGCGCTTAATATTGAGTGCATCAAAATCGGCATACATCTCTTGTAACATACGTTCGGTTAGTTGTTCACAGGTTTCACCGTTTTCTAGAGCACGTTTTATAATTTTGTCATCCACATCGGTGATATTGCGCACATAAGTTAATTGATAACCTAAAAAGCGCAAATAACGTGTTACAACATCAAATGCGACAAAGGTGCGACCATGACCAATATGACAAAGGTCATAAATTGTGACACCACAAACATAGAGTCCAATTTTATTGGGATGAATTGATTTAAAGGTTTCTTTTTCTCGAGTTAATGTATTGAATATTTTTAACATTACAATCTTTAGGTTTAGTTTAATGAAGTTTGTTAAATAATATAACAAAAATATGGTTATCGCGAAATTATTTATTATAATGCTTCTATGTACTGTAATTATAAATTTATCATATGCCCGGCGAATTTATTGTTAACATTGTAGAATCTATCATTGAAGAAATTGGTAGAGGATTTTTGGAATTAGGTGGGTCAAAAGATACTTTTAAAAGAAAACTATATTGGACTTCTTTTATTATTTTAAATATTGTTGTGTTTGTATCTCACTTAATATTTAAGTGGCCTATTACTATAACAGATGGTTTGTTCTTATTTTTCATTTCATCTTTACTTTCATTCTTCATTATAACTCTTTGTTGGGGTATATGGCGCTTCATTAAAGATTTTAAGAAATGTAAAATATAACTTAAAGTTTACAGAAATAAATGGTTGAAAGTATCTAGTCGATTATAATCTCAATTTACTTTTTAATAAATAATTGGCGGGTAATCCCCGCCAATTTTGTGTAAAACAAAGTATTATTTCATTAGGCGGTAGATATAAATAAGCAATATTGCACCTAAGACTGAAATAAACAAGCTAGGGAAATTAAATCCTGTCACAGAGCCCCAACCAAAGAATGTACTTATATATCCACCAACGATGGCGCCTGCAATTCCTAATAAAATCGTTTTAAATACTCCTACGCGTCCAAGTGGCATAAAAAACTTTGCAATCCAACCGGCAATTAATCCTAGAATAGCCCAACTTAAAATACCCATGATAATTTCCTTTGTTTGATTAAGGTTAAATTTAGTTTACAAACACAGTTTAAAAATCTAAGAAATGTTGATATTTAATGTAATAGCTTTAACAATATTGATTAAAATTAATAAATCAAAATTTAAAAATATTGATAAATAACAGTCATAAAATGGAGATAGAAGATTTAATCCTAAGACTAAAGAATGACTATATGAATTGAGTGCATAAAAGTGTATTCATATAGTAATTGATGAATATTCTATAATTATTTGTAACAAAAGTTAAGGTCTTTTATTGCGTTTTCAAACTTTTAACATGCTTCTTTTAAATAATCACTTTGATTTAAGTCGAAGGGAGATTAATTCTCCCTTTGAATGAGTTGTTATTCAAAAATAGATTTATGTAATATTTTGATAATTGCTTCTGCATCATTACTTTTTGCTAAAAGGCACAGATTGTGGGTACTTGCACCATAACAACAAAGTCTTATAACAAAATCATCTAATACGCCGAATACTTCTTTTGCTATACCTTTTGTTGTCGTTAGGTTATTACCAATGATGGCAATAAGAGCTAAATCTTCCTCAACATCTACATGACAAAGAGTTGAAAGTTCATCAAATAATTCTTTTGTTAATAAACTGTTACCATTAGTGCAAGTGCCTGTAGTATCAATCGTTAAAGCGATACTGACTTCGGATGTGGTAACTAAATCAACGGATATATTATGTTTAGCTAATATAGTAAATACTCTAGCAAGAAACCCTTGAGCATGCAGCATATTTAAACTGGTTAAGGTTAGTAATGTCTGTTTGCGTCGTAATGCTAGCGCTCTAAACACAGGTAATTTTGATGTGATACTATTCGTGTTATAAACAATTGTGCCACCATCTTGTGGAGCTTTGCTTGAACCAACAAAAACAGGAATATTACTTCGTACTGCTGGAACCAACGTCGCTGGATGTAAAACTTTTGCTCCAAACGTTGCCATTTCTGCAGCTTCCGCGAAAGATATTTCATCAATTCTTTTTGCCGCTGGCGTAATACGTGGGTCATTGGTATAAATCCCTGCAACATCAGTCCAAATGTCTATTTGCGTTGCATTTAATGCTTCACCAAGTAACGCTGCTGTATAATCACTTCCGCCTCGTCCCAACGTTGTTGTCTTACCTGTACTTTCACTGCCAATAAAACCTTGAGTAACAATTAGCGCATTAGTATTTAAAGATTTTAAATGTGCACAGCAAAGTTGTTTGATTTCTTCAATTTTAGGTTGAGCTTTACCAAATTTATCATCAGTACGCATAACTTTACGTACATCAAACCATACGGCACTTTTTTGTTTTTCTCTTAATATCTCAACAAAAAGTTTTGAAGACATAATTTCACCATGACTGACTAACTCATCAGTTAATGCTGGTGACGTTGCTAAACTTGCAGCTTCCGATAAAGAGGCTATATTTGCAATGATTCGATCAATTTCAGCTCTTAATGTAGGGTTTTCAGGGAGTTGCTCTAAAATATTGTATTGAATTGATTGAATTTTGGCTAAATGCTGAGCTCGAACCTCCGCATCACGGCCTTCAGCTAATGCAACTAATAAGTTCGTAATACCGGCAGAAGCGGATAATACAACAACTTTTACACTAGGGTTATTGATAACAATATTAGCACTGTTTACCATTGCTGAATAATCAGCAACACTAGTACCACCAAATTTAGCAATTACAAATGATGTTTCCATGGATTCCTCATATTAAAAATTTTATTTTTAACAGAGTTAGAGCGAGGGTATGTGCAATTTACAGTTATAATTTAAAAAGTACAAACCGCGAAGCGCTCCACCTGTTAAGGTGACAACCCAAGGGATTCAGCCCTTGCAGTCGATTTGATTGCTTTCTGGATACTCAATCAAACCTCGGCATTGCATCCCCTCAATCATTTATCACCGATTCCAGTATCTAAAATAATCTACCTGAGCAATGCGCCTCTTCGTTCTCGTAACGTAAGTTACAATTTAAGTGCCATATAGAATTAACGATTTTACTAAATGTGTCAATAGGTTAAATAGGAAAATTATTTATTAAATATTAAATTGCTATATCAATAGTTATAATTCTTGTTCAAATAGTTGAATAATAGTTTGATATAAACTTTTGACCGTACAAGATTTGGTCGGTGTACTAAAAATTGTATCATCGCCTGCAATTGAACCTAAAATGCCTTCTGATTTACCAATTGAATCAAGTAAGCGAGCGATAAGTTGAGCAGCTCCTGGACTGGTACGAATGACTACCATTGAGCTATTATAATCAATATCAACAACCAAATTTTTTAATGGACTACTGGCCGTTGGCACACTCATTTCAGCCGGCAAGCAATAGACCATTTCTGATTTTGCGTTGCGCGTTCTAACCGCCCCAAATTTGGTTAACATCCGTGAAACTTTGGACTGATTAATGTTATCAAATCCTTGCTCTTGTAAAGCTTGCACAATGCTTATTTGAGAACTAAACTTTTCTTGTAGAAGCATTTCTTTAAAAGCTTTAGTAAGATCTTCTTGTTTCATATTTTTCCTTTAGGATTAATTGATTGCTGTTTTGGGTGAAAGCAGCAATAATTTTCTGTTGCTTAATATATCGGTAAAAAATCTAAGTTAATTAGTGAGTTTTATAAACATTTTTTTGAAATAAATTGAGTATCAAACTACCAAGTTTTAGACTTTAAATTCTTTAAACATAATTATGCATAAGATTTGCATAAAATCAAATATTCGATTTGTTACTGCTTTTAGGGCGAAAAGATTTTACTATGTGCTCATGCGTTTCAATGTAAGGTCCTTCTAATAATTCTAAGCAATAAGGAACACTGGCAAAAATGCCATTAACAATTATTTTGCCATCACTATCTTTTACACCTTCAAGTGTCTCTTTTATCGATTTTGGTCTACCCGGTAAGTTCAAAATTAAACATTTTTTGCGAATAACGCCAACTTGTCTGGAAAGAATGGCAGTAGGTACAAAATGCAAACTAATTTGACGCATCTGTTCACCAAATCCTGGCATAACTCGATCAGCTATTGCTAAAGTTGCATCAGGGGTGACATCTCTAATGGCAGGCCCTGTACCGCCAGTAGTTAGAATCAAATCACAATGTAGTTTATCAACGAATTCACATAATGTTTGTTCAATAATAGGTTGTTCATCTGGAATTATTCGATTTTCGGTAATAAACGGAGTTTTCAATGCTGATTGTAACCAAGATATTAATGATGGAATACCTTCATCGTTATAGATCCCTTTTGCCGCTCTATCAGACACAGAAACTAAACCAATTTTGAACATAGTACTTATTCCTTAGGTGATTATTTATCTATATTAATTAGAAATTAAGACCACATATATATGGCCAATGATTCGCTAAAATTAATGTACGCTAAAAGTTGAAAATTATAACTCATTTATATTCAATATAAAGAAAACTAAAAAGACCTTTACAACCGCTGATTATGTTGTCAATATTGCTGCTCATTAATAATTGAGTTTACATAATTTCAATCATAACTTATTCAATTAGGATTTTACCATGTCATCTATTCCTGCGCTTGAATTGGTCGCGCTTAAAAAAATTTATAAAAATGGTGTAGAAGCATTAAAAGGTATTGATTTAACGGTTCAAGCAGGTGATTTTTATGCATTGCTTGGTCCAAATGGTGCCGGAAAATCAACAACTATTGGCATAATTAGCTCACTAGTAACCAAAACATCTGGTGAAGTGCGAATTTTTGGTTACGATTTAGATACCGATATAGTCAATGCCAAAAGACAATTAGGCTTGGTACCACAAGAATTTAATTTTAACCAATTTGAAGAAGTGATTCAGATCGTCACTAATCAAGGAGGCTATTATGGATTGCCACGTAAGTTAGCATTAGAACGTGCAGAAAAATATCTAAGAATTTTAGATTTATGGGATAAACGCCATAGCCGAGCAAACATGTTATCTGGTGGTATGAAAAGACGTTTAATGATTGCAAGAGCATTAGTTCATGAGCCTAAATTATTAATTCTTGATGAACCCACCGCGGGGGTTGATATTGAGTTGCGGCGCTCGATGTGGGACTTTTTACGTGAAATCAATCGTCAAGGCATTACCATTATATTAACTACCCATTATCTAGAAGAAGCAGAAATGCTATGTCGCAATATTGGTATAATTCAACATGGGCAATTAATAGCAAACTCTTCTATGCGTGAATTATTAGCTAATAGCCAATCTGAAACTATTATTATTGATTATGTACCAACAGATGAACCCATTGTTTTAACAGATTATAGTTATGTAAATGTTGATACGGGCATGTTAGAAGTTAAAGTTGATAAACAACGAGGCTTAAATCAGTTGTTTGAGCAACTTAATTATCAAAACGTCAAAGTGATTAGCGTGCGTAATAAGACTAATCGATTAGAAGAGTTATTTGTTGATTTATTGCGCAATAATAATCCAAAAGGAGCTGATAATGTGTAATTTATATTGGATTGCCTTAAAAAGTATTTGGCGTAAAGAGGTGACAAGATTTTTAAGAATTTGGCTGCAAACATTGATACCGCCAGTTATCACTATGTCACTTTATTTTATTATATTTGGTAATTTAATTGGCTCTCGTGTGGGGAATATGGGTGGCTTTAGTTATATGTCATTTATTGTTCCTGGTTTAATCATGATGTCTGTAATTACAAATTCTTATACCAATGTCTGTTCTTCATTTTTTAGTGCTAAATTTCAACGTAATATTGAGGAATTATTGGTTGCACCAGTACCAACGCATATTTTAATTTGGGGATATGTTGGTGGTGGTGTGATACGTGGAATTTTAACTGGAATTTTAGTGACGATAGTATCGTTATTTTTTGTTCGTCTTGAAGTGCATTCTTGGCTCTTTGTTATTTGCACTTTATTATTAACTTCAATTTTGTTTTCATTAGCAGGTTTACTAAATGCCGTATTTGCTAAGACTTTTGACGATATTAGTATTATTCCAACATTTGTATTAACGCCATTAACTTATCTTGGCGGGGTATTTTACTCAATATCCATGCTACCCACTTTTTGGCAATGGGTATCAAAACTAAATCCAATCGTTTATATGATTAATGGTTTTCGCTATGGTTTTTTAGGTGTGACCGACGTATCACTATGGATCACATTTTCAATGTTAATTTTGTTTGTTACCGTGCTTTATATAATTGCATGGCGACTCATTGAAAGTGGGCGAGGGCTAAGAAGTTAAATTAACTAAAAAACAACCGCCGAATAAAATCGGCGGAAAATAATTACTTGGCACCAGCAACTGCTTCTTTTGCCATTTGAGTAATTTTAGCAAAATCACCATTAGCAATAGCATCAGTTGGAATAAACCAAGTTCCACCAACACAAAGTACATTATTGAGCGCTAAATAGTCTCGATAATTTTTAGGGTTTACACCACCTGTAGGGCAAAACTTCATATATCCACAAGGACCAGCAAAAGCTTTTAATGCAGCTACGCCGCCATTGATTTCTGCTGGGAAGAACTTTAATGCAGTTAAGCCATATTCTTGGGCTGTTAATAATTCAGAAATAGTCGCAATACCGGGAATGACTGGAACAGGTCCTTCAACTGCTGCTTTTAAAATAGCGTCAGTTATGCCAGGAGTAATAATAAATTCAACTCCCGCTTCGGTTACTTGTTTAAGTTGCTCAACACTTGTTACTGTACCCGCACCAACTACAGCTTCTGGAACTTCTTTAATGATTTTTTTAATTGCTTCAAGCGCACATTCTGTTCGTAGGGTAACTTCAAGAACTTTTACACCGCCAGCAATTAAAGCTTTTGCTAATGGTACTGCATCTTCTAGTCGTTCAATAACGATAACAGGAACAACAGGCCCCATAGTTAGAATTTCTTCAGCACTTCTTTTCCAGTTTTTCATTTGTATCTATCCATCTTTATTAAAAGCAATAATCCCTAAATAATAGGGATTATTTTTGTTACTCATAAATGCCTAATTTTTTCTCTAAATAATGAATGTTTGTTCCACCTTTTTGGAAACCTTTATCATTCATAATTTCAATGTGAAGATCAATATTTGTTTTAATACCATCAATCACTAGTTCAGCTAATGCGTTTTTCATTCGTGCAATAGCAACATCACGAGTTTCACCATAAGCAATTAGCTTACCAATCATTGAATCATAGTAAGGTGGTACTGTGTAACCTGCATAGATATGTGATTCCCAACGAATACCAAAACCACCTGGTGCATGAAAGCGAGTAATTTTCCCAGGCGAAGGCATAAATGTTTTAGGATCTTCGGCATTTATACGGCATTCAATAGCAT
This sequence comes from uncultured Gilliamella sp., assembly GCA_946481345.1. Lineage (GTDB taxonomy): Bacteria > Pseudomonadota > Gammaproteobacteria > Enterobacterales > Orbaceae > Gilliamella. The sequence goes on along the minus strand of CAMLMY010000023.1, from coordinate 12,586 downwards.
GACCTTTGATTTCAATATCACTTTGTTTGATTGATAGAGGTTTGCCTGCGGCAATTAAGATCTGTTCTCTAATCAAATCCACACCCGTTATCATTTCAGTAACTGGATGTTCAACCTGAATACGCGTATTCATTTCAATGAAATAAAATTCACCATTTTCAAATAAGAATTCAAATGTTCCTGCACCACGATAACCAATTTCAATGCATGCATTAACACAGCGTTCACCAATGAATTTGCGCATTTTAGAGGTAATGCCAACCGCTGGTGCTTCTTCAACAACTTTTTGGTGTCGTCTTTGCATTGAACAATCACGTTCACCTAAATAAATAGCATGACCTTGACCATCAGAAAGCACTTGGATCTCAATATGACGAGGATTTTCAAGGAATTTTTCCATATAAACCATATCATTATTGAAAGCGGTTTTTGCTTCTAATTTGGTCATTTTAATTGCTTGTTCAAGATCTTTTTCTTCCCGAACAATACGCATACCACGACCACCTCCACCACCGGACGCTTTGATAATAACCGGATAGCCTATTTGTTTAGCGATCTGCTTATTATTTTCAATATCATTACTTAAAGGACCATCAGAACCCGGTACACAAGGTACGCCAGCTTTTTTCATGGCATGAATTGCTGACACTTTATCACCCATTAACCGTATAGTCTCAGGTTTTGGTCCAATAAAAACAAATCCAGAACGTTCCACTTGCTCGGCGAAGTCAGCGTTTTCTGATAAAAAACCATATCCAGGATGAATTGCTGCTGCACCAGTAACTTCGGCGGCAGAAATTAATGCGGGGATATTGAGGTAGCTTTTAGCGGAAGCTGCTGGACCAATACAGACAGTTTCGTCTGCAAGTAATACATGTTTTAAATCTTTATCTGCCGAAGAATGAACAGCGACAGTTTTAATTCCAAGTTCTTTACATGCTCGTAGGATACGTAGAGCAATTTCTCCACGGTTAGCAATAAGAATTTTATCAAGCATATTCGATCTCTTAATCTTATAAATAAGTTAATATTACTCAATGATGAATAGTGGCTGATCAAATTCAACAGGTTGACCATTCTCAACTAAAATAGCTTTAATTGTACCCGCTTTTTCAGATTCAATTTGGTTCATCATTTTCATCGCTTCAACGATACAAAGTACATCACCGACATTGACAGTTTGACCAACTTCTACAAAAGCTTTCGACTCTGGGCTTGGCGTGCGATAAAACGTTCCAACCATTGGTGATTTTATAGTTGTACCTGTTGGAGCTGGAGCAATAGGATCCGCTTCAGCCACACTTTCACTAACTGAGTTAGGAGCAACAACAACTGGTGCTGCTTGAGGGATTTGAATGTTTTGTATTGGCGCTGAATAGTTTGTTGTAGGTATTGATCGACTAATTCGAACCGATTCTTCACCTTCAGAGATTTCAATTTCTGAAATACCTGACTCTTCAACTAATTCAATTAATTTTTTAATTTTGCGTATATCCATGAATTACACCGTGTTTATTTGATATAAGTAACAATTAATTTAATGCATCCTTAATATCTAAAAAGTAATCTTTTAAAGTGATAATAAGGCAGTAACTCAACATTAACGCGGAAGCATACACTGTAAAATAGATTTTGTCATTATATATCTCTCCTTTACAAACTGTTATTATACTATTTTCTAGGTATTATTTTAGAATTGCGATACAATATATAAACCTAATTGTTATTGAAGCAAACAGGTTTTAAAAAATAACTAGAATACTATTTTATACGATATAAAATTAAAATTAAGTATTTTATCCTATAGTTTGCTTCAAGTACTCACTAACACTTAAACAAGATTATTTCTAGGAAGAGTTTTTATTATGTTCAAAAAAGTTCGTGGCTTGTTTTCAAATGATCTATCGATTGATTTAGGTACAGCTAACACCCTTATTTATGTAAAAGGTCAAGGTATTGTACTAAACGAACCTTCAGTTGTCGCTATTCGTCAAGATCGCACAGGCACACCTAAAAGTGTCGCTGCTGTTGGGCAGGCTGCGAAACAGATGTTAGGACGTACTCCAGGCAATATTGCTGCGATTAGACCAATGAAAGATGGTGTAATTGCTGACTTTTCCGTGACTGAAAAGATGTTACAGTATTTTATTCGTCAAGTGCATAGTCATAGCTTTTTAAGACCAAGTCCTCGCGTTTTAGTTTGTGTGCCAGTTGGTGCAACACAAGTTGAGCGTCGTGCTATCCGTGAGTCTGCATTAGGAGCAGGTGCCCGTGAAGTTTACTTAATTGAAGAGCCGATGGCAGCAGCTATTGGTGCTGATTTACCCGTTTCATCGCCAACTGGTTCAATGGTGGTTGATATTGGCGGTGGTACCACTGAAGTTGCTGTTATTTCGTTAAATGGTGTTGTCTATTCTGCATCGGCAAGAATTGGCGGTGACCGTTTTGATGAGGCAATTATCAATTATGTTCGTCGTAATTATGGTGCGTTAATTGGTGAAGCAACCGCTGAACGAATTAAACATGTTATTGGAAGCGCGTATCCGGGGGATGAAGTTCTTGAGATTGAAGTGCGTGGTCGAAACCTTGCTGAAGGTGTGCCTCGTAGCTTTACTTTAAATTCCAATGAAATTTTAGAAGCGCTTCAAGAACCACTAAGTGGTATCGTCAGTGCGGTTAAAGTTGCGTTAGAACAGTGTCCTCCTGAACTGGCCTCTGATATTTCAGAACATGGTATGGTATTAACTGGCGGTGGTGCTTTATTACGTAATATTGATAAATTACTATCGGCTGAAACGGGTATTCATGTGGTTGTCGCTGAAGATCCTCTTACATGTGTGGCACGAGGCGGTGGCAAAGCTCTCGATATGGTTGATATGGAGGGCGGGGATCTCTTTAGTGAAGAGTAATTATTTTCTAATTATTGATTAATCATAATTTTTATGAAATCGATAATTAATAAACATCTCACTTTTTCCGCCGACATAGTCGGCGGAGTCATATCTTGAATTAATTAGATTTTAAGCATATAACAGGTAAGTACTGGATAATGAAATTACTTTTTTCTAAACGTTCTCCTCTTAGTGTGCAGTTATTTATATCTTTGCTATTATCTATTATATTGATAATATTAGATTTAAATTATCGTCCGTTTAAAGAAGTTCGTTACTATTTAGATACAATGATTTCGCCATTGTATTACGTTTCAAATGCACCAAAAGCGACCTATGACACACTTTATGAGATGTCAAAGACGCGTGAAGCGTTAGAAAAAGAAAATGCAAATTTAAATAATATACTGCTTGAAAAAAAGACAGACCTGTTATTGCTTGAGCATCTTAGACATGAAAACGATCGATTGAGAGAATTGCTTGGGTCTCCTTTAAGACATGATGAACATAAAATGGCAGCTCAAGTTATATTAGCTGATACGGATCCTTATGTTTATCAAGTCGTTATCAATAAAGGTAAAAATGACGGTGTTTATATAGGTCAACCTGTCGTTGATGATAAAGGTATCGTTGGGCAAATTTATGAAACCGCTCAAAAAACAAGCCGAGCAATTTTAGTTTGTGATTATCAACATGCAATACCTGTACAAATATTAAGAAATGATATTTCTATGGTGGCAGTTGGTAATGGATGCAGTAATGATTTAACACTCGATTTTTTACCAAACAATGTTGATATCAAAGTCGGCGACATATTAGTAACTTCTGGACTAGATGGTCGTTTTCCTGAAGGCTATCCCGTTGCAGTAGTAAGTTCTGTCAAACTTGATATTAGCGATTCAACACCGGTCATTTCAGCAACGCCGACAGCCGATCTAAAACGTTTACGCTATCTATTATTACTATGGGGAGATCAAGGAGTAAAACATGAGGGCTCGTAATAGCATATTAATTATTTGGTTCACTTTGTTAATAGGCTTATTTTTTCAAATTATACCTTGGTCACCTTCATATGATGTGTTTAAACCACATTTGTTTTTATTAATTATTGCTTATTGGTTAATTACTTTACCTTATCAGATTGGCATAGGTACCGCATTTGTTTTTGGTTTATTGATAGATTTATGCTCGGGAACAGTATTGGGCGTACATGCTTTCATCTATTCTTTAATTGCCTATTTACTTGTATTCAAATACCAATTGTTGAGTAATTTAGCTTTGTGGCAACAGGCTTTTATCTTATTTGGTATTTCGGTATGTTATAATGCATTAATCTTTATATTTCAGGTAAGTATTTATCATACAATTACTATGTCGCCTTATATACTATTATCAAGTTGTGTTGATGGCTTTTTATGGATATGGATATATCTGCTATTGCAAAGCATAAAACAAAACTTTGCAATTAATTAGGGGAATGTTTCTGTATGTCTGTTGAATTATTAATGAACGTAACTCCGTCTGAAACGCGAGTTGCCTATATTGAAGATGGTGTATTGCAAGAAATTCATGTTGATCGTGAATCGCGTCGAGGCATTGTCGGTAATATTTATAAAGGAAAAATTATTCGTATTTTGCCTGGTATGCAGGCAGCATTTGTCGATATTGGTCTTGAAAAGGCAGCATTTTTGCATGCATCCGATATCATGCCCCATACTGAATGTGTGTCAGATTCAGAACAAGAGCAATTTCAAGTAAAAGATATTTCTGAACTTGTCCGTCAAGGACAAGATTTAATGGTACAAGTCGTTAAAGATCCATTAGGAACTAAAGGCGCTCGACTCACAACTGATATTACTTTACCGTCCCGTTATTTGGTGTTGATGCCAGGTCAAAATTCTTCACACGTTGCTACTTCTCAACGCATAGAAAGTGAAGAAGAGCGTCAAAGACTAAAACATATTGTTGAACAATATGTAACCCCAGACGGTGGTTTTATTGTTAGAACTGCTGCCGAGGGTGCAAGTGCTCATGAGCTTGAGCAAGATGCAAACTTTTTAAAACGGTTATGGACTAAAATTCAAGAACGAATGGCACGACCTACCAGTAAAAATTTAGTTTATGGTGAGTTAGCTTTATCTCAACGAGTGTTAAGAGACTTTGTTGGTGATCCAATTGAGCGTATTTTAGTTGATTCTAAATTGACTTACGATCTTCTTGTCGATTTTACTCAAGAGTTTATGCCAGAAGTGACTGATAAACTCTTTCATTATCGTGGTAATATCCCAATATTCGATCTATATGATACTGAAAATGAGATTCAACGAGCATTAGATCGCAAAGTTAAACTGAAATCGGGCGGTTATTTAATTATTGATCAAACCGAAGCCATGACAACAATTGATATTAACACTGGTGCATTTGTTGGTCATCGAAATTTAGAAGAGACAATCTTTAACACTAATATAGAGGCAACCATTGCTATTGCGCGTCAATTAAGATTACGCAATTTAGGTGGTATTATTATTATCGATTTTATCGATATGCAAGAAAATTTGCATCGAGAACGTGTATTACAATCATTGCAGGATTCTTTGTCGAAAGATCGAGCTAGAACAACTATTAATTCATTTTCTACATTAGGACTAGTAGAAATGACACGTAAACGAACTCGTGAAAGTATTGGGCATATTTTGTGTGAAGAATGTCCTGCTTGTAAGGGTAGAGGAATAGTCAAATCAGTTGAAACTGTTTGTAATGAAATATTACGTGAAATTGTAAGAGTATATAAAGCTCATCGTTCTGAATATTTTTTAGTCTATGCGTCATCTGCTGTTGCGAATGCTTTAACGATTGATGAATCACATGCACTTGCTGAAGTTGAAGTCTTTGTTGGTAAAAGAGTTGAAGTGAAAATTGAACCACTTTATATTCAAGAACAATATGATGTGGTATTAATGTAAAGCAATTACATGTTAAAAAGTTTCAGGTTAACTATACGTTTCAGTATAAAAATAACATAATAATGGATATATATTTCAAAAATATAGCATTATAAATTAAAATTTAAGGAATTTATGATAGTAACTCAAGTGAGTGAACGGCTACTCAACCCTAATAACTTAAGCCAACGTGATATTTCACATTTGCTTGATATGTTAAGTTCAAGGCAAATTGATTTTGGTGATTTATACTTTTTATCTGGTTATTACGAAAGCTGGGTACTGGAAGATAGCATTATTAAAAATGCTTCGTTCCATCGTGATCAAGGTGTTGGCGTTCGTGCAGTTGTTGGCGAAAAAACCGGTTTTGCTTATACTGATCAGCTCTCTTTAAATCGTTTAGAGCAGAGTGTATTGGCAGCCAATTCAATCACTAAACAGCAAACTCCAATTGTTGTCACACCTTTTAAAACGGCTAAAACGGTACCAATGTATGCATCAATCAATCCAATTAACTCTTTTTCTCAAGAGCAAAAGATTGCATTGTTACGACATATTGATCAGTTAGCAAGGTCAATTGACAAAAATGTAATTGAAGTATCAGCCAGTTTAACTGGTAGTTATGAAGATATTTTGATTGCAGGTACTGATGGTACACTATGCGCCGATATCCGTCCATTAGTACGTTTATCTGTATCGGTCATTGTCGAAAAAGACGGGAAACGTGAACGTGGTGGTAGTGGCGGTGGTGGTCGTTTTGGTTATGAGTATTTTTTAAATATTAATCCTAAAACGTCTGAAAGCTTTGCTGATAGTTATACTCGAGAAGCAGTGAGATTAGCATTAGTTTCATTGTCAGCTAAAGCTGCCCCAGCAGGTACAATGCCTGTAATTTTAGGTGCGGGTTGGCCAGGAGTACTACTTCATGAAGCGGTAGGGCATGGTTTAGAAGGTGATTTTAATCGCAAAAACAGCTCGGTATTCTCAGGAAAAATTGGTGAAAAAGTCACGTCAGAACTCTGTACTATTGTAGATGATGGAACAATTGAAAATCGCAGGGGGTCATTATCAATTGATGACGAAGGTACCGTAAGTCAAAAAACCGTTCTTATCGAAAATGGAATTTTAAAAGGTTATATGTTTGATAAGACTAATGCTAAATTGATGAACACTCATTCAACCGGCAATGGTCGTCGTGAAGGATATGCATGCTTACCTATGCCAAGAATGACTAACACTTATATGTTAGCTGGAGAATCGACTTTCGACGATATTATCAATAGCGTTGACTATGGCCTTTATGCACCTAATTTTTCGGGTGGTCAGGTTGATATCACTTCTGGTAAGTTTGTATTTTCAACATCAGAAGCCTATTTAATTGAAAAAGGAAAAATAACTACGCCAGTTAAGGGCGCAACATTAATTGGTTCCGGCATTGAAACCATGCAACAAATATCGATGGTAGGGAATGATCTCACATTAGATTCAGGTGTTGGTATTTGTGGCAAAGCTGGACAAAGTGTTCCTGTAGGGGTTGGTCAACCCACTTTAAAAGTGGATAATTTAACCGTTGGCGGAACGATTAATAACTAATAATTATAAATAAAATGGGAAATTAAATAGATGGAAACAATCATCAATCTTTATCATGCTTTTATTAACTTGGATATTGCAATCTTATCCAATCCGAATGTGCTTTGGACGCTTTATGGGATGTTGTTTGTCGTCATTTTATTAGAAAATGGCGTATTACCAGCAGCATTCTTACCGGGTGATAGTTTATTATTCCTAACTGGGGTTTTGATTAGTCGTGATGTTTTTCATTTTGGTTTAATAAATGTTATCTTAATTTCTGGTGCGGCTTTAGGCACTTGGTTAGGTTATATACAAGGTCTCTGGTTAGGTAATACTAAGCTGGTTAAGGGGTGGATGGAGCATGTCCCTGAAAAATATCATAAAAAATCAGAAGTGTTATTCCATAAATATGGATTGCAAGCTTTATTCATTGGGCGCTTTATTGCTTTTGTACGTACGTTATTACCTATGATGGCGGGAATCTCAGGGCTACATAGTCGAAAATTTCATATTTATAACTGGATCAGTGCGACATTATGGATTTTTCTAATTGTGACATTAGGTTACTTATTTGGTTTATCACCATTTTTTGATAAATATGAAAAACAAATCATGTCTCTTCTTATGTTGATTCCTGCCTTTTTATTGGTACTAGGATTAATTTTCTCACTATGGCTTGCATTTAAACGTTGGTTAGCAAAGAAGAAGCAATCTTAAAATTTAATATTGAAGATAAATTTATAAAGAAGAGGGTGAAATTAACCGATAAGCCGGGTTCTGTCGTGGACAATCATTCCTCTAGGCTAATGCTCACGCATTAGCTCAAGCAGTCTACCCGGATTCAACGCGGGCCGCGCCAATGAATCCCTATTTGACCTTGCTCCGAGTGGAGTTTACCGTGCCACAACTGTTACCAGTTGCGCGGTGCGCTCTTACCGCACCCTTTCACCCTTACCTGATCTTATTACTAAGCCATCGGCGGTATACTCTCTGTTGCACTAGTCGTGAATTTTAGCTCTCGCCAAAACCCCCCAGGCGTTACCTGGCACTCTGCCCTATGGAGCCCGGACTTTCCTCCCCTCTGTTTGTCTCCTTTTTACAAAGGACTACAACAAAGCAGCGATTGTCTGGTTAATTTCGTCAATGAGTATAACTTAATGTAAGATTTTGTCCAGTAATGTCTGTTTTTGAATAGGCAGGTGGGTAAAGTATATACTTTTTTATACTAATATTGCCGGAAAAGGTAGGATCATACTTAATGATGCATCAATTAATTAACTTGCTCACTCTAATAGCACATTATAACAATGTGCTATCGTTATTAGATAAAGTAAGTTTAATTACCATCTTTTTTGTTCATGATTTTCATTATAATTATACCAAGTTACAACACCTTTCGAAATGATAACTTCCAGTGTTCCGCTGATAGTATTAGATTGGGTTTCGCCAATAATTAAATGGCTGGTTGAACTCTTTCTAATATATTTGTATGTCCATTGCACTTCATCAGAATTAATCACTTTCTTACTTACTGGTTCACCAAATAATGATATTATTTGTGACTCAGTTGTTGAACCTTCAACTATACTACTAACTTTGTCTTTACTTAGTGGTGTACCTTGTTCAATAAAATTATTTTGTGAACAACTCGATAATATTATTATTGAGAATAAAGCGATAAAGAACTTATTAACATTTTTCATTATATTGTAGCCTGATAATTAATGTTTTTTCTCCATGTATATGAATGATAACATATGTTTGGTAACGTTCAAGATCAACTAAAATTTAATCTGAAATGAATATAGAAAATGTTTTATTTCTATATGTTTCCATAGTTTCATCATTCTTTATTAATTTTTTTTCGTTTACTCGTTGATTTTCGTTTTTTCTTCTTCTTTGTGGTGGTTGTAAGTCGTAATACGCGTTTTATCGGTTCGTTGGTGATTGAATCAATATAACGGCTTGGCCAAATTTCATTAGGCTCCACATCTAGCGCTTGGGCAATAATGAACTCTCCTTTTGTCCAAGGTCGAGCTAAAGCATTACTAAGCGTTGATGAACTTAGACCTGATTGCCGAGATAGATTAGCAAGAGTTGTCCCCTTCTTTTTTAGTGCGGCAATAATGTCTGCAGGATGCCAATCACTAGAATTTATTTTCATTTTTTATTTCCTCTTTGTTTATAACCTTGTATATCTATGTTATGCTTTGATGTTACTAAAACAAGTAAGTTTATAATCTAACTATAGTTATTTATGATTTCTTGTTTCTTATTTATTGTATCAAAGTTTCTTTAATTTCTGTATTTTTTTCTTATTGTATTGAAATGGGATAATAAAAATGAAAGAATGGTTCTCATCAAAAGAGCTATTGAGTATTGCCGGGATGCCATCAACGATACAAGGTGTTAATCGTAAAGCAAGATCTGAAAATTGGACTTCACGCAAAAGAACAGGTGTTCGAGGAAAGGCTTTAGAATATCATATAAATAGCCTACCTCTTAGTGTCAAAAGAGCATTGTATCTTGAGGAAGAAAGTGCAACTTATGTTGTTCCGCCAATTGACCCATTGCAAATATGGATGACAGCATTTGAACAGTTATCTGTTGATGAAAAATCAATTGTTATATCATGGTTGATGCGAAATGGTATTAAAGATTTTATAAGTTTTATTTATAAAGATAAAAAAGATAGTTAGTGTTATTGCGCAAGCTGCGATATACTCTAACGCTAGTAAAAAATTAATTTAGTTGCTATGGAATAAACAATGGAAAGTCAGTTTCAATTAACAAATAGTAAAGATATTATTGCATATTTAGCTCAACAATTTCCTAATTGTTTTACTCTCGAAGGTGAAGCGAAACCTTTAAAAATTGGAATTTTTCAAGATATCCTTTCACGCTTGGATAGTGAAGCACTAAGTAAAACTAAACTTCGCGTTGCTTTACGCGGTTATACCATGAGTTGGCGTTATTTATACAGCATTAAAGAAGGCGCTCATCGTATAGACTTAGATGGAAATCCAGATGAGATTATAAGCAAAGAACAAATGGAATATGCCCAACAACAGCTAAAAGAAAGTAAGCAGAAAGCAAAAGAGCGTTTAAAAGAACGGACACAAAAAGAAAAACGTAAAAACCCACGTCCGCCTGTGAAAAAAGCGAAGACTTTAAAAGTGGGTGACTATGTTAAAGTAATATTAGGCAATAAACCGTTAAAAGTACAAATCATTAATATTGAAAAAGAGCATATCAAAGTAAATGTTGGCTCTGGAATGGAATTAACTGTTAAACCTGAGCATATTATTACCAAATAGAGAATTTGAATGAATAAATTACTCAAAGGCACCATTAAATTAAGCCTAGCATTATGTATTGTAAGTTTGAGTGTCCAGGCCAAACAACCTGCCACCGATCCATTACCAGTACTTAAACAAGATGATGTACACCAAGTCGTTGCTAAGCGAGTAACGAATTTTTTTACTCAAGCGCACTATCGTAACTTTGCATTAAACGGTGCATTTTCAGCTAAAATTTTTGATCGCTATTTTAAAATGCTAGATGGTAGTAAAGCGATATTTATTCAAAGTGATGTCGATACTTTCCGCAATCGACAAGAGTTATTAGGTCAAGAATTATTCGATGGTAATTTAAAAACTGCTTACGATATCTATAATCTTGCAATGCATAAACGTTATGAGCGTTATAAGTATGCACTTAAAGTTTTACAATCTCCAATGGATTTTTCTACCGACGATGAAATTGATTTTAATCGTGAAGATATATCTTGGCCAACCACTGAAAAAGAGCTCGACTCTTATTGGGATAAGCGCGTTAAATATGACGAACTTAGCTTATCTTTATCTGGCAAAGATGAAAATCAAATTCGAGAAACGTTAACTAAACGTTATAATCGAGTTTTAAAAACCATTGAACAATCAAATAATGAAGATGCTTTTCAAGTATTTATGAATGCATTTGCGCGAGAAATTGATCCCCATACCAGTTATTTAGCACCACGCAAAAAACGTGATTTTGATACTGAAATGAGTTTATCTTTTGAAGGTATCGGTGCAACGCTTAGCCAACAAGATGATTATACAGTAATCATGTCTTTTGTGACTGGCGGTCCGGCTGAGAAAAGTAAATCGATTGCCGTAGGTGATAAAATCATTGGTGTTGGGCAAAGTAATTCTCCAATAGAAGATGTAATTGGTTGGCGTTTAGATGATATCGTTGACAAAATCCGTGGTCCTAAAGGAACCGTTGTTAAACTCGAAATATTGCCTGCGGGTAATAACAGCAAACCAAAGGTTATTGAGCTGACTCGAGATAAGATCCACTTTGAAGATCGTGAAGCAAAATTGAATATTGTTGATAATCAAAGAGGAAAAGTTGGCGTTATTGATATACCAAGTTTTTATATGGGTTTAACCGACAAAGTTGAATCACTTTTATTGGAAGCCAATAAAGCTAAGTTACAAGGTCTGGTTATCGATTTACGCAATAATGGTGGCGGTTCATTAGCTGAAGTTATCTCTTTGACTGGGCTTTTTATTGATTATGGACCAGTAGTTCAAGTTCGCGATAATCTTCAAAAAGTTATTGTTTATGATGATAAAAATAAAGGCATCGAATATACAGGCCCGATTGTTGTAATGGTTAATCGTTATAGTGCTTCGGCCTCCGAGATATTTGCCGCAGCATTGCAAGACTATGGCAGAGCTGTAATAGTTGGTGAAACAACTTATGGTAAAGGGACGGTACAAACTTCTCGAAATATTGCTTATCAAACTGATGCTAGACTTCATCCTAATTGGCCAGAGCTTGGTGGTGTTCAGTATACCGTGCAAAAATTTTATCGTATCAATGGCGGTAGTACACAACTTAAAGGTGTCGAGCCCGATATTGAAATGAGTAAAACTAAATTTGATGATGAAACTGGTGAACGTTTCTTAGATAACGCTTTGCCATGGGATAAAATTCCATCATCTGAATATTTAACTCTGACTAATATAAAAACAATATTGCCTTATTTGAAGTCCGAACATTTAGCACGAATTTCAAATAATCCAGAGTTTGTCTATATTGATCAAGATATTAAAGAGCTTAATGATAAAAAAGATCGTCGATATATTGTGTCTCTCAATAAAAAGAATCGTGAAGCAGAACAAAAAA
>CAMLMY010000022.1 GCA_946481345.1 uncultured Gilliamella sp. | reverse complement strand
ACAAAGCCATTACCAATTGGCCGAATAAATAAGGTGTTATCTTATGTTTACGTCGGATTGCTTTAACTTGATTATAAATATTTTCGTCATAGCTAAAAGTAAATTCACTAATATAAGGCTTAAATTGATTTGATTGCGTTGGTTTTTCGGTTGATAACTTTAAGAAAGTAAAATCGATATTTTTAACATCTTGTAACTCTTCTTTCCAGAAATCTTCCATCTGTTGTTTTTGAGTCGTTAAAATTTCATGATACGAATCATTAAGTTCTTGATGCATTTGAGCTTGTACTTCATAAGACGGTAGCTCATACGGTATATCGTTATAGTATTGACTTAGTTTATCCCAAAACTCCTGAGTACTTACTCCATCAACTAAAATATGATGAAAGACTAATATACTTCGATATTGTTGATGACCGACTTTGATAATATGGAATCGTGCAGGAATATCTTTCTCTAAATCAAAGGGCTCCGAAACTATTTTACTGATATCTTCGTTACTTAAGGGTTGATCATGATAGACTAAGAGCGTTTTTAAATTCTCTTCGGTAATTGATTCTCTTTTTTTCCAAAAAATACCATCATCCTGATTTACAATGAAACTGCGAAAAACAAAATGCTCATTAATAATATTCTTGAAACTGTCAAAAAGTTTTTCTTTATTAAGCTCTCCAGAGATTATATTATCAGAGACAATGTTGTAATCGCTTCTTGACGGGTTGGCTAGCCATTCATAATAAAATATTGATTGATAAGGAGTGAGTTTTATTTCTTTCATTTTTTTGCCTGCAAAATTGTATTAACTTTATTAATTTATAATCATTATGTATTTCTACTTTTTTTATTCTATAAAACAAGCTTTCATATTTTTTATAAAAGCTTAGTAAATAATGCTTTTAATTTGTGCATTCTTTACAATTTATAATATTATATAGATTATCGGTTTATGTAAACTGTTTAAGTAAAATTTACATTAACATCTTGATATTTATGATTTTTCATTGATTTAGTAATGTGTGAAAAGATTTTTTAGTAGGCTCCAAAAATGGAGTATTTTTGACAAAATAAAATATGTTTAAAAAAATTAGAAAGTTGTAAAATATTATTAATATTTACAAAATTTTAATTTTATTTACAAAACTTTTTTGATGGACAAATATTGGTGACTTTGATTAAACTTTAATCTACCCTAAAAAGTCATGTATAATAATATACCATATTAGCTATTTTAATTAGCCACATTTTTTTTCTTTTTTTGATAAATAGCAAAAATTAGATTAAAACAAATTTTTTGTATTATTGATCTATAATTTTTTTAAACTAACAATGTTACGTAAACTAATTTTTCTTAATTCTATTAAGTTGCTTTAATAACACCCAAAGATTTAATTCCATAATTATTAAGTAAAAAATATCTGGGTATTTATAAACTGACTAAACTAAATTTAATTTATGAATTATTCCTCTTTTGCAATTTTATCAAGCGCTAATGGTAAAAATTTATCTAATTGATTTTCAACCTTGATATAAGCAGCTATTGGCATTTTATAAGGATCAGAAAGATCTTCATTTTTACCTGTTGCAAATTCAGCCAATGTATATACTTTACCTTCAGCTTCTGGGTATTTGCTTAAAATACGATCTTTATGGTTTTGTGTCATTGTTAATAAATAATCTGATGAATCAATATCTTCTTTGACTAATTGAGTCGCTTTGTGCGAAGAGATATCAATGTTTCTATCTTTTAATATTTTAACGGTGCCTTCTTCGGGATTGATTTCATTAGGATCAACATTCACACCACGTGATTGAACTGAGATATTTAAATTATGTTTTTTCACATAATCTTTAGCTAAAGCTTCTGCCATGGGGCTACGTCCAGTATTACCGGTGCAAACAAACATGACAACACGATCAAGCGAAAAACAAGAAGCACTAAACAGCACCAATAAACCGATTAAATTTTTTTTAAGATTAAACATTAAATTGCCTTCATAATTAACTAATTATTAAAATTCATGATATCAAAGATATATCTAAAAGCTAATTAATTTTACTTTTAAGTCCTCAAATATGAACCTAATACATTTAAAAACCTTATTGAATAAGACTTTTCAAAAAAATACTACTTACCTTTTAAAATTAATGTTGAGAATGATCATTGATCCATATAATCTTATTTAAAAGTAAAAAATTAGTTAGATTTTTTGTAGATGTAATATTTTCTTTTGTTACAAGTAGCAATAATGCAATTGCCTACTCTATTTTAACATTTAGCTATTTAAACCTATTCAGGAATTGAAAAATGAATTTCAATTTTCTTCTAACAAGGTTAATAAATGATTACGGCTTTGCTGTAAAAGTTGAATTTGCTCATCTATTTTTAATAAAGTGTCACTCAACCCCATTTTGAATTCTTCACAGGGAGAAAATTTTTTTTTCTGATTTTGCCAACAAGGGAGGATCCTACGAATCACTTTTAATGTTAATCCAGCCTTATTTAACTTATGAATTAGTTTTACTCGGTCAATGTCCTCTATTTCAAACTGACGATAACCTGAAACTGTGCGTTTTGGTGAAAGAAGTCCTTCTTCTTCATAATATCTAAGCATTCTAACACTGATCTGACTTAATTTTGATAATTCACCAATTTTCATATCACTTCCTATTGACTCTTACAACGCTGTCATACTTTACCATTTTAGGATTATTAGCATGAAAGAGGCAGGTTATATCTTTCATATTAAACCTATTGCTTTATGGATATTAAAAACTGTTCCCGTTAGGTCTAAGAAAATATATCGCTTAACCATAATGAAAATGCTAATCATGTTATTGGTATTTATAACCGTCTATCAGGATGATTAGTTTTTTCAAAAGAATATCTCTGTAGAACTGACCGTCTTATCGAAGTATATTTTACTTAATTTTGGCTTATCGATCATATTATCGTCAGCACGGAATCTATGAGAGTTTAATAAAGTATGTGTGTAATGGATGAAATAGAGAAAAGTCTTAATTATTTCACAATATATCAGTTAATTGAGCAGATTAGGAAAAAAGGATAAAGTTATTGCCCCAAAATTTGTTATAATATCTGAGATATAGTTAAAACATATAAAAATAAAACTAAATAAAAGCGTCACCAAAAGAAGCTCTGTATTAACTTTTTGGGAAAAAGATTTTTAAATCGAACTAATCCCTATGATATTATAGATAAAATTGCTAAATTAATTGAAAAAATTATATATAGGAAAAAAAGAACAATACTGGTTAACCAATATAGATTTTTTTATTAATTTATATTTTATATAGACAACAACTATAACAGAAAGCAAAAATACTAAGTTTACAGTAATAATGCTTTCTACTGAATTGTTAGCATTTTTTTGAATATTCAGATTATCACAATAAGGATTTTATATGGCTGTACTAGGTATAAGTTTAGTTAAAAATGGTTTTCGCTATTGTGTTTTAGATGGAAATAATGATAGTCCTACTATAATAAATTTCAATAAAATCGAAATAAGTCTCTCCCACAATCCACAAAAGTTAATGAATTGGTATGAAACTACTTTTCAAAATTTGATTACTAATTTCTCTCCAACCATTATTGGTTTGAAAGTAACTTTAGATGCTAAAAAAGATGAGATCGCCCCTTGGTATTATCCCTTGGGGTTAATACATAATCTATCTTATAAAAATCAAATAAAAACTGTTGAATTTGTTCCTAGAAATTTTACTGCATCGAAATTTGGTATGCATAAATCTGTGGATATTTATGATTATATAGATAAAAATTTTGGAATGTTTAAACCAAAATGGGATAAACATCAAAAATATGCACTTTTATCAGCTTGGATGGTGATGTATGAAATCAAATAAAATTGGAAAGTATGAATTATTAGAATTTTTAGGTAATGGCGCTTTCGGGTATGTTTATCTGGCTCTTGATCTTGGTCTTAATGCGAAAAAAGCGATTAAAATACTTAATGCGCCGAATGTTGAAGACGTAATGAAAAAACTTGAGGAAGCTCAGATTCTTTACAAATACCCGCATAAAAATATTGTGAAATTAAATGAAGCAAATGTTTGTGATATTGATTCAAAATTGCATGTAATTATTGATATGGAATATTTGCCAAAAGGAAACTTTGAAAATGCAATTAAAGAGAGAAGAGTTTCTATACATGATACTCTAGACATAATAGTTGATTGCCTGTTTGCCCTAGAGTATGCCCACAAAAATGGTATACTCCATCGTGATGTTAAACCTGCAAACATTATGCTTTGTGATATTGGAGCAAAGTTATCTGATTTTGGTTTGGCTACTGTTTTAGGTATACAGGAAGCAGCTTCTCCACGAGGCTATATAACTCATTTACCACCAGAGTATTTCGAATGGAATTGTACAACGGTATTAACGGATATATTTGCTACTGGTGTAACGCTCTTTAGAGCTTGTAATTATATTGACAATTGGGATAGTAAAGTTAAATGCATCCCAAATCTAACAACTCTTATAAATTCTGGACAGCTTATCGATAGCCTGGGTTTTGCTCCATTTATTCCCTTAAAGCTAAAAAAAGTTATCAATAAGGCATGTAATCCCTCTCCAGATCAGAGATATCAGAGCGCTTTAGAATTTAGGCAAGCTATTGAAAAAATACGAAAAAATATCGATTGGATTCCTACTGGAGAAAGATCATTTCGGGGAAAATGCATAATTACAAATGCGATATTCTCTATTGAACTTATAGAAACAAAAACTTCTTTCAATGTTGAAGTTAAAAAAAATAATAGAAAGATAGGGACATATTGTAAGTCATTCAATGATGAAAATTCTGCTAGTAACTATTTATTTAGCTATGTATCAAAAACTTTATTTTGCAATAATTAAATAATAACTCATAGTACTTAGGCATAGTAAAACTACGCTAACAATTAATATGTTAATGTTTGCTATTCACTTTAGCGAGTAATCGGATTCAATCATAGTCTAGCTATGAAACGCTATAAAATTAAACCGTTACTAATATATAAAAAAAACGTAACAAATCTGTAGCGCTTTCTAACCCTGCTACGAATCTTTCTCCTATTTTGAATTGTTAGGAAACTTATTTTGCTTGATATGCAGATAAATACTAACTTTTTTTGAACCTATGTTTTCCATTAGTTTAGGTAAACGCAGTGGAATTTTACTCATTCGCTTCTCCGTTTTTACCATAAACATTCTTAATCCATTCATATCACCAAGCCCTAAATTCATTGAAGTCATAGCTAATGTCTCTTTTTCTGCATATCCTTGACCTAAGTAATGGTCCATCGAATAAACGTTAACAACCAAAAAACCAGTTAATCTATTGATATAACAAGGTTTAATGGAAGATTTTAGAATTTAAAGTAAGCTAAATCTTTACTCCCACTCTATAGTCGCAGGTGGTTTTCCGCTTATGTCGTATACAACTCGTGATATGCCATTTACTTCATTGATAATGCGGTTCGATACTCTTCCTAAGAAGTCGTATGGAAGATGAGCCCAATGGGCGGTCATGAAGTCGATGGTTTCAACGGCACGCAGTGAGACAACCCAATCATATCGACGGCCATCGCCCATGACGCCAACCGAGCGTACTGGTAAAAATACGGTAAATGCTTGGCTAACTTTGTGATATAAATCGGCTTTGTAGAGTTCTTCGATAAAAATCGCATCGGCTTGTCTTAATAAATCACAATACTCTTTTTTCACCTCACCCAATACCCGAACACCTAAACCCGGTCCAGGGAATGGATGGCGATAAAGCATATCGTAAGGTAAACCAAGTTCCAGACCGACTTTACGTACCTCGTCTTTGAATAATTCACGTAATGGTTCAACTAAGCCCATTTTCATATCTTCAGGTAATCCACCCACATTATGGTGAGATTTGATGACATGAGCTTTACCTGTATCAGCAGCAGCAGATTCAATAACATCAGGATAGATGGTTCCTTGAGCAAGCCATTTGACATCTTTTAATTTTGCTGCTTCTTCATCAAAAACGGCAATAAATTCACGACCAATAATTTTACGTTTAGCTTCTGGATCGGTTTCGCCTTTTAATGCAGCCATAAAACGGTCTTCAGCATTAACGGCAATAATATTTAAGCCAAATTTATCACCAAACATCTCCATTACTTGCTTTGCTTCATTTAAACGCAGTAAACCATGATCAACAAAGACACAAGTTAGCTGATCCCCAATAGCTTGATGTAATAATAATGCGGTAACAGATGAATCAACACCACCAGAAAGACCTAATAATACTTTATCTTTGCCAACTTTTTCTTTAATACGAGCAACTGCATCCGTGATAATAGAGGACGGTGTCCATAATTTTTCACATTGGCAGATATCAATAACAAAACGTTGCAGTAACTCTAATCCCTTAACAGTATGCGTTACCTCCGGATGGAACTGCACGCCATAAAACTGTTTTTCATCGTTAGCCATAATGGCAAATGGGCATGTTTCTGTTTGCCCGATTAAAGTAAACGTGTCGGGTAATGAAGTGACTTTATCGCCATGACTCATCCAAACATCGAGTTGCTCAAGCCCCGCATCACTTGTGCTATCTAAAATACCTTCGGTTAATTTGGATTTTGCAACAATATCAACTTTAGCATAACCAAACTCACGTTGATTAGATGCTGTAACTTGTCCGCCCTGACCTACTTGGATTGCCATAGTTTGCATACCGTAGCAGATACCTAACACAGGCACGCCAGCGTTAAATACACATTCAGGCGCTCTTGGGCTATTTTGTTCGGTCGTACTTTCAGGGCCACCTGATAAAATGATGCCTTTAGGATTAAATTGTTTAATTTTTTCTTCCGAAACATCCCATGGCCAAAGTTCACAATACACACCGATTTCACGAACTCTTCGAGCAATTAATTGCGTTACTTGTGAACCAAAATCCAAAATCAATATACGCTGTTGGTGGATGTCTTTATTCATCAATTTTAATTCCTAAAATATAAGCCAATATAAAAATTGCTTGGTATTGTATCATCTAATCATTATGCTTAAATAGCGTATCAGCATTTTTTATGTAATAAATATTCATAAAAAAGATATTTAGCATATTAGGGAAATAAAACTTGCAATTAAGGTGAAGCATAGCTGAGGTATTTGCAGGCTTACTCACTGATCAATATTTAAAGGAAAATATCTGAAAAACAGAAATATATACACAGTAAATATAATTTCATTAGGTATATATTAATTAGTATATTAGTTTATTGTTTGCTTTCTATTTGAAACAACAACTACCATTTTTTTCAACACCAATATTATTTCGATATCTTCCGGTATAGTATTGCCAGAATCATGTTCAAAACGTATATCAATAAATAAGTATCTTTAATTATGGGTGTTTTAGCTCCTACCAATTCCCTCCAGTATTATTATATTTTTCAAATTGGTATTTACTTATCGACGTGACTAGATTTTGTAAAATCGTGCCAAACATTGACGATGGTATAAATCATAGCCATTTGTCGTGATTTATCCTAATTACGATAAGTTACTCATGTAATTAACTTTGAGTACAAATATAAAAACTTGCATAAGATTTAGAGTTACTGTTGCAGTATTGATATTGTTATCACCGTACTAGTTTGTCACATTTAACAGAATCCATAAGCACTTTTGTGCAATATAAG
Source organism: uncultured Gilliamella sp. (assembly GCA_946481345.1). Classification (GTDB taxonomy): domain Bacteria; phylum Pseudomonadota; class Gammaproteobacteria; order Enterobacterales; family Orbaceae; genus Gilliamella. Next base: position 28,093 of record CAMLMY010000022.1, on the reverse strand, counting down.
TAAAATGTTAAATCGATAAAATTAAAACTGTTATGATTTATTGAGTAATACCTCTTACTAATTCAGGACAAACAAAGCTCGCACCAATAATAATATTAATTTTTATAGATATTTGATTCAAAATTCTTGGCTTATATACCCTAACATTGAACTGTTTTAATAACAGGTTTTGCTTTTGACTTGTGATAACCAAAAAAGCAAAGATTATTTTTTAATACTTTTTTACATATTGATTTCATGAGTAAAATTTCATTCAATCCAAATGGGCAAAAAAAAGATAAAAGCCATAGCCGTTTCGTTTCATCCTTTTCGTTGCATTGGACAAAATTGAGATAACTTTTCATTTTATTTAAATATTGCCATTCTTCTTCCTTATTCAAATAAGCCCAATTGAGGTACCCTAATGGTCTATTATTTTTAATCAATAAAATAAAGTTTTTAGACTTGATGATAGGAAGTAATGCTTCTAATGCTGAACTTATCGCCGCATTTCGATAATTAGGGTTTCTATTCCATAACCACATGGTATAGCCTAATACTTCGGATTCATTCCACGCAGTATCTTGATATATATTTGGTGCAATGACTTGAATTAAGTTTTGATTAGAACGGTTCATTTCGTTTTACCTCTAATAACATTAATTTAAAACCAATTTATTAAAAGATAAGAGTTATTTTTATGTAGTAAATTAGAATTACTGACATAAACATTACTTGTTTAGTCATTTAAAAATGAATGAAATGAGCAAATACAAAAAATAACTATTTAATTAGATCACTAAAAATAGAATTAGCTTAAAACTAAAAATAAATTAAACTAAATAAATTATTCTTAAATGTAATGAATTTGAACGCAATAACAGCTATAAACAATATATAACAAACATTATTTTTAACTATTTTTGTTTTTATAAAGGACAAAACGTTATAGTTTGGTTGAAATGAGAGGTTATTGAATAACCTCTCACAAATTGAAACATCAATATAAACTATTTACCAGCATTTTGCTCTTGCGCTGATTGAATAGCTGTTAATGCAATAGTATAAACGATATCGTCAACTAATGCACCACGAGACAAGTCATTAACAGGTTTACGCATACCTTGTAACATTGGACCAATTGATACAAGATCAGCAGAACGTTGTACTGCTTTATATGTGGTATTACCAGTATTTAAATCAGGGAAGATAAACACTGTTGCTTTACCCGCTACTTGTGAATTTGGTGCTTTAGATTTAGCCACATCAGGCATAACTGCTGCATCATATTGTAATGGACCATCAATCATTAGATCTGGGCGTTTTTCTTGAGCAATACGAGTCGCTTCTTTCACTTTTTCAACATCAGCGCCTTGACCAGAACTACCTGTTGAATATGAGATCATCGCAACACGTGGTTCAATACCAAAGGCAATTGCAGTATCTGCTGATTGAATAGCAATTTCAGCAAGTTCTTGTGCGTTTGGATCTGGATTGATTGCACAGTCACCATAGATATAAACTTGGTCTGGCATTAACATAAAGAAGACAGATGATACAAGTGAACTACCTGGGGCAGTTTTAATTAATTGTAATGGTGGGCGAATGGTATTGGCAGTGGTATGAACCGCACCTGATACTAGACCATCAACCTCGTTAGCTTCAAGCATCATTGTACCAAGCACAACATTGTCAGCTAATTGCTCACGCGCAATAACTTCAGTCATACCTTTATTTTTACGTAATTCAACTAAGCGCGGCACATATTTTTCACGGATATTTTCTGGATCAACAATTTCAACGCCAGCACCTAATGTAACGCCTTGAGACGCTGCTACTTTACGAACTTCATCAGGATTACCAATAAGTACACATTTTGCAATATTACGCTCTGCACAGATAGCTGCAGCTTTGATTGTTCTTGGTTCATCACCTTCTGGTAAAACAACCACTTTTTTCGCATTACGTGCAAGCTCAGTTAGCTGATAACGGAAAGCTGGCGGAGATAAACGACGAGTTGAATTCACCACTTCATTTAATGATTTGATCCAATTTGCATCAATATGGTCAGCAACAAAGTTTTGTGTATTATCCATACGTTCTTTGTCATCAACCGGAATTTCTAAATTGAATTGTTGTAAATTAATTGAAGTTTGGAATGTATTTGTTTTAACAGTAAATACAGGTAAGCCTGTATCAAAAGCTGGTTGGCATAATTTATAGATTTTTTCATCAATTTCATAACCGCCAGTTAACAATACACCACCAATTGCCACACCATTCATAGCAGCTAAACTGATTGTTACTAATACATCAGAACGGTCAGCTGAAGTCACAAGTAATGCATTTGGTTGCAAATGGCTGATGATGTTTTGCACACTGCGTGAGCAGAATGAGATATGTTTAATACGACGGCTTTGAATTGAACCTTCATTAATGATTTTGGCATCAAAATGTTTAGCGATATCAATTGCACGGCAAGCACTTAAATCAATATTCCAAGGAATACAACCAAGCACAGGAATTGGGCTATGACGATTTAAATCTTCAATTGTGATTTTTTCACCATCAAATTTATGAGTATGGTAAATTTCTGCAACATCTGGACGAGCAAGAGATTGCTCTTCTACAGGTGCATTTACTTTATTAACAATGACACCCACGATTTTTTCATTTTTAACGCCACCAAAATTAGAACGGGCAATTTCAATACGATCTTTTAATTGTTCTGGTGTGTCTTTACCCATATTAACAACAAAAACTATTTCAGCGCCAAGCGTTTTAGCGATGTTATTATTTAATTCATTAGCAAACGGATAATCAGCAGTTGGAACAATACCTTCAACTAATACAACATCAGCACCTTTAGTATTTTCAGCATAAAGGGCAACGATTTCTTCCATTAACACATCTTGTTGATTTAAACCTAATAGGTTTTCAACATGGCTCATTTTAAGTGGTTTTAAAGCGGGAATTGATGTGTTATTACTCACTAATGTCGTGGTGTTGTCAGGGGCATCACCACCTGCTCTTGGCTGCGCAACTGGTTTAAAAACGTTTAAGTTAATACCTTGACGCTCCATAGCTCGAATAACACCAAGACTCACACCTGTTAACCCTACATTGGTTCCGGTTGGAATTAGCATAATAGTACGAGACATAATTATTTTCCTCTTAATTCTTTTATGTAAAAACAAACCGCCATTTCGGCGGTTTTAATCGTTTATTAAGCAGTTAGACGCGCAGCATCCTGAGCGATAACAAGTTCCTCATTGGTTGGAATCACCATTGCAATAGCAGAGCCGTCTTTAGTGATTGTACCACCTTTGCCAAAACGTGCAGCAAGGTTACGTTCTTGATCAAGTTCAAAACCTAGAATACTTAATTTTTGTAAGGCCATACGACGAACTTCTTCAGAATTTTCACCAATACCACCAGTAAATACGATTGCATCTAAACGACCGTCTAAAAGCATTGCATAACCACCAATGTATTTAACTAAACGGTGAACAAAGACATCTAAAGCATTTGTTGCATTTTCATCTTTGCCATAGTTGTCAGTTACATAACGACAATCGCTACTTACACCTGTTAAACCTAATAGACCAGATTTTTTATTTAAAAGACTGTTAATATCAGCAACTGACATATTTAAGTTATCGTGTAAGAAGAACATGATAGCAGGATCGATATCACCACTACGTGTACCCATTACTAAACCTTCAAGTGGAGTTAAGCCCATTGAAGTCTCAACGCATTTACCGTTTTTAACAGCAGTAATTGATGCACCATTACCTAAATGACAAGTGATTACATTTGTTTCTTCAACTGGTTTATTCAATAATCTTGCAGCTTCACGGCTAACATAATAGTGGCTAGTGCCGTGTGCGCCATAACGACGAATACCGTGTTTAGTATAAAGTTCGTTAGGAATAGCATACAAATAAGCTTCTTTTGGCATAGTTGTATGGAATGCAGTATCAAATACAGCAACATTTTTAGTTTTTAGATGAGGGAACTCTGCAAAAGCTTCACGAATACCGATTAAGTGCGCAGGATTATGTAAAGGTGCAAATGCTGCAGCTTCTTCAATACCTTTTAATACTGAATCATCAATTACGACAGATTGAGTATATTTTTCACCACCGTGAACGATACGGTGTCCAATAGATTTAATACTATCTAATAATTCTGGTTTTTGAGGGAAGATGCTATTAACAATAAATCTGATTGCTTCACTATGAGCAGCGCCAGCACCTAAAGAAGCTTCGTTCTTAACACCATCAAGTTTCCACTTAATACGTGCATCAGGAAGATTAAAACATTCAGCTAACCCCGATAAAAACTCATCACCATTTTCAGGGTTAATAATGGCAAATTTTAATGAAGAACTTCCGCAATTAAGAACAAGAGCGTTATTACTTGATGACATAGTAATTCCTATAAATTGAATAAAAAGATATATACCAATCAAAATTGGTAACTCAACACATGATTTAAAAATCGATGTGACTACGTTAAGGTGACTTCTGATATCTTGCTTTTTGAGATAAAATAGAGAGAGTCTCCAATTTGAATGACATTATTTTAAGACAATAAGAAGTGAATGTCGAGGAATCCCAACAAGATGAATTTAGTTAATACATTTAAGGCTGGACAAAGGTATATGAAGCTTTGTCCGACTGATCAGCAATTGATGCATTCATTTCCTGAATTAAAAATCATTAACCACATAAAAACCATAACAAAATATTTGCCACCCTGTATTGTAGGGCTAATTGTTTGGCAATATTATATGCCAGCGCAGCTTGCAGTAACAATCTTAACTATTTTGTTTGCCTTGAGCTTACCATTACAAGGTATATTTTGGTTGGGTCGACGTTCACAATCACCTTTACCCCTTAATTTAGTGGATTGCTATAACCGAATCAAATTACAACTCATCGAGAAAAAAGTATTAAATGTTAACGCAAACCCAAATGAAAAATTAACGTTTGAATCATTAATGCAACTTATAAACTTATCTAAAATTCATTTAGGTAATTATTTTGGACAAGATGATGATGCATCTAGCCAATAATGAAGATTAACTCATGCAAAATTTTTTGGAAAAATTAAAAAATCAAATTAATGTACTTGAACAAGAGATCAATTTAACAGATCAACAATCTTTTCAAGAACATTATTTCGATGAACATTTGTTTAACACTAGCAAAATCGAATCCAATAACCAATTCTATCTTGATAAAATAAAGCAGACTTATCAAGCCCTTTGCGATGCGGTACTCTCTCAAAAATTGATGCAAATTGAATTTTTTTCAGAAAAGCTTATTGATCAAATCTCCGCCCTTACCCGCGAGCTTGCTACTGGACATTTACGTAAGCAGCCTACCGACTATGTTATACTGGAAACACTTGCCGAAAAACACTCAAGACATTTGGATTATCTAAGGCGATTACAAGATATGAAATATGAATTTGAACTTTCATCTGATTCAATTGATCATATTAAAGTTGCTACATTGGATAATCGAATCTACCGCTGTGAACAAGCGATAAAAAAAATTGAATTAGAAATGGAAAACGATAGCCTAGATTAAATTATTTGCTTACATCTGCTCTTTTTTAATACAGCTTTTAACATCTGTCTCGCTCAAGAACTAGGTACTTAAAAGAGTTGTTTCATTACAATAAAATAATATGATTCAATAGAATAGAATTTGAAATTACATTAAACATCAATATTTCTTATAAATTTAGGGCTTATTATATCGGCTTTATTATCTAACTCGTCTTGCTTTCCACTTTGATTTTTTTCTTCTCTTTTTTTTATATACTGTCCGATAACAATCACGATTACCAACATAAATCTCATTTAGCGTTAAATCTGATGGAAGATCTTTAAAATAGTCATCGAGTTCATCCCATGGAGAAGGAAGTGCAATAGCTATACCATAGTCGTCATCAGGAATAAGTTCATCCCAAAAAAATAAGCTATTTTTTGGTTAAATTAAGCAGTTCTCCCATTGAAATGCCAGCATATAATTCATTTTTATATTTATTTGTGTATTTTCCTTTATAATTTTGATTACACCATAACTCTTCAATTCGACCATTTCAATTTGTAGAAATAGTTATTGTTCCATTATTCAAACAATACAAATATTTTAGTTCGTATCCAACTTTATTTGAAGAACTTGGTTTTTCCCACGTGCTTTCTTCAACATCAAAATTTTCATATAATTCGTCTGCATAAAATTCCACATCACGACCAATCTCAATATTACCCAAAGTTTTGTAGCTTATTATATCTGCATTAATATCTATCATTTGGATGCTCCTTTTGATGAAATTATCCCTTTTTTACCTTACAAGCCCTTCTCTTTTAAATTTCGCTATCAACTCACGTCCTTTTTCAGAAAGTTCTAATTTTTTTAAACGCACCTGAATTATTTTTTTCGAAGACATAAAAAAGTATTTAGAATCGTTCATCAAAAAATCTATGTAATCATCAGAATAAGGAACATTAGGATCAAAATCTTCGATTTCGGTTTTAATAATTTTTGTTAGAAATTCATCAAAGGAATTAGCGACAAGCTTTAAATCTAGATTCTGCTCTAAATAACCATTTCTGACTGTCATATCAAAATATAGATCATTTACTTCATGATCCCAATGATAAACTTTGCCATTTGGATACAAACAAAGTAAATCTCCGAAATTTAAAGATGCTATAGCAATGGACCGTTTAGGGATTCTATTTAAATACATCCAGTTATTAGCAATTACATCTTCCCGATCTCGTTTCTTAGAGAATCCGAACATTACTTCAAGCGGAAGTGATTCACCTTGACAGTCAATGGAATAATCAAACACATCCTCATCAAAGGCAATGACATTATATTTCTTTAAAAATTTAATATAAGAATTATGAGAATCTGTTGTAATTTTTAATTTAGAAATAAGCTTATCAATATTTCTTGGCACAGCATATTTTGATTCAAACATTCGATTTCCTTAAATAACATCCATCCATAAATAAAATCTTATTTCCTACTAATCTAACAGTACCTGTTTTATCGTTTTGCTTCATTAAAAGTCAATAATTTATCAAATAATTCTGAATTTTTATACTGGGATGATATCAAATTATATTAACTTCAATTGTGTACTATTTTATGAATACATTTTTAGTTATCAATAAAATTACATCTTTCTTATATCAAAAACGAATATTGTTATAATTATTATTTAGTATCATCTTTTTAAGTAATCTTTATAATATTGTTATCGTCAGCGATTATTAAAACGCTATTCCCTTTAAAGTTATTTATAAGGATTATTTAATGAGTAAAATATTTGATGATAATTCTCAAACCATCGGTCACACGCCTCTAGTTCGTTTAAAACATTTTGGTAACGGTAATATTTTAGCCAAAGTGGAATCTCGCAATCCTAGTTTTAGTGTTAAATGTCGTATTGCATCAAATATGATTTGGGATGCAGAAAAACGCGGGTTATTAACATCGGATGTTGAATTAATCGAACCTACTAGTGGTAATACGGGTATTGCTCTTGCAGCAGTCGCTGCAGCACGAGGTTATAAACTAACCTTAACCATGCCAGAAAGCATGAGTATAGAACGTCGAAAATTACTTAAAGCTTTAGGTGCTAATCTAATTTTGACTGAAGCGGCAAAAGGCATGAAAGGCGCAATTGAAAAAGCCGAAGAGATTGTTGCTAGTAATCCTCAAAAAAACATCATGCTGCAACAATTTAGTAATCCAGCCAACCCAGAAATTCACGAAAAAACCACTGGACCAGAAATTTGGAACGATACGGATGGCCAAGTAGATATTTTTATTGCTGGTGTAGGTACTGGAGGTACTTTTACAGGTACAGTTCGGTATATTAAAAAGACTCAAGGCAAAAACATAACAGCCGTAGCTGTTGAACCGGCTACATCTCCAGTTATTAGCCAAGCCCTAGCGGGTGAGCCAATTAAACCAGGACCACACAAAATTCAAGGTATTGGAGCTGGGTTTATTCCAGAAAATTTAGACTTAAGCTTGATTGATATAGTTGAAAAGGTCACAAATGAACAATCCATTGAAACTGCGAGAGAATTAATGGAAAAAGAAGGTATCTTAGCAGGTATATCATCTGGTGCAGCCGTTTATGCAGCTGATCGTTTAGCAAAATTACCTGAAAATGCCAATAAAACCATTGTGGTAATTTTACCGTCATCTGGTGAGCGTTATCTTAGTACGGATTTATTTAGTGGTATTTTTACTGAAAAAGAACTTGGTTAAACCAAACCTCGAAACGAAAAGCGCGACCAAGTTTGAGTCGCGCTTTTGTATATCTTTTTTACTTTTTAAAAAAAGTAATCACTCATCTTGAATAATACCAAAATGTCGATAAGCATGTGGTGTTGCAATTCGACCCCTTGGCGTTCTTTGAATATAACCTTGTTGAATCAAAAACGGTTCGAGCACATCTTCGATGGTTTCACGCTCCTCACCTATGGCAGCTGCAATGTTATCAAGACCTACAGGCCCACCCATAAACTTTTCAATAATGGTGAGTAATAATTTACGGTCCATATAATCAAAACCTTCGTTATCTACATCTAACATATCAAGTGCTTGGGACGCAATTTTTTGATCAATCACACCTTTTGATTTTACATCAGCATAATCACGCACGCGACGCAATAAACGATTAGCAATTCGAGGCGTTCCGCGTGAACGTTTGGCAATTAAATGAGCACCCTCATCAGATAAGTCCATACCTAAAAATTTAGCACTACGACTAACAATATATTCCAAATCCTCAACCCGATAAAACTCAAGGCGTTGCACAATACCAAAACGATCACGTAATGGCGAGGTTAACGAACCCGCTCGCGTAGTTGCACCAATAAGTGTAAATGGAGGCAAATCGATTTTAATTGAACGTGCTGCGGGACCTTCCCCTATCATAATATCAAGCTGATAGTCTTCCATAGCTGGATATAAAATTTCTTCTACTACAGGTGAAAGGCGATGGATTTCATCAATAAATAGCACATCGTTAGGCTCTAAATTGGTTAACATTGCAGCTAAATCACCTGCTTTTTCTAATACAGGGCCGGAAGTGGTACGTAAATTAACGTTCATTTCGTTAGCAACAATATTAGCTAAAGTTGTTTTACCTAGTCCAGGCGGACCAAAAATTAACACATGATCAAGTGCATCGCTACGTTGCTTGGCAGCTTGAATAAAAATTTTCATCTGTTCACGTACTTGTGCTTGCCCAATATATTCGTCCAAACTTTTAGGACGAATAGCACGATCCAGTGATTCTTCTTCCTTTTTGGCTTGAGGTGCAATCAAGCGATCCGCTTCAATCATAGTAAATCCCTATTTATAATGCTGATTTTAATGCTTCGCGAATAAGCGTTTCACAATCCATATCAGGTAAAATAACTTTATTAATAATTCGACTGGCTTCTTGTGGTTTATAACCTAATGCGATGAGTGCTGATACAGCTTCGCTTTCTATTTGGTTAGATGATTTTTTAACGCTGCTGGCTTCTATAACTGTACTTATCGGTGAAAGCTGCTCAGCAAAACGTTTAAGGCGATCTTTCATTTCCACAATCAAACGTTCTGCTGTTTTAGTGCCAACACCTGGCAATTTAACTAAAGTTTTAATTTCACCCTGCTCAACGGCACTAATAAATTGTTGTGCAGACATTCCAGACAAAATTGCCAACGCTAATTTAGGGCCTACACCATTGACCTTAATCAATTCACGAAACAATTCTCGTTCTTGCTCTTGATTAAAGCCATATAATATTTGCGCATCTTCCCGCACCACAAAATGGGTTAATACAATGACCTCTTGCCCATTGTCAGGAAGTTCATAAAAACAGGTCATCGGCATAAAAACCTCATAGCCGACGCCACCCACTTCAATCAGAACTTTAGGTGGTTGCTTTTCAATAATGGTTCCACGTAGACGACCTATCACAATTTATCCTTAGTAATTTACTGTTGGTTGAAATAATTGACGGCTCTTGAAAATAAAATATTCATTATTTAATCATTAATTTTTATTTGACGAACAAGAGTAGCAATTAATTTGAAAGTAATTGGTCGTTAGTTTACCTGATAGAAAAAAATTAATAAAGAAAAACTGTATAAATAGACAGGCAATAGCTGAAAGAAATTCGCCGATTACTGTTTAATAATCGGCAAAAAAGTAAGATTAAATTAATATAATAAAATCAATTAAAACGGCATTTTAAAGCCTGGTGGTAACTGCATACCGCCAGTTACTTGTGCCATTCGCTCTTTTTGTGCGTCATCTAAACGACGAGTCGCATCATTGTAGGCAGCAGCAATTAGATCTTCCAACATCTCTTTATCATCTTCCGTAACTAAAGAGGGATCAATTTCAACACGTTTACAGTTATGTGAACCATTTATTGTTACTTTAACTAAACCAGCACCTGATTCACCTGTCACCTCTAATTTGGCAATCTCTTCTTGTGCTTGTTGCATTTTTGCTTGCATTTGTTGAGCTTGCTTCATTAAATTGCCCAAACCACCTTTTCCACCTGAAAACATATTTATTCCTCATTAAAAAATTTAGCCCATAATTATACAGGACGAATGCTCGCCTCATCAATCTTCGCTTCAAAATATTGACAGATCATCGATACTTTTGGATCTTCATTTATGGTCACCTTAGCTTGTGCAAGCTTTTGTTGATAAAGATCTTCACGCATTTCTAAAGGCGTTTTATTATCCTTATTATCATCAAGAATGATCTTAACATTTAATGCTCGTTGGCGATAATTAGCTATCGCTTTTTCAACTTTAGTCACATTACTTGATGAATTGATCAGATGTTTTACCGCAGATCGCATATGTAAAATGATATTATTTTCATCTGTCTGTTCAATAAACGAATTACTGACAATTTGTTTGATAAGTGGCGATAAATCCAACTGTTCTATTTCAAAACACCACGCATCTTTCTCTGCCATTTCCTCAATTAATTTTTTTGTCATTTCAGGTGTTTTATCACCGTTGAGCGATTCCCGAAAAGTTTTAGTGTCAATAATTAAATCATCTTTAGTCTCAACATAACCACAAGCTTGCCACTGATAATTTTCAGCCGTAATGACTTCTTCTGTCTCATTGTCATGCTCATCTTCATCATTATCTTTAATATCGACTTGTTTATTATCAGCGAGTTGAGTAATATTTTTAGCATGAGTTAATGATGAATGAATTACCTCTGATTTTGGCTGCAAAGGCTCGACTTTGGGTTCAGACTTTTTTGTTTTTTGTTCTCCTTTGATTAACTGCATCCTCATTTCTAATATGTTTTTTGTAACAGAGGATGCATCATCAGGAATAGATAGATCTTGAACATTTGATTGAGCAATCGGTACAGGTTGAGAGTCAACAGGTATGTTGCTATTTTGATTTGAAGTTAAGTTAGATTCCGATTCTGGATTGCACTTTTTTTTTGATAAAAACTGTGTTGATTGTATGTGTGACTTAGGTTCAGCAACAATTGATGGCTCAACCTGTGGTTTAATACTTGGTTTAGGTGCTATAGTTGTATCATTATTTTTAGGCATGAAAGCTAAAGCACGTAAAAAACTCATTTCAGTACCTATTTTTTTATCTGGAGCATACGCCAAATCTTTTCTACCCATCAATAGGATTTGATAATATAACTGCACGTCATTTGGCGCCATATATTTTGCTAGAAAACGAATACGTTCTTCTTGATCGGTATAATCGCCTAATGCGGTTGGTACAACTTGCAACAAAGCAATTTGATGTAAAAGTGCAATACTTTCTGCTAATAAATTATCCCAATCTGCACCTTGTGCTGCTGCCATATCAATTTGCTGCATTAAGACATTACCCTCATTATGGTACAGTGCTTCGATCAGTGAAAAAGGGATGGATTTATCAAGAGTACCTAACATCAACGTCACTGATGCTGTATCAACTTCGCCATTACCAAGTGCGATGGCTTGGTCAGTTAAACTTAATGCATCACGCATACTGCCATTAGCCGCTTTAGCCAATAACGATATCGCTTTTGGATCGTTTTTAATCTGCTCCAATTTTAAAATATGAGTAAGTTGCTCACCAATGAGCGACGTATCAAGAACATTTAAGTGTAAATGCAAGCAGCGCGACAATATAGTAATAGGTAATTTTTGAGGATCAGTCGTAGCTAACAAAAATTTGACGTGTTCTGGTGGCTCTTCTAATGTTTTAAGTAGTGCGTTAAAACTACTGCGTGATAGCATATGCACTTCGTCAATTAGATAGACTTTAAAACGCCCCTTAGTAGGAAGATATTGAATGTTATCCAAGATCTCCCTAGTATCCTCTACTTTAGTTCGAGAAGCAGCATCAATTTCAAGCAGATCAACAAAGCGTCCTAACTCAATATCACGGCAATTATCACATTCACCGCAAGGTGTGGCGGTTATACCTGTTTCGCAGTTTAAACCTTTTGCTAATAGACGAGCAATAGATGTTTTTCCAACGCCTCGAGTACCCGAAAACAGATAAGCATGATGAACACGTCCTAGAGATAGCGCGTTAGATAAAATTTTTAAAACATGCTGTTGACCAACCACTTCAGAAAATGATTTAGGTCGCCATTTACGTGCTAGAACTTGATAACTCATAATCACCATTGCTTATTACTAATGAAATTGGTTTTTATCATAGCATAAAGTCCTAAGTTAGTCTGCAACAAGACAATAACCGGCCTAATATTAGACAGCATCTTTTTACATAAACGTATGCTTAACCTGAAACTTTTTTACAAAGTAGTGATAAACTAATTAATTTAATATTAGACTTAATAAAATTGAAAAAGTATATTCCTTTCGTTAAAAAATCCTTATTTAATAAAAAATAAGCAATCAATATTAACTAATAATTAAGAGCGAGTATTCAATTATGTACAGTCTCTTTATGATATGATATTTTTTAAAACATTTTCTTATTAATGGAGAAAAATTTTGAATATATTAAAAACTCTAGACAATAAAACTGATATACCGTTTGAAATTTCAAAAGGAATTGAGATGAATTCCTCATATATTGAATTTTTAGATACCAACCCAAAAATAAAAATAGGCTATGGAACTAAACTCAATTCCGCATCGATAACCGTTCGAAACGGTGGAGAGTTAGAAATCGGCGATCTATGCGAATTAAGAGGTCGAATTATCATTGAACCAAATTGCAAATTATTTATAGGCAATGGATTAATTTGTAATGATCTGATTTTTATACATGTGGCTGAAAATGGAGCAATTCATATCGGTGATGATTGTTTATTTGCCAACTGTAGGATTTATAACTCAGACCTGCATGGTGTTTATGATATGCAAACACGCAAAAGAATAAATCCTTCTAAAGATGTTATCATTGAAGATAAAGTCTGGTTAGCCCGCGATACGATTGTATTAAAAGGAGCAAAAATCAATAAAGGCTGCGTTGTTGGTGCAAGAACTATCGTTAATAGATCATTTTCAGATTTTTCAATGATTGCTGGCTCTCCAGCCAAAACAATAAAAACAGGAATAATGTGGACACGCAACGCTTACGAAACACCTCCTGAACTTATTCATCCTGATTTTCCCCTCAGTAAGTTTTGTTCACTTGCTAAGCAATTTAAACATGATGACGTGATATCAATTGGCATACTACTTTGGAGCAAGAGAAAAGAGATTACTGGATCGGATTATTATATTATTTATTACTTAGCCAGAGCTATTTTACTTAAGTATTTTAAGCAACAAAATATTGATGTGGTAAAAATTGGTGATATAGATATAACACTTATTGAAATATATGATACGTTATATGATTGCTTTGAAAAAAGTAAAAGAAAAAACTGGCCATGTGGTTGTTACGCTCGACTTGCAGCTAAATGTGCAGGAAATACAGAACAAGCTGATCATTTATATAACACAATTAAACCTTTTTTTCCAAGTATTGATGGACCTTTATTTAATTAATAAATACTTTATTATTAATTAAATTTAATGAAGTAAGTTAAGTAACAACAATGACTAATCTGTAGGTTTTAGGCAATGTGTTTAAACAAAAAAGATGACCCAAAAATACGTGTTGTTGATAATAGAAGATGTAGGTATAAAATGATGATATATTGAATTTTCAAATTTAGCTATAATCTAAAAAAAGCAATAACTCACAACACCAAATAGTCCAAGGCAAGCTATACTAAAAACAGAATTTTTACATAAATGTATAGCTACCCTGAAACTGTTTTACAAAATTTAATTTTGATTTAAATAAGCCCAAGCATATTGCGCATAGAATTCAGCGCCTAATGCCATTCCATCTTCATCCACATTAAAACAACCATGATGATGTGGCCATTGAGTATCTTTATCAGGATTACCCGAACCAACTAAAGCAAAAGCACCCGGTATATTTTCTGTATAGTAACTAAAATCCTCACCACCTGTTGTTGGTGCTTCAAAGTATAGTGCCTCTTCACCAAATGATTCGACAATTACTTTTTGGGCTAGTAATGCGCTTTCTTTATCATTAATTACTGGCAAAGTGCCATAGATATATTCAACTTCGGCTGTTGCTCGGTACATTGCAGCAACTTGATTAGCATAACGTCGGATTGCTGATTCAATTTTGTCACGCACGGCAACGTTAAAACAACGCACTGTTCCATCTAATACCGCATTTTCGGCAATAACATTAAAGCGTGTACCAACATCCATACGACCAATTGTCACAACAGCGGGATCAAGTGGCGACACTTCACGCGACACAATGGATTGGACATTCATAACAAATGCGGAAGCAACCATTACTGCATCAACGGTATCATGTGGCATAGAACCATGACCACCTCTTCCTTTAAAACGCACAGTCAATAAATCAGCAGAAGCAAAACTCGATCCGACTACACAAGATATTTTACCCACTGGCATTTGTGACCAAATATGCATACCAAATGCACTATCTACACCATCAAGCACACCTTGTTTAATCATGCCTTTGGCACCTTGAGCAACCTCTTCAGCGGGTTGAAAAACAAGTCTTACATTACCTTTTAGTTGATCGCGAATCTCATAAAGCGCTTTTGCCGCTGTCAGTAACATAGAAGCATGGGTATCGTGACCGCAAGCGTGCATTTTACCGTCAATCGTTGATTTATAATCAATGTTTTCACTCAGTTCTTGTACGGGTAACGCATCAATATCTGCTCTTAATAAAATTCTTTTACCTGGCTTGCCTCCTTGAATTTCAGCGATAATCCCTGTAGGTTCCGTACGTCGATAGGCAATTCCTATTTTATCAAGCTCCTGAGCAATTCTATCTGTGGTTCTAAACTCTTCCCACGGTAATTCAGGATGACGATGAAGATCGCGACGAAAAGCGACCATCTCATCAATATTTTGTTGTATTAATTTTTTTATGTTTGGATTCGTCATTTCACTACCTTTAATATTTCAATTTGTTCTACTTTTATAACACTAGCCATTGTTGAGCTATCATTAAATAAATACTGTTAATTTCCATTAATTGCTATTGATAATGCTAATAAAGATGATTATCAAATTTTTTGGATTTTATAATTAATTATTGCACTGCTGATGCAGGGCCTACTATCATATTCACCATTATTCCTGCTAATACAACTGAAACAATAGTCACCGATATAAATCCTCCAATCAACATTGGTGGTAACATATGACTGGTTAGAATTTCTTTCTCTTTTGGATCTTTTGTTAAATTATTAATGACTTCATTAGTAATTATGTAATCGGCAGGAAAACCATACAACGCTGTAAGCGCAATTGAAAAAGCCAGTTCTTTACTCACTTTTAATATTTTGCCTACAATAACTGAAAAAATAAACATACCGACAACTGCAGATAAAATAAAGATGACTAGAGGCGTTAGCAAACGCATAAGCATTTCGGGTGTTGCTCGACTTAATGTATCAAAAATAAATAACATTAACCCCATCACCGTTATTCCAAATCCACCTGCTTTTTTTAATGGATGGCGTTCTAAAAAACCAAATGATGCAGCAATTACACCAAATAACAAACATAATACAAATGGACTTACACTAACTATTGGTTTTAAAACTTCTGAAACAAAGTAAGCTAAAAAACCGATGATAGCAATACGTAAAAAAATGAAATACGATGAATTATAGCTAGAGGGAATTTTTGCAAACAAACTTGGCATTGGATTTTCATCAGACGATGTTGCTTGTTGTTTATCAATGGAGGATTTAGGGTCATCACTTACATGCCAAGTGCCTGCATGATATTGCTTTAAAACTTTTCGCCCTTCGCGCTTTAGCATAATAGAAGTAAGTGGATAACCAATAAATCCTTGCATCACATAAATAATAATGGCAAAAACAGCCAAATCAGGCAATCCCGCGTCTTTTGCCCCATTAGCCATAATAATTGCCGAAACAATACCACCCACTAAAGGAGGAATAGCAACCACTACCGTATTAAAATCGAAGAGCAGATACCCAACTATGATAGCCACAATAATAATACCAACAATTCCAGCAAGAGAAATTAAGATGGTTTTCCATTGCAATAATAATTCTTTAACTGATAAAAGTGTACCCATGTTAACAATGAGTAAATACATAAACATAACAGCAACGACTGTTGGTACTCCTGCTCGTGCCACAATATCGGTAGGAAAGAATGTCCAATATCCTAATAAAAAAAGAACAGCGCAGATAAATACAGACGGAACCCATGCTTTGGTACGGATCGAAACGATATCGCCAAGATAAAGAATAACCAGTAACAGCACTAATGCCAACATTTGTGGCATGTCATTCATTGGTGACATAAAAACTCCATTTTTACTATTTTTATTTACTATTTTGAAATACTATATTTTTTCGATAATCGTTATTATGGCGGAATTATTCATCAGGTTATATATTTTTTACTATAAAATCTTTAATTTCCTCTAAAAATAGATTGCCATATTTTTCCAATTTGATTTTTCCAACTCCCGTAACATTAATTAGCTCTTTTTTACTTGCTGGCGTTGTTTGCACCATTTCTAATAATGTTGCATCGCTAAAAATAATATAAGGTGGTACATCTTCACTATCAGCAATATCTTTACGTAATCGTTTCAGATTATTGAATAACATACGCTCTTCAAAGGATAACATCGCTGTCATATTTATTGATCGAGCATAACGATTTAGGCGGCTTTTCTTAACAATTTCAAGGCGAGGTTTGGCTAGCGATAATGGAATTTCACCTCTAAGTATTTTTCTAGCTTCTTGAGTTAATTGTAAGGTTGGCAAACTTGAAGAAGTTGAAATATTTTGAATCAAATAACCTAAGTGAACTAGCTGTCGAATCACACTTAGCCAATAATTACTAGATTGATTTTTACCAATACCATAAACGGACAATTTATCATGACCATTGTCTTTAATTTGAGAACGAGCAGAACCTCGTAAAACATTAACAATGTATTGTGCACCATAACGTTGTTCTACTCGATAAATGCAAGATAAAACTTTTTGTGCATCAACTAAGCCATCGTATTGTTCAGGTGGATAAAGACAGATATCACAATTATTGCAAGGCTCCGTTCGTTTTTCGCCAAAATAGTTAAGCAATACAATTCGCCGACAAGTTAAACTTTGTGCAAATGATTCCATAGCCTCAATTTTATGTTGTTCAATATCTTTATGTACCCCATCTGTTTTTTCGGCGATTTGTTGATAATACCAATTCAAATCATTTTTATTAAACAATAAGATTGCTTCTGCAGGGACGCCATCTCGCCCCGCTCTGCCCGTTTCTTGATAATAGGCTTCGATAGTTCTAGGGCAATCAGCATGCACGACAAATCTAACATTAGGTTTGTTAATCCCCATGCCAAATGCAACGGTAGCAACAATGATTTGCACATTATCTTTTAAAAATGCTTCCTGGGCTATTTGACGCTCACTATAAGAAAGCCCTGCATGATAAGCCATAACGGAAAATCCCCGACTGGCAAGTCGAGTTGTCATATCTTCAACTTTGGAACGGCTAGAACAATAAATTATCCCACTATTTCCTTTTTGCGTTTCAATAAAAGAGACCACTTGTTCTGTTAAGTTAAATTTTTCGACAACAGTATATCGGATGTTGGGGCGATCAAAACTACGAACAACAACTAAAGGATCAACCAATTGAAGTTGATGAATGATATCCGTTTGTGTCATCTTATCGGCGGTGGCGGTTAACGCAACAATCGGAACGTTCGGAAATCGAGAGGACAACTGTCCTAATTGTCGATAATCAGGTCTGAAATCATGCCCCCATTGTGATATGCAGTGAGCTTCATCAATCGCAATGAGTGAAGGGGGATGGCTTTGAATCATTGATATAAATGAACCTACGGCAAGCCTTTCAGGAGAGATATATAATAATTTTATCGAGTGATTTAAATATTTTTCAACTACCTCTTGCTGTTCTGCCAAGGACTGAGTAGCATTGAGAAGCGCCGCCGGAATACCGTTAGCAAGCAATTGATCAACCTGATCTTTCATTAATGAAATTAATGGGGAAATGATTAACGCAGTGCTTGGCAATAGTACCGCTGGAATTTGATAGCATAACGATTTTCCCCCACCAGTTGGAATAATTGTTAATGTATCTCGTCCATCGATAATTGATTCAATAATTTCTTTTTGTTGATTTCTAAATGATTTATAACCAAATACATTGTGTAAAACATCTTCAATCTGATCTTTTATCGACATATTAACCAAAACAAATAACCCCTTTTATTAATTCAGGGAGTATAGCTAAAATAATTTCAACAAACCACCACCGACTTACATTTATTTGCTATTTATATAAAGCATAAATTTTTTCGGTTAACATAAACAATGAGAAAACATTCATCTAACAATCATCTTTAACTTAACAATTAAATACCATTTATTGATTATTTTATCAACGTTATGTTTCGACAGATTAAAAAAACGGCTATTTTTAAATTTTTTACTTGATACAAATCGAATTGCCCGTTAATATTTGCGTGTTTCCGATATACGCCCGTAGCTCAGTTGGTTAGAGCATCACCTTGACATGGTGGGGGTCAGTGGTTCGAGTCCACCCGGGCGTACCATTCTTCTTAAGAATTTATAGCTATTTTGATCTTAAGTCTGTTTCCTATAAAATTCTCACTAATCGAATACAGCTAAAATAGCAAGCAGTGATATAATAAAATCAATTAAAATAACAGTAAACTATCCTAATTTATAGATAGTAAGTTCTATTATTCGGCTTTTCTCGTTGATTTCTATTAAACTACATCGACAATATTCCTGTTATAAAGACTGGTAACACTATGTACCAAAAAACGAAAGGAAAGCATCGTCATAAATAAAAAATTAATATAATCATGTTTAAATTATTTTAATAAAAACAAGAAAAATCAAACCAAAACTAATTGTTAAATATGGGCAATATCAACATTTGTTATCAATAATCATGGTAAATCACCACTACCTTATCACATTAAGATCTTACCAAAGATATCAAAATAGATCTGTAGGTCGAATATTACCAATCTTTTTTAACCATTTAGCACTGGCTATGATTGAACCCGAGTTATTATCTTTGTCAAGATAAACTCCATTTGCCTTAATTTTATTAAGCAAATCTCTTATTTTCTCTGCTAAAAGTAATTTATTATCATCATGAATTATTATTGCAGTAATTATTTGGTTAACAGAACTAATTAAATTGTTTACTTCATTAACTAATTCAACTAAAAATCATTATCTCAATTTCGACGTTTTAGATTTAGCAAATAGTTTGATGTAACTTCTAAATGTTTTATCATCATAATTGTTTTTTCTTGGTTAATTTCGAAATTGGCAATAAATCATATTTGAGTACCATTTCTAACAAAATAAATTGTTTGATACACAAAAAATTATCGTGAGACCAATAAGATTTGGGAAAAGTCCGAAATTTCAAGAAATCAACCATATCATTTGGTTTATGATAATTAAATCCCTTTTTTAGAAGATTTTTTATAATTTTTTTAAGTTATCATTCTCACACGCTTACCTGAAAAATTATCCTTAAATTAGCAATATAGTGCTTATTAATAATAACGAGTTTTATCTATAGAATATATTGGTTTATCCCTGTGTATACAGGGAACACGTTAAGTTAACGCTTTCGACGATATCAGCACTGCGGTTTATCCCTGTGTATACAGGGAACACATGTCAACTTGACGCTCTCTAAATCCATCGACCGGTTTATCCCTGTGTATACAGGGAACACAACCATAGCCCCAGTACCACTGGGTCTATTTACGGTTTATCCCTGTGTATACAGGGAACACAGATTTTTATCACCTAATAATAGTGTTGTACCCGGTTTATCCCTGTGTATACAGGGAACACGGGCGGCGAACCTGGTAATCGCTCGGGTCCGCCGGTTTATCCCTGTGTATACAGGGAACACAAATTGTTAATTGATGTAATCCCTGCCGATTGCGGTTTATCCCTGTGTATACAGGGAACACTTTAAGCGACTGTTTAATAATATATTCATGTGCGGTTTATCCCTGTGTATACAGGGAACACATAATTAACACTTTTAGTTTCAATTTCGTAACCGGTTTATCCCTGTGTATACAGGGAACACTCTAATTATAACATACTGTTTTATAATTAAAATATTGACTGTCAAATTTCTACCGATTTTTTGGGATATTTTTCATTAAAATCACATTCTATAACACTATGTTTTTATTTAATTAATTAAAATTAATAGAAATTAAAATTACATTCTACGAGATTCTACCGATAAATTTATATTTTTCATATAATTAAAAAAAAGTAAACAATGAAATATATAATTGTGATTTTTTGAATAGTAAAAAATACTATGTAATATTGATGCCTGCCGATTTATCCTTGTGTGTACAGGGAACATAAAGTTAAGCTAAATTGTTTATTGATATTTATACTGAAACGTATGGTTAACCTGAAACTTTTTGACATATTTTACCCCTATATAGAGGAAATACCTGACTTTCTCGGTAACCAATACAAATATCAACTTTTTTGGTAATTGTATCGCAATGGTTATCATAATTTACTCTTATGGTGAAATTAACTTCACCTTAAGTTTAATTTAAATGTTTATGGTTTTCAGACATAAAAAACCGCTTAATAAAAGTGTCCAACTTTATGGAGTCACTTCATTGTCCAAAACGGCTATTTGCTTACTCATGACACATCCTCACATTGTCTTTATATCCACTGTGAATATGCATGTAGTTTATACAATATAATTATATTAATCTGATATTTCGTGTGAAATAGTGTAAATGAATATTTATCTATGAATTGGTGTCTGACCACATAAGAGATTTGACTAACCACATTTGTGCGCCCTGTGATTCTGTAATGGCAAGATATACAGGGAGCATTAAATTAGCTGCATTCGACGAGGCATTGGAATTGGATTGATCCCTGTACATACAGGGAACACATTTATTTTATAATTAGTGATTTAATAGTTTACTTTTTTGAAAATCAAATTCTTCTTGTGTTAAAACACCACTTTCTTTTAGATCATGTAATTTTTTTAGTTCATCAGAAACAGATAAATTAGAATTATGATTTAATTTAATATTATTATCTTTTTTATTTGGTGACACTGCTGGGATTATTGTTAATTTGTCGCCCAAGCATAAAGGACATCGTTTTTTATAAAAAGGAATAAATAAAACCCAAATAAATCCTGTAAAAAAAACGCCAATTAGTGTGCCCACCCCGATTTTTCGTTTTGGAGTAACATTTCGTTGACAAAGGGTGCAATACTTTACGGCCATCTCAAATTCCTTAATGTTTTGAAAATGCTAATTATATCAAACCTTGTCAAATTTTCCACAAATACAAACTAATTTACTATGCCAATTAAAACCATATAAATCCCCGTTATGCTCTATTGATATTATTTTATAGCCACCATTATATTCGGTTAATTTCGATTCAATGCGAACTAGCGGTTTATCCCTGTGTACAGGGAACATTTTTAGCAAATTGGCTTTTACCGCCTCTTGAAAGATGAAACAGATACTCTGATAATTTTATCTTCGCCTTAGGTTTAGTTAAAAGTTTAATATAGTTTATTTAAAACCAGACCGAAAACAAAGTAAAGTTTACTTTTTGCTTATTTAGTAAATACTAAATAAAATATAAAAAATAGGAGCTTCTATGAATAAAACTGAATTAAAAGAACTTAGAGCTAAAAATTTAAAACAATGGTTTTCAAATAAAACAGTTCCACCAAAAGAAAAGAGCTATATTTCTCAATTGATTAGTGGTAAGGCTTCTTTTGGGGAAAAATCGGCTCGTCGTTTAGAGTACGATTACGGTATGCCTCAATTCTATTTAGATAAAAATAATACCCAATTAGCAAGATTGAACTGTAATAATCAATATCAACTTGATAATAATACCTATGTAATTGAGGTTTTAAATATAAATGCCAGTGCAGGAAACGGATTTTTGAATAATGATATTGTAGAAGTTATAAAATGTATTGAGTTTTACAATGAACACGCAACAACATTATTTAATGGGATACCGTCCGAAAACTTAAAAATAATTAATGTTTCTGGCGATTCAATGCAAGGAACTTTTGAAAGCGGTGATGCTATATACATAGATATTACGGTTAATCAATTCCAAAGCGATGGTATCTATGTTTTTACTTTTGATCGTGGTTTGTATGTAAAACGTTTACAATTAATAAAAAATAAGCTGATTGTTATATCTGATAATAAAAAATATCAAAATTGGGATATTAGTGAAGAAGAAATTGATCAGCTTTATATACATGGCAAAGTAATGTTAAGCCAGTCGATGATGTTAAGGAAACATGGCTAGGCAGGATTGCGCATAAATAACGAACCGCTTTCGCGGTTTTTAATAAGCCCAAAACAGATAATCTTAATCATATAAAAAGAGGAGAAAGCAATGTTCCATATAGTAAATTTAAAATCTGGAATGAATGATATTAATGCTCTAATTAATATTGATAATAATGATAAAAATTACGTTTTACCTTTTATTAATACACGAGGAGAATTAAAGAATGATTACTTATTTAATAATTTTCTACCTAACTGGGGGAAGTATCCATTTTTAGTTGACGCATCTTTAATTGCACCAGATATGTATGATAAATATAATCAAGCTAATGGTTTATTAGATCATAGTAACGATTTTCAACATAAATATGATTTTTATGAAAAGATTTTACAGGTAAATCCTAATCTAATTCCTGTTATTAGTATCTTGCCTACATCAACAATGAGGAATAATGTACATTTCTTATTTAAACTACAAAATAGACCATACAGAAAAATTGCAATACGTGTAACTGATTTGTCAGAAAACTCAATTAATAATTTATTTGCATTATTAGCTTCATCATCAGATCAAAATTCAATTTTAGTTTTATGTGATATAGGATCTATAGTAGGTGAAAATATTAATACAATTCAGAATCGGTTATCCGATTTTTTATATAGACTCTCAAATTTATATAGTGGTCTTAATGTCTCAGTTATATCAACATCATATCCATCACAAAAAACATCCAGCCGAGATATGTGGGAAGAAATACCTAACCTTGACTTACCCCTATATTTTAACTTAAAAAGTTCATTTCCAAGAATAAATTTAATTTATGGAGATTATGGAGCAACTAACCCAACATCTCCAATGGAATATGTTCCTGGAATGCAAATAATACCATGTGTAACTTACTATGATAATTATCATTGGTATCAAATGAAAACTGGCAATAGTCATGAATTTAATAAATTCGTTGATTTAGCTAATTGCCTTGTTTCTGAAAGTTTTTATCACGGTAATAATTTTAGTTGGGGAGACTCTCAAATTTATCACATTGCAAATAAAACCATTAATAATGGTAATTCAGGAACATGGAACGGCATAAGAATTAATCAACATATTACTTCAATTGCTAGAATGACTTAAACTTTCATAACGCAATTTAAGCTTTTGTAATACTTTTTGTCGAATAATTTCAATAGGAAGTTCATTGCTTATTCGAGTTCTGACTTCCTTTATTTTTTCTTTCTTTATTACCTTCAAATTATTTTCAAGACACAACTCATCAAGCTCTACACGCCAGAGTAAATCGGATAGGTAATATGAATCTATATTTTTATTTATTTTAGCATCTCTAAGTATCGCCAAACCTGATTTAGTATCATCGACGATTATAATACCGACTTCTTTAGGGGTAACTTCTATAGATTTCAAAGCATGTTTATTGTGACAACATAACCAAACCGCATCAAAAACTTTTAAGTATGCAGAGCATTGAGATTCCCATCTAGCCAAACTATCTGCTTTAGATTTAATTTCAAAAGCTGTTAATTTACCATTTGCATATACAAGGTCAGCTCTATTTTTTCTCTCCAAAAAACAGAGCTCATCAATAATAACATCGTTATCATGATATTCATAAATTGAGTCACCATTGGATATCCAATTGATAATGTTATTTTTTATTTGATCTGGGCTATTCATAACAATAATTTATTCACAAAAATAATTAAATTATATTTTAAATTAAATTTTTAATTAAAGCTAACTTTAAAAAAAATCACGTTTTATTGGAATATTTTTCATTTATTTGGATTATGCATTTTTTCACACCTAAAATTCATAAATGTTCAATTCTATACAGATCTTTGAACAAAAAACAATCAACCAAACAATTATTTTAATTACTTAACTTATTGTTTGCTAAAAATTTGCGTTTTTGCGCTCAAAAAAGTTTAGTTTTTATTAAATTGTTCATTTTATGGTTTATCCCTATGTTCAGTGAATATAAAGTAAGATTATTTATTAATTTTTATACTCAAACGTACAGTTAACCTGAAACTTTTTGACAGGTTTTCCCCCTGTAGAGAGCAAATGCCTGACTTTCTCGGCAACAAATACAGAGATCAGCTTTTTTGGTAATTGTATCTCTGCGGTTATCATAATTTACTATTCTGGTGAAACTAACTTTACCTTTATTGGTTAAAGTGACATACTACCGATTGATGATCGATTGGTTGTTTATCACTATACCCTCGATTAGCAAACATTGACTTTAGGATATTTTGCTTATCAAGATTAATGATTACACTTTATTATTTTTTTAATGTGTCTTTGATTATAATTACCTCTCAGGCCAAACCCGCAGCATTCAATATGTTTCCCCCAAACCACCTTTTGTGTGTTTAATTCCTTTATGCACACTTAGGACTAAGCTCATCATCATAAATCTCACTCCCTTTGGCAAGATTCGGGCAAACATATATAACTTCATTGCAGGCTGGACATTCACATTTATCCTTTCTTAAGATGTTTTCTTTAGGATTTCATCATAACAATTAATTAAGCATTAAATAATAAATTCAATACGGTAAAAAATACCGTTAATTAATTTATGTTATCTTTGTACCATACCTCCGCCCTTGTTATATTAAATTGTGTTGAAATATCCTCATCTCGCGATATATTTTTACTAAAAATATTTCCAAAAATACCTGAAAAGGGAAATGCAAACAGTGGCGAAATAACATGATGACTTAATAAGCCATACTGTTCGTTTAATGAATTCATAATAATATTGTTAGATTTATCAATATAGAATTCTAATAATAATTTACAATTTGTTTTATCAATAAAAATTGGGATAATACCCTCTGCAGCGGTTGAATATGTTGTTTCATTTGTTTTAACCGATGACCTAATGACATGCGCCGATAAATTAGAGTCATCCAATTTAAACAGCATAAAGCCATCGTTATACATTTTACGCATACCTCTGGTTTGTGTTAACACAATTCCATTTAGCTCTGATCCTTCAAATTCTAAATATAAATATGTTTTTTTGCCATCAACAAATAATTGCAGTGAATCCTGTCCAGTCTGATCATACAGATCTCTTCTAATATAATTGACTATATTCTTGCGCGCCGGAACCGTTGCAATACTCCGAATAGGGCCGGATTTATATAATAAATTACGGGGATTAAAATTAGATTCATAATTTTTAACGAAATCAAAAAAACCAAAATAAAAATCAGTTGTGTCAATTTCTTTATCTTTGCCATAAATATATGACAATTTATTTAACCCATATTTTAAATCGCACAGATACCGGGGAACATCAACCCCTCCATAACTGGTTTTCCCGTTTGTCATATCAAATCTAGGTAAGATCCTATACGAGTTAACTACATCACTCATAATATCTTTGTGCATAACATAGCTGCCCGTGGCATTTTCATATGAAGCTTGACGATAAACGCACGCAACGTTGTTAGTTTCACACCAAACATAAACTTCCATGGTTGGCTGGTTAATGAATTTCTTAACATCTTTCGCGAGTACAATTGATAAATATTTTGTACCTGTGCCAGTGTATTGGCTTGCATAGCCAAATGGAGAATTAGATTTACTATCCATAAAATTAATTGATTGATACGGTGTGGAATCATTAATAATAACGGTATTTGAATATAAACGACTCGCTAGCCACATTGCTTGATATTTATGCCCCAAATCACCAAAATGTAATCCGTCGGGTTGCAATTCACCCCATTTATATTGATTGTTATTTTGTAACCAACTAATCATTGAATTGGATAAATCAAAAAATGGGATATTATATTTTTGGGCTAAATATTCCTTAGCTTGATTATATTGTTGAGTAACATCTTTTTTATCCCTTTCGCTTCCGTCCTTTTTTGATAGATATGTTAGATTACATGATAGCAACACAGGGGTTGAACCATCTTTTATAACTTTTTTAATTAATAACTCTGTTTGATTAATATATCGATATAGCCGATTAGTTCTAGCGGCATCATTTAATCCAAAGTTGATGATAACCATATCACATACTCCGTAGTACGGATTTTTTGTGATATTGGCCTCATAATTATCTGTTGCCCAACCGTTTTCTATTCGTTTCCCGCTAAATCCTGCATTAAAAACGTTTATATTATTATTATGATACATTTCTCTAAGCAACAATTGTAGCTGAGCTGGCCACGCATTAGGGGCATTGAGATTATGATCTGTTCCTGTAATATTTTTTTTATGGTTTGTTGTATTGATACCATCGGTGGTCGAATCACCATAACATGCAATTTTAACATCTTCCCCGGCCGCCATTTTTGCCATTATTAGATGTAGCTTATTGTAGTCTTCGGGTAAAGTATCTAATATCCGCTGTATACTTTCACCGGTTTGTTGCTTAATGACTGACATGATTTATCTCCTTACATATTCATGTTCTATTATTTTTGGAAAGTGTTTTGATTTTAACTGGTAACTTCTATTACTGCTTTTTAGTTACTAAATAATTATCTTTGTTAAATCATTTTTAGCCAATTAAGCAAAATTGTGACAAATTGAAATACAATATGAAAAGGTATTGTCGATCTATTAAGCAAAAATCAATGGTATTAACTATATTGGTTCATTGTTTTAGTAAATTGAGAGTAACGGAAATAAAAATGGTCGCCATTAACCTCACCGATTGACGGCTGGAGATGATGCAAATCGTCCACCATTGCGCTAACACTGCAAATGACATCCAAAAATTTTCAGCAAACATGACATACTCCCATTCTATACAAGATGTCCGTACCTGATTTTTCTAAGTATATAACCGCACCTAATAAAAATCTACATTACCCTTTTTACCATCAAATAGGAATTCATAACCGTAATAAAACGTGGTTAGTTCAAGGTCTGATGAGTAAATATGGACCAACTGGGTATTAGCGTTGTTAAAATTTTAAACTGAATTAGCAACAAAAAGGATGAATAACAGGAGAGCAAATTCAACGAAACTTATAATAAATCGGATATGTATCCTAAAACAAAAAGCCCTCAAATGAAGTGACCCCCAATAGTTGGACAACCAATAACTGGGGGTCTTTTTATGTCA
>CAMLMY010000021.1 GCA_946481345.1 uncultured Gilliamella sp. | reverse complement strand
TTGATTTTTATGGCGTCCCCTACAGGATTCGAACCTGTGACCTACGGCTTAGAAGTCCAAACGTTTATAGTTTAATTTAATTTAATATAATTTAATTTATTTTTATTTCGTTTAAAATTACATAGTTAAGCTAAATCTACTATTGCATGCAGTTGCATTCTTTTTATTTATATTGCATTCTATTGCACTCAAACTTAAGCAGCTAACTTAAGCAGTAAAAAAATTATGATATTAACTAACAGTAAAATAAAATCGCTAAAACCTAAAGAAAAAGATTATTATTCATGGCATGATACAGAAACCAAGAACACTGGTCGAATTGGAATTAGAGTTTTTCCATCAGGACGCAAAGTGTTTGTATACAGATATTTTGAAAATAAAAAAACCAGATTTATAATTCTTGGTGATTATCCAGTTATACTTCTATCAGAAGCTATTAAAAAATCAAATGAAATATTATTAAATTCAAAAAAAACAGATAACGAAATCCAAAAAGCAACGATAGAGCAACTATTCAATGATTATATTAATAATATGAAAATGACAGGTAAGCGATCTTGGGGGACGACTCAAAATAGACTAAATCAAGTTCTAAATAGTCAATTTATCGATCGAAATAAACAGGCTAAGAATATTACATCCACAGATATTAAATTAATGTTATCTGAGGTTATTAATAGAGGCGCACTAGCTGGGGCTAATAAAATTCGCGCGGCAGTACATGCTGCTTTCAATTATGGACTAAAAGCAGACAATGATCCTGCTAATATAAGAAACACTATAATTTATGGTTTGGATTCTAATCCTGTTACTATTGTTCCTAAGCAACAAGGCGTAGAAAAAGCCGGCGATAGGTTTTTATCATGGACAGAGTTAAAAGAATTAATTGATGATTGTAACAAACCAGCGATTGAATCAGCTTTACATCCAAATTTTAAACTGCTAACGTTATTATGCATATATAGTGGAGGACAACGACCATGGGAACTCATCACCAACGATTGGAAAAATATAAACCTTTCTAGTAAAGAAATAACTATACCCCCTGAAATTTCAAAAATGAAGAATTATCACGTTGTGCCGTTATGCGATACAATTATAAATTCATTAAAAAATATTAAAAATAAAAGTGGTTTTATTTTCCCAGCCAAGACAGAATCAGGACATTTAGAAACTTCCGAATTTGCTAAACAGATAAGAAAATATTGTAAAATTAAAAAGATGCAACCCTTTACACCAAGAGATCTTCGAAGAACATTCAAAACGTTAGCAGGGGCAATGGGGATTAGTTCAGAAATGAGAGATCGTCTACAAAATCATAAAATTCCGGGAGTATCGAGTAAACATTATGATCGATATGACTATTGGAAAGAAAAACAAAAAATAATAACAGAATGGGAAAATAAACTAAATTCACTATAAATAAAAATACTTATCAAAACCTTATCCACACTTATAATATTAGTTATTCATGGTGTGGTAGGCATTTTCAAATACCTACCAATTACTTTTATTTATTTTTAGTATTTATGTGTTAGGCTAATTACAAAAAACATATTCATAACGAAATTCATAATTAAAACCCATGAAAGGAATGTAAATAAAAATTTCCCTCCAATCACTTCCAAGTTATCAAATACTACAAAAAACATATAAACACAATAACTAAGCGCAAAAATATAATAAATAATTGCATATATTCGCTTAAGATTTAAAGATTTATCACTATAATAATTTGATGCACGTAAGAAAAAATAAAGTCTAATATAAACACTTAATACCATTAAGCAAATAAATAATATCCATTGAATAATCATTGTTAGATAGCTCTTTAGTCTTAATACAATATTTTTATTTCCATTTTCTTTTCCTTTTTATTTTTCTGGTACTTAAGGCAAACTCTAAATTACTCCTATAGGAGTTAAAGACAAAGATAATTATAAATACAGAAATTAGGACGGTAAAACTTTGTATTACTTTATTTCCAACTAACCAAAATAATAACATTGAGTAAGCTAATATAAAATAATGATATACAATGCATAATATTCTTTTAAGATTTAATTGTGGATTCATGTAATAATCAGAAGCTGTAAATTTTTTAAAATAATACTGAAAAAAGCAACCAACTATTACTAAAAAATAATAGAGGGCACAAGTGAAAATTATCATTTTTCTAATCAACCTTAATTATATTGCCATCTAGATCTTTTCTATATTCGGTGTTATCACTTGTCTTACAGCGATAATAAGCCGGTACATCTTCATCTGTGCCCGTTATAGTTATTACAAGATGACAGTCATCAACAATCTGCCCCACATTAGTAATTGTTTCTGGCTCTTTAACAGTCATAATAACCTGTTCTGTAGTTTTGTTATAAAAGAAAACATTGCTCAACTGATTTATAATATCAAAGGTCAATGAAGAATCACTAAATATTTCTAAAGCAAGTAGCTTATCACTCATTTGTTTATAAGCCCTTTCTAGATCCTGTCTTCCATACGAAAACAGTTTAAATTTTCGATCTCCAAATTCGTTTAATTTAGCCACAAGCTTTAATTTACCTTGTACTGAAACTGCTAAATCAAATACATCATAGACTATAGAACCGACCGAACTGTCAAACCCTAATGCTTCTACGGCTGATTGATACCCCTTTCTTAGGGGTCCTTCAACTTCTAAACTCCTATTACCACCGTCAATTTGATTCATAACTCCATTATAAATACCCGCCCCGCCTTCATATGTGCCATTCAATCCGTGAGCAACTATAGGAGCTGCAAATACACAACCGAGACCAGTCTCACACAATGCTACCCCTGACATAATCTGACCTATACCACCTAAAACAGAAAGACCATTTTTACCCCAGAGATATGCTTGCTCAAGGAGGCTTTTTTTCTCTTTTTGGATTTCTTCCGAGCCTTCCGCATAACTTATTGAGCCATTATCAACCTGAGTAACTATACTATTTGCAAAGATTTCTATAGCCCTCATAAATTCCTGTTGAATCACCATATAGTATAAGTGCTTTTCGCAAACTTCTTTAGCTAAATCTAATAGCTTTTTTACATCTAATCTGATTTTTGAACGAGTTTCAGGATTAGATACATATCTTGTGCTTTCTGATGATTTTGGCGGGATAACATCAATGGACATCCAGCTTAGACCCGCTATAATTTGATTACTTCCTACAGGGGTACATTTGCAAGCTACACGGCAACCATTATAAGCAGCCGGTTTACCATGAAATGTAAAATTAGGTGCTCCCTCAACAATTTGTCCTTTACTTCTACATTTTGGACAAGTGACCAAATCACCCACTAAAGCTATACACCGTCCACCACAAGTAGCAGGACCTGACCCAGTAATAATATATCCGCCTTTCGTTGTTCGATCGCCTACCACTGCGACAAGTTTACCCATTCCAGAACCTCACTTTATCTTTATTATGTTTGTTAGGAATGGGTATATAGTTTATATATTTATAATAAAAAATCTATTATTTATATTGTTTGGATAATCTATATTACTCTTCGGATTGTTTATAAGGCGAATCATTAACTACCATGTCCAGACGTACATCAATCCAACGCCCTTCCGTAATATCAATTGGATCACCTGCAACAATTTCACAGCGATTTGTATCAAATTTTCTAGTGTAGGTTTTAATAGTAATAATATTATTTTCATCAACTGAATAGTCAGCAAAGAATTTTTTATTACCGTTC
The DNA here is from genome assembly GCA_946481345.1 of uncultured Gilliamella sp. Classification (GTDB taxonomy): domain Bacteria; phylum Pseudomonadota; class Gammaproteobacteria; order Enterobacterales; family Orbaceae; genus Gilliamella. Next base: position 32,444 of record CAMLMY010000021.1, on the reverse strand, counting down.
GCGTCTTCTGGTAGTGTGATATACCACCCTTCTTTGGCAAATCCTAAACTTCCGTGTATTTCATAATGACCGACAGCAATTTTCTTTGCATACGCGTTTTTAGCTTCATCATTAACATGAGCAAAACCGGCTTTAATAAAACCCTCATCCGGATTAACATCATCATTAGCAAATAATCTTAAAATAGGTGAAGCTGCTTTAAGAAAGCCGTTACTATCAATTGTTGAATTCGCAGAAGTAATAAATTCAGCAGTTCCTATAAATCCACCATAGCCGATCGTTCTAACAAATATTTTGGGGTTTGGTACTCCGTCTTGACCCAAAAATTGTAAGCCCCAGTCTGGATGATTAACAATGTTTATACCTGTTAATGCTGATGTTGGAACAGGATTTCCAACTGCATTTTTTGAAAAGTAGATATATTGACATTCTTTTGGATAGCTTCCGTCGCCAGCATCTCTAATCGCTAGTCCACCAACTCCATAATCGCCTTGTTTTATTATTGATTTACCATTGATAGCCGCATTATGATTAAAATTAACGTCCCCCGTTTTTGAGTTGATTTGAATTGCTTTTAGTCCATTTGGGTCACTACCTTTATTAAATAGAATTTCAAAAGATGTGCCATCATAGTGAAATACTGTCATAATATCTTTACCTGCTCCTTTTAGACATAGAGCGATAGGATCAGTAATTGTTAATGTTTTAATTGTATCGCCTGTTTTTTTTACAACATTATTTAGTATATTCACTGCATTTGTTTCTGATTGTTTGGCAGCCTTTGCTGATTTTCCTGCTTCATTGCGAGCATCAAGAACCTGCTGGATAAATTCGGAATTTATTTCCGTTTCGGTCGGATCTGTTAAATAATCATTTAATGTGCCATCGCCAGAGTTGGAATATACCTTTATAGTGCCTAATCGTTTTTTGGGGAAACCATTAATAATTAGGCTAACTTCATAATCACATGGCAGTACATCTATTGAATATCTACCGTCATTTGCAACAATAAATGCATGTGTTTGCATTAGCACTTCGCTAGTGGTTTTTTTTGCGTACAACTCGATAACACAGTCACTAATAATTTGACCGGCACCATCTGTAAGAATGCCTGATATTTTAGCCATATTTTCCTCTTAAATTTTTATTGATCGTTTAGTCAGGTAGAAAACCGTTTGAATTTTTCATTAATAAAACCAAAGAATTAAAATATATATAATATTCACAAAAATCTTTAGAATATCCAACAGTTAATGATATACTAATTCGCTCACCTTCTTTAAATGGAGGAACGGGTATCATTAAATTTCGAAATCCTTCATTTTGTATAAAAAATTTATTAATTTCATACGGGTATTGATCATTAAATAAAAAACACATACTCCCGCTAATTCGTTCTGCCTCTCCATATTTTCTCGTAACTCCTATCATTTCGAAAAAAAATAGATTTTGCCACTCTCCAGATGCCTCAATGTCCATTAAGTGGACTTTTTGTTGTGGTCTATGCTTCCGTGGCTCTTCAAGAAAAATATTTTTATTAAAAAACCTTGCCGAAAGAACATTTCCTTTTATTTGTTTTACACTTAAAATACCATTTATTCGACAGTTTTCATTGATAATTACATTATTCAGTTCTCCAGAATTAGCATAAATATTACCAGAGATGTTGGCTCGTCTAGCGTACAACGTGCCATCTTGTTGCAACTCAAATGATGGCGGCGTTCCTGAACTGATAACGTTTCCGGCAATCATCTGACCGCCCGTTATTAGCGGTGCTTTGACTTCAGTTCCAACAATCAATCTATCACCGCGCATTGTTCCGGTTGCGATCAGATCACCGTCAATAAACATTTTTGGCGCTATCCACTGTGCACCGTTGTATAATTGAGCTTCAGAGTGTGAAACTATACCATCAGCACCTAATGAGTAAATAATTAATGTCGTATCACGAGCAGGATAAAAGCCGAATTCCCTATAAAACATTTGTGTTGCAGTATCATTAGCAGGGAATTTACCATCGACTGTTTGAATTCTAAATAGACCACCTGCGCCATTTTCTGCAACTAATGTTTGAGTATTAGCGATATACATTTCTGAACGCCCGACAACATTAACAGCATTTACACCATACCAATATTCGGTATTTGGTGTGCAGTCAACGTCAGTCAATGACATAGCCCGACCTAAATAATTAGTTTGCGCCTGAACCTCTTCTCTTGTCGTGCCTTTATAGAACTCGAATTGGGTTCCCAGACTGGACGTTGCAGTCATAACTGGGCGAATTGAAATATTAAAAGCGCTCGGTGTGAATAGTAACCCTGATGGTTTAGCGGGCGGTAGTATTGAAAACGCGATTGTTGATTCATCACCTAATCGCCCATCCTCACCAACACCACGAACAGTCGCATTGAATTTACCCTGATTTAGGTCTGATATGTAATACTCTGTTTCAGTTACAACATCACGACTAACCAATTTATCTTCTCGATAAATCCTAACCTCGAATTTGAGATTTTGAATTGTTCTTGGTGTAGACCAATATAACCGCGCTTGGTGTAAATCAGACTCCGGAATTACTTCAACTTGCAATTGTTCAACTTGAGGTATAGCCCAATTAAAAATAGTGTTATTCTCTTTTTCAAATACTGCCCCTTTATCAACAATCGATTCTTTGTCTGAGTTATGTTCTAGCGCTGTAATTGTATAAGTGCCATTGTCATTTTCCGCAATCGAGAGCGCCTTAAATAGACGTGGTTTGATTTTGTTATCGTACAGGCTCCATACCGAATACTCGTCAACATCTACCGATTTTATTAAAATAACTTTATTTGGCTGAATTTGCGCCTGTATTTTAACTTTTTGCAATTGCATTTGCGTATCTGTAACGCTCAAATATGCATCTTTGAGATTTTTTATCTCAATATCTCTATCTAATGTAATTATGCTACCGTCTACAGAGATAACGCGACCGCCAATTGTAGTAGCTGAATGATCATTATCAGCAATGCCAATAATATCACCCGGTAAATGTCGGATACCTTCCCGGCCAACTGAAAACGTGACAGTTTTAGTTTCTAGTTTTTCGGTTTGAATTATCCATTTACCGACCCGGTGAGCTTGACCGCGTGATGTACAGCCAAATGCATCAACTTGGGTAACATTCAAACCAAATCGTTTGATTAAATCATCATCTGCAACGTACTCAATCGCAGGATCCCAGTTGTTTTTGGGGTCGATATATCTCACATGTGCTGCGGTGTGGCGTTCTTTCAATGCGGCGGACATATAGTTAAATTGACCATCTAAGACATTTGCATTTGAATAAATTGCTACAGTATCGCTTGGTCTATCCATTGCAACTGTATATTGAGTCCCGTTCCATATTGGCATCGCTCTAAAAACCGAGCAAAGGTCGTTGATCACTTCATATGCTTGTCGCTGTTCAGTTAAATAACAATTGCATGTGAATCTTGGCTCTTTACCGCCAAAACCATCATCGACAAGTTGGTCACAATATTGTGCAACTGTATATAATGTGAATTTATCAACATCGTACGAATTTAATCGCTCCCCCATTCCATAGCGTTTATTAAGCAATAAATCATACAGTATCCATGCTGGATTATCTGTCCATGCTAATTTGAAATTACCCGACCAAAATCCCTTGTATTCTCTCGTCTCTGGGTTGTAATTGTCAGGCACTTTGATGATCAACCCTTTAACTAAATAATTACGGCGAGGTACGCCGCTAAACTGCTCTGAGTCAAATTTTAAACCGATTAATGCAGTATTCGGATATGAGAATTTTGTATCATAAATTTCAGTGTACGAACTCCAAATGGTGTCATTTGATAACATTTGAGTAGTACTATCAGGTGTATGTCTGACAACTCTAATATTAAATGGCGTTTCTGGTAATTCATCTAGAATTACAGATGTTAAATACTGCGAGTTAGATTTTTTATCAATCAAATCAACTTTTTTTACCGTTTTCCATATGTTATCTTTCCCTATTTCTATTGACATGGAAACATTGGTGCGATTTGTATTACCTTTTTTATCTACAGATTTTAATGCTTGCACACCAACAGTTATTCTAACTCGGTCAATATTAGGATCAGTGATTGTCCGAACGATTGGCATTAGCTTTTTAACCTGTAGATTTACTCCTACTTCGTTTTCTGTATATGTGAATCCCGATAACGGTTCTTGAGTTTGCGTGCCAGTTATCCATTCTGCCTCAACGCCTTTAAAATTAAATGATCCATCGGATGTTTGAATAGGTGTGTCATTCAAGTAAATACTTTTTAATCCATCAACTAATCCCCAAATTTGCCCCTCTCCCAGCATGTCAATCAGTCTTAACTGCTGGCGCGATTTTAGGTTGTCGGGTGCTTCTTTTGGTGTTTTTGCTTTTCCAGATCCTTTACCCATTTCGTTTACCTTTTCCTATTGATGATTTACCAATTGACATATCACCCGATGTCGCAGATATAGTGTCTTCAAGAATTTCTAGACCCTGTGATAGAACTTTAGAGCCAGTTTTTATTCGTCCGTAAATCAACGGTACAGGAGCGCCTTGAGCTATTGTGTTATCGAGATTTGAAAAATAGGTGTTTTTATTTGCTAATCCTTCTTTTACTTTGTCGGTTTTAGGGTTTTTTGTTAACATCTGTGCTACACCGCCAACCATCAGTCCTATACCTGCTGCAATCAGTGCTCCACCACCACACCATGAAGTTAGCGCACCAACAACGACCATGACTGCACCTGCGATAAACTGGAATATACCGCCATTTTTAGCACCAGCAACTTTTGGTACGATATGAATAACGGCATTTTCAGGTAATCGACTATGTAATCCAAACTGCAAATTATCATCCGTCATGTCAACGCCATTGATGCGAACTCTAAACCAACCATTCATTATTCGTTGTTGCAAGCCTTTAATTTGGCAGTACATGCCCCTTAATCCTTCGGCTGCTGTTTCGATATTCATATCAAATCTATTGCCATATTGTTTAAGATCGCCATAAAGGCAGATTTTTGCCATTGTTCATGTCTCCATATTGAATGTGTATAATTGAGCCAAAAACCGCCATATAGATCACGTTTTGATAGTCGATTGGGGCAATGGTGTAAAATTTGTTGATTTCCTAGATAGATAGCTGCATGATTAGGTGTTAATGAGCCAAGACAAACGACGATTACATCGCCCTCCTGTAGGTTATCTGACTCAATTTGTTTAAACCCGTTTTTGGGTAGTAAATCTAAATAGAGGTTTTGCCCGTTATGCCACCAGTCGTCTTGACGCACGTAATCTGGTAAATCAATGCTAGCAAGCATATAAGCATCACGAATTATTGTTAAACAGTCAGTTTTACCATGCTCAAACTCACGACCCAATAAAGGTTTTATGTACCTAAACTTATGAATTTGGTTATCACAAACGAGCCACCAATCGACGGCAGTTTGCTGCTGAAAAACTTGGTCAGCTTCGCTTAAGATTGACAATCCGTTAGGATGCGAATGTACAATTGCTGTTATTTCGCCTAGTGTTTCAGCCTGAATCCAATCATCTGGTGATATTTCAAATGCTTTATTTGGTGTCGGTGATATGTTATTGCATGGCATATAGATTTTATTATCAATAACAAAGCCGCAGCATTCAGCCTCACCACACGAATTTGCGTGATTTAGTATTTCTGTTTTCATTGTATAATCTGATCTTAGGTGTTTTTGAAAGGGATTTATTAGCTATTTTAAATTGTAATTAAGATAATTTTGCGGCAGTAGGAAATCCGCCGAATGGTAGTATTCCGTATTGACCAAACCTTAGTTTGCATCCTGCTACACACCTACTGCATTTGTCCTTTGTGATATCGTTAGTAGGTTGATCGAATTCATTAGCAACTGGACCGCCTGTATATCCGCATTCAGCACTACGATATATCCAGCTACAAGTATTCGCTATAATTACTCGTGCTGGTATTTTCGCACCATCAGTTTCACATGGTAACGCAAGAGTAAATGTGGCAAGTGCTGACGGCTGACTAACTTGTTCAATAACGTAATTCGAGACAATTTCACAGCTCGGATCTGCATATTTATTACCATTTTCGAAATTGGCTGCGTCAAGATGTTTAACTGACACCTCGTGTCTGACAACGATAGCACCAATCATGCCTTCGTAACTTTCAATCAGCCCATTTAAAATGCCTTGAACATTGCTGGCCGTAAGTGTGGGGCGATTACTTGTGCCTTGCCCGTTTTTTTCAAACCCTTGTGCTTTAATCGGATATGGCTCGTATACATTACCCTGCCATGTAATAGGTCGGCGCAGTTCATTTAACCCATTATGAAACCTTAAAACTGTTTTATTTCCAACAATTTTACTTAAATCGATGTCGTACAAATCGATGATTGCGCCCTGTTCGATTTTTGCGATATCAAGTAACATTTTTTTAGGTATCATGCCACAACCTCCTCAAATGTTGCAGTAATTGACATTACTGTATGTTTAACATTTGTTGACCATGATGGACATTTAACCATTATTAATTTATGAGTTTTCGGCTCTCTCCATTTAAACGCATGTACACCTCCCTGACGTGTTAAAAATGCATCTATCACTAACCCATCATCACGAGCTACACTTAACGTCACGTTGTATGTTCGCAAATCATTATTAATGCCGTCTTTTATGCGCTGCTCGTAACCGTCACCAAATTTAATTGTTTTAACTCGTGGATTAGCTTTTACGCTCATATTGGGTGCAACATCCCAATTAAATGTTTCCATAATTTCTCCAGACATAAAAAAACCGCCACGAGGGCGGTTTATGCAATGTTGTTTTTTTCTAGCAATGCTATAAGATAAATAATCTTAACTTTATTTTATTTCTAAATTTTCGTAAACCCATCTTTCTGTAGATATATTGTATTTAAGGTTCATTGAATAACGATTTCTAACAAACCCACCAAAGCTATTTTGAGCATCAACATCTCCACCAATATAATAATGGCACACACCGTCCAGCTCTCCGACTTCAATTAAATCTCTCTCTTCTGGATATGGAAATTCTGCTGTAGAGGGTGATTTTAATCTTGATTTGACGATATATTGAGCTTGATTCAAAGCGTTTACTACAGATGGGCAAGTTTTTTTACCACAACCAACCAAAGCAACGCAAACTAAACTAACTAAAGTTATTCTTATCATTCCATTTATCCCTATTAAATAAATTTAATAAATAGTATGAAATTTCAATAATAAAATCAACGACGATTTAATTTCCCCCCTGGTCGCATAGCGTCGTTAAACTCTTGAATAACCCAACTCTTTATATCAGTAGCAAACGCGGTTAAATCTTCATATGTAACGCCTCCACCTGCGGTTATTGGCATATTCAACGCGATACCATTCGGTGATTTATTGGATTGAAGATAATTCTTTAAGTCAGCATTAGTTCGAGCATCAACGACTCGTTCCCCTTTATCTAATAACCATGTCCCTTCACGCGGAATACTATCAATACCATCGTGAGCCATACCGGATATGGTTTGAGCAGCGATTAACCCAACATTAGCCATGCCTAGCCCCATTACAATTGATGCGGCAGTTTCGCCATAGGGATATCCTAATTCGAGAGCTTTAGTTGCAGCAACCATCGTACTTATAGTTGCTTGTGCAATAGCAGACGCTTTACTAGCAAGAAACATAACTTTATAAGCTGCTGATGACTCCCCCGCCGTTTCTTTGAACATGTCAGCGATAGAGCCAGTTAGTGACGAGAACGTACCAATTGATGCTAAAACAAATGCTCCCTGAATATCCGACTGTTTTCTATACATTTCATCTTCAATCCTGATAATTGCTTTTACATATTCTTCTTGTGTAATTTTCTTCTCTTCTAATAAATCTGATTGAACTTTTAGTTGCTGTTCTTTCCAGTCTTTTAGTCTTTTTTCATCTTCGGCAACATTTATTAAATCACTACCTAGTCCATTGTATGAGTTATGATAGCTAAATGTTGGCGATGATTCCATTGACTTTTTATTCATTTTATCAAGTAATTCTTCGCGTTCTTTTAATGAAAAATTACCTTTTTCTAGTACTTCAAGTTGTTGCTTATAAGTATCAAATTGTTGCTCGGTAGGACTGCGTAAAGAATCAAGGATAGATTTATATTCTTTTTGAGCATTAAGCTGATCCAACTCAACCGCTTTGATTTCTAGCATTTTTTTTTGAGTTTTAGATAGATTACTTAACTCCCCCTCTTCTAACTTACGCTGGAGTTTTTGAAGCTCAGTAATATCAGTGTAAGCATTAATCTGATTATTTAAATTAACAAGTTGTGATTTATAAAGGTCGGCCGGACTTTGACTTGTGCCTGAATGTTTGAATTTTTCTTGTAATTTGAAGTTTTCGCGTAGTTTACGGGCTAATTCGGTTAATTTTTTCCCTAGCGCTTCGGACATATTACCCGATAGTTTTTGTTTAACCGCTAATTCAACTAAACTATCTGAATGCTCTAACGCTGCATTGCCCGCAGCACGCTGTAAACCCGCAAGTACAAAGGCAGCCTCTGCGCCATATTTCGTTTTTGCTTCGTTGGTTATAAGCTCTTGATTTAGTGTGGCGAGCTGATTATCAAGATTTGGAAAATCAACTAGATCAAGTTGTTTAACACCATTTGCTGCCTCCCTAGAGACTTGTTCAATAGCATCCAACTTTTCTTTTTGTTCAGCTAACGCTATCGCACTTTCTAGCGTGCCTCTAGTCATTTCAATCAATGTTTTTTCGAACGATTTGCTATTAAGTGTCGCTGCATTTAATTGACTATTTGCTTCATAAAACTGATCGCTAAATTCTTTTAAGGGCAATGTTCCATCTTTAACTTTAGCAATCAACGATGTTATTTTTTCTATATACGTTTCAATTTCTTTTTCGTTTCCAGAAGATAAATCGAACTTGACTTTTGGGTAATCAAGACCAGTTGGTTTTACATCTGATAACGATTTTTTCAATTCTTCTTTAAGATCTGGAATCTTTAATTTAACATCCTTTGTTTTATCTTCAACATCAGAACTTGCGTCAGTTTTAAGCAATGCTTGACGCGATTTATCCAATTTTTTATATTTTTCTATTAACTGATCTATAGGTAATTGGAGATCCTCTATTGGTTTTTTAGCCTCTTTCACGCCGTCGCTCATTGTAAAAAACGCAGCACCAACGGATAATGCAGTCATTGCTAATCCAAACGGACCGCCTAATAATCCTAATAAACCACTGCCTGCACGAGTTAAAAGACTGACCTGTCTATTTGCTGCTGCAAGCCTAGCTTTTGCCAGAGTCTCTTTCTCAGTTAAGGCTATTTCCTGCGCCTCCAATGCCAAGATGTTTTTTCGCACATAAATGCCAGACCGAATACTAGAAACATTTTGCAACCTAGCTATTGACGCCTGCTTGGTTGTGGCAATGGATTGTTTTTCTACTGCTATTTTTTGCAGCTCCGACTCTGCAAGATGTTTTTGAGCTAACGCATTGTTGTAGGTTCTATTACTGTTATCTAATGTTGCCTTTGTGGCATTAATAATAGAATTTGAAAGCCTGCCAAAATAACGAGACAATCCAACCGCAGCAAGTCCTGCGCCGGCTATCCCAATTGAATTAATGTTATCAGCAATGAATATTAAACCGTCAGCTAGTTTTTTTGTAGCACCTAAACTTCTGTTAATCTCACCAATAAGATGCTTAAAATTATTAGATATGATAGTCTTACCATCTTGTCCAGTAAAACCCATATCATCAGCCATCTTGCCTGTTTCATCTTTAACTTTAATCATTGCATCAGCAAGTTGACGCATGGATATTTGCCCACTTAATCCGAGCGATTTTATCATTTTCTCGTCTTTTCCCAATGAATCAGCTATCGCACTGGCAATATTTGGAGTTGAAGCCATCAATTGTTGCCACTGTTTACCAGAGACTTTGCCTGTAATCAAGGCTTTGTTAATTGTGTCGATACTTGATTGAACTTTATCAGCAGCAACGGCATTTAAAGTGTAGCTGTTTGACATTGCCTCGATAAAATCCAATGTTTCATTGGTAGCATAACCAAGATCATGCATTGATGACGCAGTGGCAATAAATAACTCTTGCGAATCTTCAACATTTTTTGCGTTACGATTACTAATTTCAAGAAGTCTTTCCTGTGCTGCTTCATAATCAGATAGTGAACCGCCGATTGACTGAACCGCCGATTCAACACGAACAGCCAACTGCCCCCAGTCGTCAGCCGTATTGATAATACTAGTAATAGCAAAACCGCCAACAAATGCTGATGCTAAGCCTAATGCTGACGATTTTAAACTATGTAAATGTGAATTCATTGCTTGAATTGATCTGTTATTACTCGTAATGTATGCATCAAAACGACGTGATCGCTCCTCCATTGTTCTATAATAATCTGTACCAAGACGACTGGCTCGACTCATTTCTCGTTGGTAAGATGTTGCGTCGGCAGTCACTCTGATTGCCAATTCTCGCAATGTTGCCATGTTATTTCCCTAGTAAATTAGATAATGCATCAAATAAAGTTATAGGTTCTTTTTTCTCTTCTCTAAATTTAATTAAACAGTCGTCAAAAGAGACTTTAGCACCTTGTGAGCGAAAAATACTTGATGTAATTTGTGCAGCGTGCCAATCGTGGCGTTCATCACCGATCGGATTTAGTTTATCGAATGCGACCCAATAATAAAACTCGCTAGCTGACATTGATTGTTCAAGTTCAGCCAACGTTTTACCAAGTCTTAATGCCAATTTTAGCTTGAAGAAAAGTTCAGGCTCACTTTCTACTTTTTTTTAGCTTCTTTTATCGGATCGTTTTTTAAATCAATCAATTCAATAGATTTATTAACGATACGCGTGTGAATTGGACCATAGCAGCTTATCAAAGCCTCCATATCCTTATCATCGCTCGCATTAAAAAGGCAATCACCATTATCATCTATCAGGATAGATGCGAACAGTATTACTTCGGCTTTAATACTACCCTCGTCTTTATCATGTTCAGATAAATTTTTATCCTCTTTGAGTTGCTCGATCGTCTTGATATAACGATAAAAATCCGTGTGAAGCGGTTCGCGGACGATAACATTTACCCCCCATTCTTTCACCTCGATAGATTGAGTACGGAAACCTGAATTCTTAGCGGTAATGATTTGTTTTAAATTCATTATTGTTTTTTCTCCGCTAGGTTGATTTGTTTACTGGTAGGTATTACTGGTTGCTCGTTAAATTCAAATGACCCCTTAACTCGAAGTGTAAATGATCCTGTTTCGATGTTATTTTGTCCCCCTTTAAATTCATAACTTGTTACACGTGCAATCCAATCAACGGAACTTCCGTCTTCGTGCTGTAGTTTGAATGGATAATTTTCATCATTACCATATGATTTTCTAAGTAATTTTTGCCCAGCATTGCCAGATACAAAGTTAACATTAAATGTAACTGATGCCTCAGCAGGCAATCCGCTAATAGTTTCTTTATTGCGTGATGATAGGGTTGATACATCGATTTCCTCCCCCTCTGGTGCTGTCATGGAATAATCCGTTACGGTACACTCTAACGGTAATGTAGATTTAATATCTGTGATGAATTCGGTGCTAGGCTCTTTACCGATGTAAATTCCAGCGCCTCTGGTTCTTGTGTATTCGCTTTGTTGATCTGTCATTGTTTTATTTTCTCCAGACATAAAAAAACCGCCACGAGGGCGGTTTTAATGGTTAGGTTTGATTAGGTTGTGTTAGGTTGGTTAATGGTTAATTCAGTAGGAAAAACTCTAACGTTGATCTGTAGAGTTTTGTGTCGGATTCGTAATCGTGATAGTTACTGACATTAAAAGGTTTCAATGGTTTTAAGCAGGTGTATGATTGTTTTAGGATAGTTTCAGCTTCAAACAATGATTTCGCATAAACATCTATCTGAAAACAATATTCAACGTAGGATTGACCGCACATAACGTCGCCCCAAACTTCAGACACTTTGGTATAGCAAATATATGGGGGCTGTATACCTTGATTGGCTACCAATGGACTAACGCGCCCATCACACAGTTTTTTTAATGCATCATTAATTTTGGTTTCAATCATTTTAAAAAAATCTCGTCGATATCTTTTAGAAACTGATTAAAAGCAACATCTTCGGCTTTTTTGACGTTTGCATCAAACGCAGGTCTGACAAAAGGTTGGGCGGACATTTTCGACGTTCCATGCTCCAGAAAATACCAATAAAACGGCGTTGATTTATGTTTGCCCTTTTTGCCTTTTTTCTTCACTAGCACTTTTTTAAATTTAACGCCTGCGGTTGCCAATCCTCTGACAGTATCAACGGATATGCTACGTTTTAGCAATCCAGATCGAACTGGCGCATTTGCACGCACAGCATCACGGAAAACTACCGCACCAGCACGCACAGCTTTTCTTGATACTTGCCTTTTCTCAGCATTAGAGAGCAATTTAAAATCATCATCCAGCTCTTTAAAACCAGTAAATGCAATTATCGGTTTAATCATATCTAACGCCTTTTTGACATGGTAGTTCAAGCCTATTTTTTTTCACGTCCTCCAGAACTGCTTTGATGTCGTAATAAATACCGTTACTAAATATCCGCATATCTGTTTTAATATCATTACGATGTCTAATCAGAATTTTGCAGTCCGTTTGCGATTGTTCTACTTGTGATGATTGATATTCTTTACCAGATATGTCTCGTATTTCAGCACGAACGGTGCAAACATCTACCCACTGGTCAATATCTTGACCAAAATCATCTTTCCCGCTCACTTTCTGCTGAATTGTAATGCGGTTTCTAAGTCGCCCTGCTCTCATAATGGAATTATCCTGTATGGATTAATTAACATTTGATACGCTAATGGCAAAACAACCGCCGAGCTATTAACAGCTACCGCCTCTCGGTTATCATACCAATGAGCAACGAGCATCAATATTGCTACTTTTATTACATTGTTAATAACCATTCCGTTTGAGCAGTCATCAGGCACTGAATCTTCGTACAATTTACGATTAATGTAATTTTCAATTGTAGTCTTAGCTGCTGACGAATACGTTAGCAATAGGTTATCATCATCATCATGATCGACGTTTACCTGCTGCTTTAATTCTTCAATTGTGGGTAAATTCATGTCATCACCTTATAAAAAAGCCCTTTACTTAATAAAGGGCATTATTAGCATATTAAGATTTTTTCGCTGCCGTAGCCGTTACAGCTAATAGCTTAATAGCATTACTATCATTCAACATTGACCCCACGCGCTTTGTAGTATAAAAACCAATAAACGGCTTTTTGGTGTACGGGTCACGTAACACACGAATACCAATACGATCGAAGATATAAAAACCACGTTTAAAGTTCCCAAATGCAATTGGCGCTTTACCTGACCCATCCCCGATATCCGGCATTTGCTCATTTTCGGCAATCGCAAAACCTGATAATGATGATGGCTGACCTGCTTGTAATCCCGGTTGCCAAATGTAATTACCCTTGTCGTCTTTCAATAAACGCACAGCTAATAACGATTGTCCATTTAGCATGAATTTAGCGCCCGCTCGGTAAGGTTTACGCAAGCTATAGATAAGGCTAATAATATCGTCAGCAGATATAGTTGCAGCCTTTGCGGTGATTATTTGTAATTTACCCCAGTCGCGATCTTTGTCTTTCTTGTCATCTGTCGCGTATGATAAAAAGCCTTTAGGTTTTTTATCACCATCACCTATAGTAAGTGCCGTTTCTTCTTTCTCTGCAAACTCGGTAGCTAATTCACTAGTAATAAATGATTCAACATTAAAAAATGCATCATCTAACATGGTTTGTGAAGCATGCGGGTTACCATAGATCTCACCCCAAACAGGCGTTAATACACTTAATTTAGGCGTGCTTGTTTCTGGACGATCCTCTATTTCACCGACCCAACCAGAAGAAATGCCCCCCTCATTGACTAATTTTTTCCATTCTGGTGTACCCACCGTTATAACGGTGCATTCTTGACGCATCACAACTTCATCGCGTAATGCTGATAAAATATCTCTATTGAGTTCCTCTGGTAATGCGTGCCCACCGTCAGCATCAACACCGATTTGCATTGCCTTCTGTTCCAGCTCGGTTAATCCCGTTTCATCACCCTTACGAATAAACCTAGCAAAAGCTGCTTTATGTTCTGATATATTTTTATTACCACCATTAGGACGCTTTATTTCTTTTAGTTCGTTTTCTAATGATGTTTTTATATTATCTAATTCAGTTAATTTTGCGTTTAGAGTTTCAACTTGACCCGCTAATGCTGCCTTTTGTTGTACAATTCCTTCCAAACGTTGGTCGTTCGTAGCTTTGAATTCTTCAAATCGTTGTTTAAGTTCTTCCGCGACCTGTTCTATATCTTTGTGATCTACAGCCATAATATCTAATCTCCTGATTAAAAATTAATTGATTTTAAAATGTTTAAAGCGTTTTCTTCGCTATCACTAACATCTCGCTGTTTTAGTAAAGAATATCCCCCAGACATAAACGCTTTTGCCTGATTTCTGGAGAGTCCAACGTCGCGCAGTACTCGCTCAATTTCTTTTGGTGACGGTATATCACCACTTTTAAAAATGCTTTTTACATTATCGATTCTTGCTTCATCATTAGCTGGAAAAGTGACTACAGACACCTCCAAAAGATCAAGCTCCGTTAAAAGAAATGCTGATTTTTCTTTATCATACTCATATTCGTTTAAAAAATACCCTATTGACAATCCAGACAAAGATTTAACTTTCATATGAGCGTATGCCCGTTTTGCTAATGGGTCATCATCAATAAGTAATTGTCCCTCAACATATAATCCGTTATCGTCTTCAATCATTTTGGTATAATAGCCGATAGGTTCGTCCATTTTGTGCTGCCAAAGCAGTGCAGGTAGGCGTCCTTTTTCTTTCCACTTATTAAGTGATTTTGTAAAGGCACCTTTAACGACTATGTCAGAATAGCTATCTCTAACGCCAAACACTGATCCATAGCCACTAAATACCCCAGAATCACTGATTGATTTAATCGTGAAGGGTATGTCCAACCTTTTTTTACTTAACATTATCATTATCCTGTGGTTTAGTAGTCATATTCATTGGGGTTAAATAAACGTCTCCGCCTTCTCGTGGGTTACGTTCCTCTAAATCTCGGCATTCATTGGGTGACAAAATCCCCCAATTAATACCCGTTGCATAAGATTCATAACGAGATTTCATATCGCCACGCAGTAAAGCGCCTACATTAAACTTTGCATAGAATTGTCCCCGTTTCTCTTTACTCACTAAACCATTATTTATTCGTTGTTCTATACGAGTTAAATATGGTACTAATGAGTAATTAACAAACCCCATGCCCAGATTCTCTATATTGTTAAATGTTGCGCGGTCAGTGTTTTGTAGCATGTGAAGCGGTACACGGAATATTCGGCATATTTCCTCAAGTTGGAATTTTCGAGTATCGAGGAATTGCGCGTCTTCCGCTGACATGCTGATGTTATTCCATTTAAGCCCCTTTTCCAAAATCATTGGTTTATGAGCATTAGATAACCCCTGATGTTGTTCCTGAAAACTATCTTTTAAGTGCTTATAGGCTTCATCTGTCAATGAATCGTCAGTTTGTAATACTCCTCTTGGAACAGCACCATTATTAAATAAACGCGCTCCATGCTCTTCTGTTGCCAACCCTAACCCTATAGCCTGTCGCGCATAACTAATTGGACTTAATCCGATTAATGAATCTGTTGTAAATGTGCGAACGTGCCAAATTTCGTTCTGCGATAAGGTTTTACAAGAACCATCAGGGAAAGTCACTTGATATACTGGCTCCCATTTTTCATTGAGCTTTGGTAGCACACTATCAGGTAAAAGCGGTAGCAGTTCGACAACCTCACCAAACACTTTTACTTTATAAGCATAAAAGTTACCGCGTAAACATAAGCAACCGATTAAATACTCCCAAAATTCCTGCGGGGTCATATATTCATTGGGTGCAATATATAGAAGCGAGTAAAGTTTTTCCTTTGGTGCTTTTATTCGTCCGTTATCAGTGGATTGATATAAAAAACAAGGCAGCATACCTACCGATTCAGCTAATACCCGAACACAACCGAATACCGCTGTTAATTTCAAAGCCAGTGCTGGACTTACTCGGCGTCCAGTATAGGTATCAACTGAAAAACCTATATAATCCGCGAGATCCTGCGGACTAAAAGGGTTTCCTTTACGTTTAAAGAATTTAAATAGATTCATAGTGTGCGAATCCCGACTTTTAAAATATGATCTGATAGGGTTTCTCCCTTTTCATCATCTTTATTTGTTATACCAAATGCCATTGCAAGCGATTGCATTCCGTCAATCCTCCCTGTAGCTTTGTGTTTATCAAACTTTCGATTGTCTGCTGCATCTCTTGTCACCACAGCATTAGACGCGCACATTGTTAAAATCGGGTGATTACCATGTCTTATGTTTCTATTTAACAATTGATCTTCTAATATTGATAATGCGGGTGACATGTCCTTATATCCCTGACCAAAATTAATTAGCGGAGGGGTAAAATTGATACGTTCGAATTCTTTAATCAAAAAATCAATAAGGTATCGGTCAAACGCAATCCCTACAAGGTTATATAAAGGGATGATTTCGCTTAACTCTTTAGCAAGATATTCATAATCAATTGATGCTTGCGGCGTTGTTCTCAAATACCCCTGTTTAGCCCATACATCATAAGGAACCCTATCCCGTTTTGATCGTTCATGTATGCCAACCTCTGTTGCCCAAAAATAGGGGTGTACATTCCATTCACCATTTCTAGTTTTAGATATCACAACAAATGACGTTAAGTCATTTTTCATTGATAAATCAAGCCCAGCGTAACTAATCACTTCCTCATTTGTTGGATCTGCTCCGCATGATTCCCAGACGTTGCGAGAAACGAACGGACTAACAACCGATACCCGCTGATTTAAATTAAGATTCCTGAATTTGTTCTCCTCACTTGGCATCCGTTCGGCAGCGCTAGCCAATCGTTTCAAATCATCATAGGAACGAAACAAACCCAGCGCAGGGTTAGCTGCATACCATGCTCGTTCATCCATTACATCTGCTGATTTTTCAGCAGAATAAACATGTGAAACGATATGCGGGTCTTTAGATGATTCGGCATCATCTAGCCACATACTAAATAAATCTCCATCATTAGCAGCTTGAGTGCTAATTGCGATAAGTAAAGGAAATTCATGTGCACCTTGTGAGGTTGTGATCGCATCAACAAAATCACTTCTAGGTCCCACTATTTGCCCTATTTCATCCAGTATGGCTAGTACCGGTGACAGCCCGTGCGCTGTTTTACCTTCGGCAGATAACGCCTTGTATTCAACATTACAAAGTAATCCACGGAGTCGCTTTCCACTCGGAACTATTTTTATAATTTTTTGTAGTTCTGGATTTAAATTGATAATTTTAGTTGCCAAATCAAAAACTATAGCAGCTTGCTCACGGCTATTTGCCCCGCTAACAATTTGCGAATTTTGCACAGCAACTGGACCCACTAAATGTGCTAACAATAACCCTGCAATTAATCCCGTTTTACCGTTCTTTCTGGCAATACTAAGGTATGCAGTATGAGTACCATGTGGATTATCATAAATATCTAAAATAAATTTCTTTTGGAACTCAGCCAGTTTTATAGGTTTACCAAGATGTTGACCGTCTGGTACACGACAATAATATTCTATAAAGGCGATTACTTTCTCTCCTTTTGTCATTTCTTTTGTCATATTTCACCTTGTTAATGTACTGGCATGGCAAGTAATCCTTGTTTGTCATCATCTAAATACTGCCTAGCTTTTTGCTCATTTTTATTTAATTTGATTTGATCTCGTGATTCTCCGTTAGTCGCATGCGAATGTATTTGTAAGTTGCGTTTTTGTGCTGCAACTAAACGTCCTAAGTCTGTTATTTGACTATCAATCCGTTTGATCTCTTTAGGGCATCTCTCCTCACCTGTTTTTTTGTTCTCTTTAGCTAACTCCTTTCTCAACTCAATAATTCGTACTTGGTTATTGCATAAATCTGCGCATTCTATGAGGTCAGTCTCTGTCCATAGGTCTAATGATTTTGATTTAATATTAGAATCCCAAAACGGGCGGGCGTTTGGCATTAATCCGGCGTACTCTGGCGGTTCGATTGTATTTTTAGCTGCGTTACCCATAGCCTTAATAACCGCCGTAGTGCTATCGGATCGTGTTCTTTTCTTTGTAGACATAATCAACCTAAAAAAACTAAAAAAATCGGGTTAGCGTTAAAATGAAAGGAGGCGGGTGGTTTATGCGTGCTTTACTACTAACTTTTTACCTCCCCCTCCCCCTGTTCTGTTATTTCATATGTGGCGATACCTATTGCGCTATTACATATACTGAAATTGACATTAACACTAGCATAGCTATTAGAGTATGTTTTTATGTCCAATTCACCTGTTTGACATGGTAGTAATTCACCGTCATATAACAGTCCTAGCCCAATAGTACTACCGTGTTTAGTTATCTGGGCTATTTGTAATTTCTTTTCATCTTTCATTTTTCTTTACTCCAATGTCCGCCATATGGCATGCCGTTGATATCGCACCCTATCTCTGTTCCTTTATTCTCGATACGTTGCTTAGTGCTTGAATGATGTGTGTTACATAATCCTTGCCAGTTAGAAGAATCCCAGAATAATTGTTGTGCTCTCTTAATCTTTGCTTGATCTTTTGCTTTTAAAGCATGTTCAAGTTTATGCGGGGTTATGTGGTCTACTGCCGTGGCTAGTTCATATCTGCCTTGCTTTCTACACATGACGCAGAATGGATTACGTTTTAAGTAGGTTAGCCTTGCTTTACGCCAGCGGGTATTATTGTATACATTCATTTGAGGCTCGTTTTCGTTTCATACGGAGGTTAATAATAAATAAAGTCCGTCACTCAAATTTGAGTTACCTTACAAATCAACATGTTAGCTGTAATCCATATTTGAGTTATTCACGTCAATAACTCCATATTAAGCCTCCGCAAAATTGAGGGCGCCTTTTCAAATGTTACCCTTTACCTATGTTAAAAAAGCACCAAAAAGCCCTGTAGTAAAGTTGTTTTTTAAATTCTTCTTTTGGTTAGGTTATAATTTCTAGATTCCATAATAACCCAGCGCAATTTTGCGCCCTTTGATTTTATTGACAAAAAGGCAATTGATTAGCTGAAAAGGTATTACTCGACTTCCTCCAATGGAGGATTGTGGAAAAATCAACATGTTACTTATATAATTTTTGTGATTGGAATTGTGAGAATTTTATTAATTCCCACCGTTTGGTGGTAATTGATTGATTTCAAAACAAAGCTCAAAATTGAGCGGGCTTCTACTCTATGGTCAATTCTGAAAATTCCTTAAATTAATAATTATGCAGCTATACTTTGCTGCTCATCAAACAATGAAATAATATGGTTTCGTTTAAATAATTCCATTAGTTTTAATTTTCTTTCCTCAAACTCCATGCCCAATTGAATAAAAGTTGTATTCGCTCTTTGAAGGTCAGTAATGCATTTAATCTGGCACGGAGTTAAATAATCTCGAATAGATTCGTTTTTGTTAATGTCATGATGCACTTTAAATTTGGCGGATGTCATGCCTAGCGCTATACGATTGATTAAATCAGCTTCATTACTAAAATGATGAGGCTTAATATCTTTTCCTTGATTTTCTCTTTCTAATTTAATGGCATCTGTCATTGGTTTGTATTCAACCTTTGCCAATTCTCTTAATCGTTGGCGTTGATAATCTTGTTGGATTGCTTTATCAAATATTCTAATTACGTGAAGATGAAATTTAGCATTAATCCACATTGCATACGCATAAACTAACTCTTTGCATACATATGTACCTCGATAATTACCACCATTTATAACCTCAATTGCTTTTTGTCCACTCCTCAGATATGAGGAGTCCTCCAACTCTTGGATTAGTTCTTGAGTAGAATCAAGGCGTAACCAGTTTGATGGCTGCTTACTTTTATCATTTCCACTAGCTTTATGTATATCATTGATACAAAATAGCCCTTTTTTATCTTGTTTTATTGCAGTATTTAAAATTGTAATATTCATGGCATTCTCCATTAGAAATGAGTTTTAGTCACACAGGGAACCAGTCAAGAGAGGTAACCATGAAAACCATCTGGTGCCCTCTAAAACTCATTCCTAAGTGGCTCTTGTTGTTAATTGCCGTGTGATGGCAAATTTCAGACATAAAAAAACCGCCGTAGCGGTTTATGACTTTTAAATAGCTTCAAGTTCCGATTCTGAATACCAGTCCTTGACTGCGCGACCATCCGCCGATTTATAGCTAATTTTAAAGAACTGATCTGGATGTTCCACATATTGAGCTATACCAATAATTTCCCCTTCTTCGCCACTGACTTTAATTGCTACTTTTGTTTTTAATTTTAATTCAGACATTATGTCTCTCCTCTTTTAAATGAAAAAACCGCAGTTAAGCAGGTTGATTAAATATGCAGTTATTTTTTATAATTACTCGGAAATTTTTATAGTTTATGCATTAGATATAAATAATTATTTATTAATTTCTCTAATTGCCCTTTTATCTTTGTTACACATCTCAATAACATTTAATAAATGTTCGTTGTATCTGATGCTGTAACCGAACGTCATTGATTTAGGCGGTAAATTGGGGATGCAATCACTTAGCAGATTTGCTGGTATCGGTTGATTGACGTAGACTTTCCGCTCTGTTGTACAGGCTGTTAGAAATTGAAACAGGCACAGGCTGATCAGCACAATCATTATCTTTAAGTAATTCATTGATTTTTTCCTGCTGTTCTAGTGATGTGTTTTCTAATTCACGCTTTGCATTTTCATTCTCTGCTATGATTTGGTTTTGCTTGATTGCGTTATTTTCTAACTGTAGTAACTTTGTGGACAAGTCATTAATTTTCTGTTCGGCAGCTCTTTTGTCTTGCCATAAGTTATAGACCAGGCACATCAATAAAAAGCCAATAACAGCACTTATAACGATAAATTTATTAGGATATAGCATTGAATAAATCTTCTTCTGCTTGTCTACGTCGAACCAAACCAGCCATTACAACATTATTAACTTTATTCCATCGCCGGAACTGCTCTGCTGCCCCAACATAATCACCTGTATTAAGCTTGGCTAATAATGTAGATTTGTTAAATGCTGAAATACCAATGTTAAATATCAATGAACATAAGGCGTCAAATTGGTTTTGATTAAGTTTTACTTTAACTAAACGAACAATTGCCCGTTCAACCGAATATAAATCTTGCATCAAAAAACAATTAGCTTGATCTTGACTTATACGGTCGCCCTCTTTGACGTTCTTAGTGTGACCATAGCCAATAGTCCACACATTGGCTGAACACTTATAGGCTTTTAATTGCAATGATTCAAATTGTTTAATTAAATCTAATCCATTCTTGCTTATAATCATGATTTAATCCTTTCCTTTGGCTTTTTTAATTAGTCTTTCTTCTAACGCTTTAATCAGTGTTGCACCTGACCAACCGGCTAAACCTGCAACACCTCCGGCAAGTTCAAAATCCCAACTAAAGAAACTGGCAAATAAAACAACCAAAGCGCCGGAAAATGTAGATATGAATATTTGAGCGAGTAATGTTCCTAATCTGAATTTGTCACCGTTCATTATGTGATAGCAATAGCTAGCTAATGATCCTAGTAATGTGAGAAAGAATAAATAAACGACGGCATACCAGTTAACATTATTAGGATCCTTTAATGGCATGGTAAAATCTTCTTTTTAGTTAATAGTGTAATTAATATTATTGTTTGTTGTTGATTTGATTACTTAAAAAGTAAAAATTTAGGCACAAAAAAACCGCAATTAAGCGGTTTTCTGTAAAAGTAAAGTTTATATTTATTCATTAGAATGTGATGTAAAAAAGCCCTGTTATCTCTAACAAGGCTTCAATTCCATCTATCCCGCGGAATATATCACCTTTATACCATGCGCCAACAAGTAAATCAATAATTATTTTTTAAAGATTTATTTACTTCATAAAACCTATATGATTTGTAGAACTTTGCTAACAAATGATCTAAGCACCATTTGACGCGATTTTGCGCCTGATATAATGATAATTTAAAATTAGTTAATTCTTGAACATAAGACGCAATATTATTAACACTGTATCCTTCCACATAATAATGAACAGCAATTTTAATGAAAGGGCTATTTTTGCCGAAAGTCTTTAATAACAATTCATCAATTATTTTTGCCTCTTCATCAGAACATCTTTCTATTTTACTATGCTTTAGTTGAGCTATGTAATATGCGCATCTACTGAATAATTCATCAGAACGATAACCATAACTATAAAACCTTTCTACTATATCAATCAATGCGCTATTACTGATTTTTGATGCGTTACTATTCTGCATCAGCTTAGCAATGATACTTATGTTTGAATGTTTAGTATCGTCAAATGACCATGCCCCCCACGCTTTAAGTATTTTTTCAGCGCACGCCTTATCGCAATTATTTAAAGCCATTGTGTTAAACATTCGGCTGCTTTTAATCTTTTGCAACTCCGATAATGGATTTTTATCGTTGTCCTTTTCTATTGCATCTTGTTTTTTTATAAATTTAGCTACAATTTTGTTTGCGATACGCTCACTAGTGAATCGACCTAGATAATGTTGTTGACCGTTGCGACGAACAACAGCTACCCATTTTCGTTCAGATGCTGAATAATGAACGCCTTGCAGTTGTTGAGGTTTTGGTATTTTGCGTTCATGCGCCCGCATTTCCTCTAAATTGGTAAATCGGTTATCTGAAATGTTACCATTTTTGTGTTGTATTTTACGTTTTGACCATGTACCAGTTACTAGAAACCAAGCTAATCGTTCAGCCGCATATTTTCGACAATTTACGATAATGAATAGAAAACCTTTTTCATCATAAAAACCTTTAACATTAACGTCATTTTTATAATTAGATGTAAAAATTCCTGTTTCAGGATCGTAATTTACAGCCTCTTTTAAAAACTCATGCCGTTTATTATCGCCTAGTCGCTTGTTTACCAGTTTATTTAAATTACGCGGTGATATGTTAGCTTTAGTCATTTTGATCCCGTTTAATATGTCCTAGTTATGTTTAGCAGGTCTAGCTATTAGCTATCTATAACTCGCTGATATAAATTTAGACTCGAACGAGTCTAAAACACCCTTATTTAAATCATATCGATTAATTATGTCTCTGCGTTGTTCCTGCAAACTCTTTAATTTGAGTTCTGTTTCGAGTATTTGCTGGTCTATCGACCTCAATTCATCCTTACACACTTTTAGCCTCTCTTATCATTTTTTTGATTTCATCAATGGTTAAGTTAACTGAAACGATATCGAGTCTTGAGTCAGCCATAAAACATATGTTTGTAAAAACTCTATTTTCACGCTCAAAATTAATCAGTGACATTATTTTATCTATCGGTATTGATATTTGCTTCACATCATGGTTAGGCATAACGATATGTTCCGCCTTAATATCAATGAATTTAGGATTGTTCAAGTTCCCTATCTTTGTCACAACATCTTTAATCAAATTTATTTGTAATTGTTCAAACTGTGTGTTTGTTAATTTAATTTCCATCACGCCCCCTAAATCTTAAAGAAAATATTCCAAATAACAAAAACCCAAAAAGCGAAAACTGCTATATAAAAAACTGTTTCATCTTTCATACTAAATCCTCACACAATGAAAATTGCGCACCTGCACTTCAACTGTAAAAGTTTCAGATTCATTTTTCACTATAGACAATGTTTTTATTAACTCTGGTTTAGTCATTGGTGAGTTACGAATCAAATTTACACTACCCCAATCTTGCCAGCATTTTTTAACTTCTGCTTTTATTTGATATCTAGCCATTTTTCTTAATCCTTATATTCAATTTGCATTATGAGTACATGCTTTTTTGCCTTGCCGTTTATAACTTTGTATTCCCCCATTGGGGGTATACCCAAATTTGGGCATACCCCTATACATTTAAATTCTCTGCTGTTTAAAAATCGTCCTCGTTCTTTTCTTCCCAGTTCGTACAATCGGTATAAAGGCATTCGGATAAATTAATTAATTTTTTGCATTCACGTGTCCTCCTTTGGTCAACTAGATCACCACGCCCTTTATGAAAACTTTTGCATGTTAAGCATGATCGTGTAGCTGGGTTCAAAAAACATTTAGCTTCGTGGTTTTTGATTCCTTTATCTGTTTTTCTTAGTTCTTTACAGTAATCACATCCAAACATTATTAACTTTCTAGCCATTCTTTCCCCTTACTATTATCGTTCACCGACCCATTGATAAACCTTTAAGCCCTGTATAAGTACATCATTAAAATCTCCACGTTCTGACCATCTAATTGTTACCCGCGTTATATCATTGTGAATTGTTGATAAATTTTTATGACCACATTCAAACGCAGCAGAGTGACCGGTTAAATTACGATCTGTATCAGCAAAAATAATGAGATGATTAACGCCCGCAGGCGCTATGAATTTTTTTAAAAATGTTGCATTAATAGTAGACCATGTGTTACAGCCGTAAATTTGATAGCACGATAACGCGGTTTCGATACCCTCTGCGATACCAAGTGTTGACGATACGGGAAATAAACGGATAGCTACCGATTTTGCGTAATAAAGATAATTTTCAGTTTGCAAACTTTTTAATCTTTTTGGGTTTGGTATACTTGCTTTTCTTTCTCCGTCCAATAATGTTCTATGCAGATAACATGCGTTACCTTTGCAATCTGTCGCGAGTGAATAAATCGCACCATAAATGTGTCCGTCCAATTTTTCGGACGCTGAATATTTTATATTTTCAAGCGGTAGCGGTAGTGTAATGTGCCTACTGTTTAGGTATTTTTCAGCACTAGATCCCTTTAATGTGTCGATAGAGTTAAATTTATTAATAACTCGTTTCCGTAACTCGTCAACATTACTGTCCACTGGTTTTGGCTGATCATTATTTGTGTGTGAATTACCTATCAAATCATCAACTTCACGCGCTAATGTCTTGAAGTCTTTGTGTTGCGTTTCTTGTAGTAATTTCCAGATATCCCCCGATCCGCAACTGCAAATCCATGTACCCCGATTTTCCCTATTGTCTATTCTGAATTTGTTTTTTTTCCCACACAATGGACATTCACCTTTAAAATGGCGATTACCAGTTATTGGTGGTAAGTTATAATATGCCAGAACTTGGGGAATATGATTTTTAATCGCGTCTACAGTTTTCATGCTAAAACCCCGCCTATCACATTTTTAAGTCCAAGTATTTTTTCCTGAAATGATGCGCTTTGTTGCGCTTGTGGTTTTCCTTTGTGATTGTTTTGGCTTTTTGCATAAGCTATTTGCTTGCTTACAATAAAATTCCGGACCTCTGGGCTAATCTCTTGGATAATGTTATTTAATTTTTTCGGCCATACGCCAAACTTACTTCTATACACGTGTGCGCACCACGCATCACTTAATTGTTTATTTTTAGTTTGTGCCATTTGAAATTGATAATATAAAATCTGTGACCACCAAGACTGCTTCTCGTCTTTAGAATAAACACGCTTACCTTTACTTATTTTCTGGATATTACGGGTTTCGTCGGTTTCTACATCCTCGTTAGCTAACGGCTCATAACCACATTTAGGACAAGAATAAATACCTACCGGCTTCATAAATTTACATGACGGGCATTCTTTAGGTTTCCTTACTCTTTCTTTTCGCTCTTGAATGCTATTTACTTTCATTCCGTCATCTTTTTTGGGGAGGCTGTTATATTCGATATCATCAGGGAAACCCAAGCGGTGAACCGTACCGCTATGATCGAAAATCAGACATTTATTTTTACCCTGTGCTGTTCTAAGTCCTCTTCCAATACATTGCACCCATCTAATTTCTGATTTAGTAGGTCGAGCATAAATAATACAGCGGACATCACTATCAAAACCCGCCACTAGTACTCCAACATTAACTATTATTTTTGTGATACCTAACTCAAATCGATCGATAATTAATCTGCGCTCTTCTGGTGGGGTATTCGCTGTCATAACATCTGCATTAATGCCTTGTTTTTTAAACTGTATAGTCACATAGTTCGCATGCTTGACATTGACACAAAAGCAAATAGTTGGCAGGTTTTGACCATTTTCAAGCCAGTTTTGCACTAAATTACCAACAAGATCAGCATCCCCCATAATCTTGACCAGATCTTCTTCGTTATAGTCTTTGCCCATAGATGTATTTATCGTTCTAACTTTGTCTAAATCTGGTCTGATAGGAGCGTAAAATTCATAAGGACTTAATTCACCAAGCTGTATTAACTCTTTCATACTTGTAGGTTTAATTAATTTCTCATAGTAATGACCAAGAAATGAAGCAAATGGTGTACCTGATAACCCAATGACCCGTGCTTTAGTCTCTTTGATGTACGTTAACAACTTTTTGCGTTTTAGATGCGCTTCGTCAATGATGATTAGATCTACATCTGCCGGTAATTCTCGACGGATCAATGTGTCAGCAGATGCGATTTGAATCGGCTTGTTAGGATTATATAACTTGTGATTTTGCCAAATTAACGAAATTAAATTTTTATCAATGCCATATTGAATAAACCGATCCATAGTTTGCTCTATCAAAACTGTATACGGAGCAATAAATAAAACTCGCATATTGTTATTAATGAATCCATCAGTGATAAAAGCAGCTAACCCTGTTTTACCACTTCCTGTTGGAGAGCTAACCATAAATGTGCGGTATTTTCTCCAGTTTTGACGTAATTCAGTAAGCCCGTTAATTTGTGCGTGATTAGGAGTTATATTTAACATTCTCATTTCCTCGCTGATACTATGTCTATTCCCAGAGTTTTGTGTTGAGATAAAAAACTATTTCGCAACAAAATAAACCCATTTCCGCCATGTTCATTGATTGATTGGATTCTTTCTAACGATCGAATTCGTGGTGATTTGTTATCAATCTCGATCCAACATGTTTGACCGTGTTTACTGATTTTTAGATTAATCTTTGCACTTGCCAAATGCGGATGCCTTGCCTCCTTCACAACTGTGAAGCCATTCAGATTTAACTTAGATATCAATGATCGAATAAAATAAACCCTATTGTTGGTTGTGTGTTTATCGAACTGGTTTGATAACAATGTGATTAGCTCAAATTTCATACAATTCCCTATATATTAATAATTAAGATCTATATAAATAATTCTCTTTTGGAAGAGTAAATAATATAAACACAGATATAGATATAAACTTACCAAGCACACCCCGCCCTTACCCATCAAAAGCCGCTCCTCTCCTTTGGTGAGTACCTCAAAATACAACCTTGAGGATTTTGTTATGGCGTAACTATTGGGGGTTCTGAAACCTTACCTGTCATTACGCTGGTATATCGTT
This sequence comes from uncultured Gilliamella sp., assembly GCA_946481345.1. Taxonomy (GTDB): domain Bacteria; phylum Pseudomonadota; class Gammaproteobacteria; order Enterobacterales; family Orbaceae; genus Gilliamella. The sequence goes on along the minus strand of CAMLMY010000021.1, from coordinate 4,884 downwards.
TTACATATACGCGCAACCTTGAATTGGCTTCTCTGCGCGCTCTATTTTCTTTTTTGTGGTTAATTGGTTCGTTGTTATATGCATTTATATAAACATCTGAATAAGATGTAGATATTTTCGTCCTAATTTTTTTAGGTAACTTTGACAACTGTTCCGCAATCCATTTCTCGTCATCTTTACAATAATGTTGCGGTAGATTGATACCGAAAGTATTCATTTAATAATCCGGAAATAGTTCTTTTTCACTTAGCCCTGTAGCCTTTAGCCATTTTTCCCGCACTTTCTTACTCCTATGTGGAATTCTTCCACCGCGTGCTTTGATGTTAGTTATATTTTGAGGTGAACAACCAACCAAACTGGCTAGTGTTTTTTGTGTATCACCTACAGCTTTGATCGCTTTGTCAAGCGGCGTTAAACTTTTCTTACCCATAAATTCTCCGACTCATTTAAACATAAAGTAAACATAAAATAAACATCAATTAAATAATATTACACATTTATGTTTACATTTGCAACGTTTGTATATATTTTTGTTTATTGTAGGTACAAACAAAAAGTATAAAAATAAACATAAGCAAACAAGGAGATCGATATGTCGAATACTGAATACCGTATTAATAAAATACTTAGAGACCATTCAATAAATAAATCTGAATTAGCCGAAATTGCGTGCACAACGCCTCAAAACATAACTCATTGGATAAGTAGGAATGCAATAAGTCGTAAAAAAGCCAAATTGATATCTGATAAGTTAGGTTATAATCTCAATTGGCTTCTATTTGGAGGCGAGGAAAACATAAAAGAAAGTGAATTAAATCCCGTCGAATGGGAATCACTATCTAAAGAAGAACAAACGGACGGGAAATTTATAACAATACCTGTTTTAGATGTTGAATTATCAGCAGGTTTTGGAACTTGTCCTACAACGGAGATAGAAATGTATACATTACCTTTTATGGCAAGGACTCTTAAAGAACGTAGCATACCGATTGATATGGCGAAGGTGGTAAAAGTAACAGGCGATAGTATGGAACCAAGATTATTTGATAAAGACATAATTTCTATAAATACAGCCGATACACGAATTAGAGACGGTAAAATATATGCTGTTAGAGTTAATGATCTGCAAAAAGTAAAAATTTTAATAAGGAATACAGATGGTACAATAACATTAAGATCTTATAATCCGAACTATGCTGATGAAATAATTAGCAAAGAACAGATAGAAAATGGTGATTTTCAGGTTTTAGGTCGGATGTGGTGGCATTCATCACTAGACGACTAATTATTAAATTATAAAATTCTTAAGCCCATTTATGGGCTTTTTTTATTCTCTTCTAAAAAGAACACAAAATAATAGATTAGATTAATTTTAACTTATTAATTTTCATATACTTAAATAAAAATAAGCGGTACAGATAAACAAATAATAAACATATTGTTTAATATTGTTATTGACTTTAGTTTAATAATGTTTAATACTTGTCACATAAATAAACAAATTTGAAACGTTTATTAGTTTGCGATTTACAAAGAGGTTAGAATGTTATTAATAAAATATCGCTTGCATAAATTTAATAATTTAGGCTATATTAACGTTGCACTAGCAAAATCTAGTGTCAGGATTGGAACCCTGAATTATTCAACGGCGACACATGACGCCCTAAGCGTCTTTTTTTGTGTCAATGCTTGCGCACACCTATTAATCAAATCTTTTTCTATGGTGGCGTTAGTGGGGCAGCCGAAAGGTTGGCTGGATTCCGTTGGTGCCAGTAGTTCCAACCCTGCTAACGTCACCGCCAACGAGATTGGAACCTCTAGCGGTGATCATAATAATCAACCAGCAGAGGCTGTCATCATGACTACTACCCCTAGCCCTATTGTATCTGCATTAAAATTATTTAAATTCTATAACCTTTTAACCTCTCAAATTATCGAAACTATAGCAACGACCGATCACCAAGCTCGCAAAAAATTAAGTAATCAATCACTTATTTTTATCGCCAGAATTCGAATCAATTCAAATATTGAACAAACTAAAAATTGAGGAGGTTTTAATCGTGAATAATGATCAACTGATTTGTAAAGTTGAAGGGACATTGATTCAAGTTAAAAGTATGGCTCAAATCGCGCTGGATAATACAAATTACAATTTGTCAGGGTATGAAAAGCCGTTTATTAACCAATCTGATATGAGTAATTTGTTATGGGCAATAATTGATTTAGCGGATCATGCTTTTGATGTTTTACAAGAATACAGCTTAACAGAGGAAATAACTAATGACCATTGGTAAAAATTTTGAGGTTCGACTTGGTATTGAATCCAAGCTAGCGCAATCCCTTAGTTTGATTAGGGTAATATCTGATAATCATTATTATAAGGATGAAGGATTGGATGAACCCTTCATTGAACATAATGATGCAGGTCATTTAATTTGGCTTTTAAATACATTACTGGAAGAAGTTTACAAAGGATTTTTAGACATGAACTTTAAAGGAGGGAAAAACAATGGTTAATAAACTGGCTAAGGATAATGAACAAGTTATTGAGCGGTTACGCCAAGGTGATTGGTATGTTGTGTGTGAGACAGTGGAGAAAGCTGACTTGTTATTACAAGCCTGCGAAAAGGCAGGGCTAAAATGGAATAAAATTTTTAATAAAGCAACGGAGTTTAATCCATTTAAAATCCTCTCGCTAAAAATTGGGTTTTGCCGAAGCGATAAAGGTCTAACTCACTCAAGTTCTGACGCGTACGATAAATTCGGGCTAGAAAATATCACCGATTGGTTCTTTAATGCGATAAGAGGGGAAAACAATGGCTAATATGTATTCAGAAAACTTTAATGATATAGCAGCTTTAGAAGAAATGGATTTAATCGAATCTAAATTAGGTCAAGCTAAAGCTATAACATCACTTTTATCAATTGAATGCGATTCAGGTAGTCGATTAAATGATGAATTACGCGCTTACGCCCTTGAAGCAATAACTGACTTAATCGACGATTCCAAAAAGTTATTTTGGAGTGTAATAAAGCGAGAGCGAGATAAAGGTTAACTCATTAATTTTAATCCTAAAATCTGTTTATATTTATCATACATTTAACTATTTCGGAGCAAAAAATGGGAAATTACCTATTAGATTGTGATTTACAAGAAAAAATCTGGAGCAAATTAATTCAATTAAGAGCATGTGTACTACTAATTAATGAAGTCACTAACCCAGATTCCAAGAACCCGAATGATAACGTTAATTCCTGCTCTTGGATGGTAGCTGAAGAACTAAACACCATAATAACGTCCCTAGAAAAATTACCGCTTGAAGAAGATCAACCAACTGAACATAACAAACCCCAATGACTGTTATCAAAGGGGTCTATAAAAAGAATATAGGAAACTGCATGAATAATAGTATCAGAAATAATTTACAGTGTCTAGTAGTTGCTGTATTAGAAAAAGACCAAAGCCCTCCTACGGGCTTAGGTCAAAATTCAAATGATATACATTTTTGCATATCGCAAATAAAAACGTCTGGAATTCCGATAGTTACAATGCAAGTGAGGTTTAACTATGTATAGACCAATTGATTCTTTAGTTAAAGAAAATGCAACTACTGATGATCTCCAGTCAACCTTATGTGACGCTTTGCATGGGATTGGTGGAATAGCTGACACTTTATATAGTTGCGATCTTAGCAGCACTGATGAATACACAATAAATGCCCTTGGTGCAGCGCTACTTTTATTAAACGGTGTTGTTGATTTATCTACCAATAAACTACTTAAAATGCAGGATCATAAACATAAATCAGGGACGAAAAAATGAAAAGAACCGAAAAACAGCTTCTATTAGCAGAAGCATTATCATTTGCTCACTCTCGATTTGAGAATTTTATAATTGTCAATAAGTTAAATTTTTCACTTGTAAGAAATCCTGAATTGAAAACAGCAGTGAATGATTATAAAGAAAATGACACTGCTCAAATATTTGACGTGTTTTTACAAGGCTTTCGTGCTGCTGTTGAATTTCAAATAATTGATAAGGAGTAATCATCATGAAAGACAAAACTTTAAATGAACTCTTGACGGATGGAGTTTACCGTTTTACGCAAAGTGATGCACCACAAAAGATAATCGATGAAGCAGTTCAATCATTATTTTCAGCTTTGATTAAAAATGCTTTTTGCTCCTACGGAGATTTTGGAAAACAGATGGATGCATTGATAAAAAATGCATTACCTCAAAACCTTGAAGACCTTGTTGAACTTCCCAAGTACAATAAATTGATTATTGATGCATTGAAAAATGAATGGAATAAATCAGGTGTTGAAAAACAATTCATAGTTCAAACAACTGAAGCAATGCAAAAATTTATTAACGAAGATAAAGTACCTAGCGTTATTTTCCTGTCTGACTTATTAAACACATTTATGGAAGGAAATGCAGAACAGGCAATGGAGTACGGATGGGAAAAACCATCATTGATTATTGATGAAAAAGATGATTATTCGATTAGTTATTCAAAGACTTGTCATATCTATTTTGATAAAGAACAGAAAAACCCTTATTCAATACAACAGCCTAAATCTAAATATAAATTAGAAAACAACCTTGCTGGCTATTTAACTGAGGACACAATTGAACAAGATGGATTTACGTGTCCAATTTACAAAATTTATTCAGCTAGATTTGAAGGGATTCAGATGAATAAATTATTAAAAAGCAATTGCAGTAAATTTGAATCAATGATGGTAGCGCTATATTGCGGAACATCAACATTAGCACTGGACTGTCAAGCAGATGATATCTATTACCCAAACCATTACGATTAATTATTAAATCAATTTAAGTAATAAGGAATAAAACTATGCAAACTAAATTTACAAC
>CAMLMY010000020.1 GCA_946481345.1 uncultured Gilliamella sp. | reverse complement strand
TGACGCCGTGTCAGTGGATGCGCATTATAGGCACTTCATTTTTTTTGGCAAGTGATTATTGCAAATTTATTTTTGTTTGTCTTTTTTTTACACAAGATGAGCTAAAATCAAACTAAAATGATACATTTTGTAGCAATTTCACCTTTTTAATTTTTATTTTGTTAGTTAAATTCTTTAATAAAAGAAAAATCAGATGGCAAAATTTAAAATAACTATCGCCTAAATAACGATATCCATAACCATTTGCTTTTGAACATCCTGCTATATAGTCTTACTTTTTTATTGTTTTCGTTATTCTCTCATCATAAATAGAATAGCGAATAATAGTAGTATTATTAATTAATGTGCTATTTTGCGAATTAACATTCACATCATTCACCATTATTAAAAATATAAAGCGTTTAAATTAAACGCTGTGGTTCTATTATAATTCTGCTTTAATCTTTTTCGGTAAATCAGCTAAACTATCAATTAACCAATCTGCTTGTGCTAACGCCTCTTCGGTTATTTCATCGCCGGTTTTAACTAATACTGTTTTTTTAACCCCAGCTCGTTTCCCTGATAACAAGTCAGAAACCCTATCACCAACCATATAAGAATTTGCTATATCGATATTGAGTTCTTTAGCCGCAGATTGAATCATACCAGGACTTGGTTTGCGACAGTCGCATTCATCCACTAGTGGATCATGAGGACAATAATAGACACCATCTAAATCAACACCACGATCTTGTAGTGACCAATCCATCCATTCAGTTAAGGTATCAAACTGCTCTTGAGTAAATTTATTTCTAGCAATTCCTGATTGATTAGTGGTAATAACTAATAGAAACCCCATCTTTTTCAATTCTTGCATTGCGTCAATCACACCATCAATAAAGTGAAATTTATCAATAGTGTGTACATAATTATAATCTATATTAATTGTCCCATCTCGATCTAAAAATATAGCAGGTTTCATGTTTAATCATCTTCCTTTTATATGGATTTTTTTCTAACTATATATAGGATATTATTGATTGACTTAGATGTCTAGACGTCTTAATATTTATCTATTCAGATTTTTGTTGTTATATATCATGATAAAATTAGAACATATCTCAAAGACATTTGAGCAAAATAAAACCACTATTCATGCCTTAAAGGACATTTCACTTCATGTTCCAGAAGGTAAAATTTATGGTGTGATTGGCAAATCCGGCGCAGGTAAAAGTACATTAATACGTTGCGTTAACTTGTTAGAAAAACCAACAAGTGGAAAAATATTTTTTGATAGCCAAGATATCACCCATTTATCTAATCGAAAGTTAATTGAAGTTCGTCGAAAAATTAGCATGATTTTTCAACATTTCAATTTGCTTTCTTCTAGAACGGTATTTGATAATATTGCCTTTCCTCTTGAACTCAATAGAACACCTAAAGCAGTCATTAAACAAAAAGTAAATGAACTTATTGATCTTGTTGGTTTAAGTGAAAAAGCGAATGTTTATCCAGCTAATTTATCTGGTGGACAAAAACAACGCGTCGCTATTGCTAGAGCACTAGCCAGTGATCCAAAAGTATTATTATGTGATGAAGCAACGAGTGCTCTTGACCCAGAGACAACCCGTTCTATTTTAGAATTATTAAAAGATATCAACCAGAAACTAGGCTTAACCATTTTATTAATCACTCACGAGATGGATGTAGTTAAGCAGATTTGTGACCAAGTAGCAGTAATTAGTGATGGCGAGTTAGTTGAACAATCTTCAGTTGGCGAGATGTTTTCACATGCAAAAACGGATATTGCAAGACAATTCATTCAATCAACATTGCATCTCACAATTCCAGATGACTATTTAGCAAGACTGACACCAGAACATAAAGAAGGACTTAATCCGCTGGTTCGCATGGAGTTCACAGGAGTTTCGGTTGATTTACCACTACTATCGCAAATAGCAAAAGAGTTTGAAGTTGATAGTAATATTATTAGCGCTCAGATGGACTATGCTGGCGGTGTTAAATTTGGTTTAATGTTGACAGAAATGAAAGGCAAACAAAAAAGTACTGCATCGGCAATTGCGTTTTTAGAAAAGAATAATACTAAAGTTGAGGTGTTAGGTTATGTTTGATTTTCTTCCATCATTTAAACCATTTGAATCATTAATATTATATTTATCTCATTTTGATTTTTGGTCAGATTTTATTGCTTTCGCCTCTTCTTTTGAAGGATTTAGTGAAGCGATGATAATAAAAATAGCGCAATCTACTGACGATACTATTTATATGGTTACCTTGTCAGCCTTCTTTGGTCTGCTTATTGGTTTACCTATAGGTATATTGCTTTATACCACACGTAAGGGACAGATATTAGATTGTACTATTTTAAATAATGTTATTTCATTTATTGCAAATTTCTTTCGTTCAATACCATTTATTATATTAATTGTATGGATTGTTCCTTTTACTGCTTTATTAATGGGTACATTTATTGGTAAACAAGCGGCAGTTGTACCATTAAGTATAGGAGTAGCACCATTAATAGCTCGGATGATTGAAAATGCATTATTAGAAGTACCGAAAGGTTTAATAGAAGCAGCGCGCTCTATGGGGGCGACACCATTACAAATTATCTATAAAGTTTTATTACCAGAAGCATTACCTGTCATTGTAAATAGTATGACCATTACACTCATCACATTAACAGGATATATTGCTATGGCAGGTGCTGTAGGTGCCGGAGGCCTAGGTCAACTTGCAATACAGTATGGATACATCAGCCATAAACCAGCAATAACAAATTTAGTAGTGTTTATATTAATAATTTTTGTATTTTTTATTCAATTTTTAGGTAATACTATAGTTAAACGTGTTACCCATCATTAATCATGGAGAGAGTTATGTCTATAAAAAAATTAGCACTAATAACCACACTGGTCAGTGCATTTTTCTTAACTGGTTGTGATAACAAACAAACAACTGCAACTGATAACAAACCTGCAGAACCAGCAAAAGTTAGTCCTTTAAAAGTTGGAGTAATTGCTGGAGCAGACCAAGAAGAAGCAGAAATAGCGCAACAACAAGCAAAAGAACGATTTAATCTTGATATCGAACTAGTTATTTTTAATGATTATGTCACACCTAATAGAGCCTTAAACGATGGTTTAATTGATGTTAATGTGTTTCAACATAAACCATATTTAGACGAACAAATGAAAGAACAAGGCTATAAATTAGCAGTAGTTGGTAATACTTTTGTTTTCCCAATTTCTTCTTATTCAAAAAAACTAAAACCAATTGCAGCTGATGAGCAAGTTGGAGAAGGCGTCAAAGTGACTTCACCTCGTGGTGAAACATACTTCATTCCAGCTAATTCAACCATTGCTATACCTAATGACCCTACTAATTTAGGTCGTGCTTTACTTTTATTACAACATGAAGGAATGTTAACGGTTGATAAAGCTAAAGGTTTATTACCAACTGTATTAGATATCACCAGTAATCCATATAACTATAAAATTGTTGAACTTGAGGCACCAATGTTGCCACGTTCTTTAGACGATTCACAAGTTGATTTAGCAATAATTAATAACACGTTTGCAGCTCCTGCAAATTTAATCCCAAGCAAAAATGGTATTTTTGTTGAAGATAAAGAATCACCATATGTCAATGTTATTGTTTCTCGTGAAGAGAATAAGGACGATGAAAGAGTTAAAAACTTTGTTAAAGCTTATCAATCTGATGCTGTAGCTAAAAAAGCCGATGAAATTTTCAAAGGTGGCGCTATTCGTGGTTGGTAATAGTACATTCGCAAACTATGATTAACTTACTCCCATCGACTATTGTCGATGGGAGCACATTTATAACAATTACACAATAATTCAATAATGACATCTCAATTTGAGCCGATTGGCATCATTCACTCACCCTATACTGAAAAATTTGCTGTACCACGCCAACCTAATCTTGTAACAGCAGCTGAAGGTGAACTACATTTGCTAGATAGATTTAATGATCCTATGAGTATTAAGGGATTAGAACAGTTTTCACATATATGGTTATTATTTCATTTTCATCATATTGATGCTAATAAACAGAAATTAACTGTCCGTCCGCCTCGTTTAGGTGGCAATAAAAGTTTAGGTGTATTTGCGACAAGATCACCATTTAGACCCAATAATATTGGGCTCTCAGTCGTTGAATTACTAGATATTATTATTGAAAATAAGCAGGTGATATTAAAACTAGGTGGTTTGGATCTAGTAAATGGTACACCAATAATTGATATAAAACCCTACTTACCTTATTGTGATAGCCATCCAGAGGCAATAGCTGGTTATGCGCAACTTCTTCCAACACAAAAACTTAAGGTAACATTTTCATCTGAAGCTGACATATTTTTACAAAGCCAACTACAGCATTATCCACAACTAAGCGAACTAATCGAACAAGTTATTTCTCAAGATCCAAGACCAGCTTATAAACAAAAAAGTCTTCATGAGCAAAGTTATGCGATTACCCTATATCATTTCAATATAATGTGGAAAGTATTAGGAGATGCAGCCATTGTAGAAAATATTCAGATAATTAGTTAGTCGTACAAATACACGAATAAAAATAATAAATTATCGATTTAATATATTCAGGAATTAATCGGAAAGTTTGTAAAGATAATTTTACAAAAAAGTTATGCGAAACCGATAATATTTATTTGGTGTGCTGAATTTATTCTGATAAATTAGCTGTGGGTTTAATTCCTTATATTTCACTTTGCCACTAAAATTTAATAATCTTAGTGGCTCTTTTATAAATCAATGATAATTATTACTTTTCTTGTTTCTTAACTCTGCTATATCAATAGCATCGAACAGATAATGTTTACCGCAGTAATCACAATGAATATCAATCTTACCACCATCTTCATTGAGAATATCATCAACTTCGTTATCTGGTAATGTCATTAAGCTATCTTCACAACGTTGTCGCGAACAACCACACTTAAACACAATATCGTGCGTCTCAAATAAACGAACTTCTTCTTGATTATAAAGACGATATAATATCTCATCAGTTGGCAATTGGAATAACTCATCACTAGTGATAGTCTCCGTCAATGCACCGAGATGTTCAAATGATTGTTCAATATCTTCATTAGCTGGTAATACTTGTAATAAAATACCTGCCGCCATAGGTTTGTTATTATGAACCCCCGTTTTGACAAATAAACGGGTAGGAAGTTGTTCAGATTGCATAAAGTAATTTTCAATACAACCAATTAAAGTGTCTTTTTCAAGGCCAACAATACCTTGATAACGCTCCCCTTTTTTAGGTGTAATGGTAATGACGATATAGCCGTTACCCACCATCTCTTTAAGTGTGGCATTATCCGCTATTTCACCATTAACTCGAGCAACTCCACGTAATCGCTGTTCATTATTACCATTTACAACTGCTAATGTCAGCGGGCCATCACCTTGCAATTGAACCGCGATATCACCATCAAATTTTAAAGTAGCAGTTAACAAACTGGTTGCTACTAACAATTCACCTAATAAATTTTGTACCGCTATAGGATAAGTATGGTTTTCTAAAATTGCTTGGTAAGTATTTTCAAGTCGAGTAATCTCACCTCGAACCGAATGATTATCAAATAAAAACCGATTTAAAGTATCCATATTAATTCTTGTCGCCTTGTTGTCTATCATATTTAAATTTAATTAATGTTCGCCGCTCTTTTTTATCTGGTCGTCGATCAGGATGCGGCATAGTTAATGCATTAAGTTTTCGAGCTTCAGCGATATTTTCTCGTTTGGTGATGCTTTCTAAGGTCTCTTGGTAAAGATATTCAGCTTCTCTAGCAGGCCTACGTTGATCACTAATAGCTAAAACACGAATTGTTTTTTGTTCATTGCCCTGTCTAAGGGTTAATATAGCACCGACTTCAACAATTTTACTTGGCTTTGCTCGTTGACCATTATAGTGGACTTTGCCACCATCAATCATATCACGAGCGATGGAACGAGTTTTATAAAACCGAGCCGCCCATAACCATTTATCTAATCTTACTAGATACATCGTTTCCTCATTTAAAACTTAATACATCTTAAAACAGATATAAGGATAATTTTATTAAAATCAATGCTGTGAATAAATAGAATACTCATTATCGTTAGTAAAAAATGTTCCCGATAGACTAAACGGTGAAATTTCACCATGTAAATCAACACGATAATTTGATGATTCTGGTGGCGTTTGGACTAGCTGCCATTGATTTAGCAATTCACTAGTAATACCTTTAGCAATAATATGCAATGATTCAAACTCAGTTTGCAAAGGATTTATCGTTGCAATTGCGTCAAGTTTACCGCTATTAATTAATGCGCTAAAACTTAATAACGCTCGATGCTGACTATCAAAACTCAGTGATAAATTAGGATATTTAACCGCAATTTTATTAATTGTTGCATCATTAGCTTTAAAAAATAACGAACCTGAATATATACCAATCCTTTTATCTTCCACTAGCCTAACATTGGTTCCAGAAACATTAAAGCTAGCGAGATTAAATGGATAATCTGACTTAGTGCTGATTAACGTACTTGGCATAACAGTTAATTGATCAATATCAACTTGATTAAATATACTCGGTAATAACCGTTGTTTGAAGTTATCAGGTAACTGATAATTAACACTGGCTAATAATAATGTTTTTAGATGTAATGCATTATTTCTCCAGCTACCAGTTAAACGGATATTACCGTCATTCCACTCCGCGATCGCTTTTAAAATGTCTACTTCATCGTCTTTACAAGATAGTTGTAGTAATAATGATGAAAGTTTTTCATCAAACCATACAACATTATCAGCACTAATAACAAAATTACTTTGTTTTAACTGCCATTGATTATCATCATAATCAATATTGGTTATGTCTATATTACCCTTTTCAATAGTTAAATTAGGCAATTGAATATTACTATCAAAGATTGAAAATTCTTGTAATTTGAATTTTGGCAATTCAGACAAATATCTGTTTAAATCAGTCTCATTATTGACGTTAAAATGTATATTGTTTAATTTTAATTGTGCTATATCCAAACTACCATCTGCTAGCATTTTTAATTTACTAACAAAAAAACCATTACCAATATTACCACCTAAATTAGTAATTGAAGTGATACCATCACGATAATATCCTTGCAGTAACACACTATTTACAGCCATTTGCTTAAATAATACTTGCTGGGCAGTTAAATCGAATTGATATGGTTGTTTACTCGACAAATCAAACGGCTTTATACCACCATTAATTTGTTGTAATAACAATGGTTCTTGAGCATTATTCAATGAAAATTTTAAGGTTGTGTTGTAAAACCGTAACATATTGGCCGTAAATATCGATTGGCTGATTTGAGAACCATCTAGCGTGCCATCAATGACATTAATATAATTAAAATGATGGAATTGCCACAAATTTTGCTTATCGAACCCAACGATTAATTTGCCAATATTAGCAACTTCTTGCTGATCTTTTTTTACCAATAAATTATCAACGCTTAACTCATAAAAATTAGCAAAGGAATGATTTATTTTGCCAATTGTAATAGAATAGGCACCCAGCTTTGATAATTGTTGGCTTACTATTTTGGCACCAAAATTGGTCTGTAACAAAAAATAGCCAACTACAATTAACAACCAGAAAATCGAAAAGAGGATGATTAAACTAAATCGTAATCGTCTCATAAATAAGCTAAATAGTTAGAATGAAGGGTTGAATTTGTATTACGATACCTGATTTTGGTTAAAATAGCACTTGATTTTGCTATAAATGATTTGTTGTTAAACCAGTTTTGAAGTTAATATATAACTAAAGCCAATTGTAACATTAGAATAACAAACCAAATTAATAATTTATCTCTCTTTTGATTAAGATGAACATTTGTTATTCTTTTTATTTACTATATAAATAGGAAAAAACCGAGATGAAACAGATCCCAATGACAGTAAAGGGAGCCGAATTATTACGTGCAGAACTTGAAGAACTTAAAAATGTAAAAAGACCTCAAATTACTGCCGCTATTGCTGAAGCTAGAGCACACGGTGATTTGAAAGAAAACGCTGAATATCATGCAGCGAGAGAACAACAAGGATTTTGTGAAGGTCGTATTCAAGAAATCGAAGGTAAATTGTCGCAAGCACAAATTATCGATATCACTAAAGTTAAAAATACTGGTCGCATTATATTTGGTGCCACAGTCACCGTTGTGAATATTGATACTGATGAAGAAACAACCTACCGAATTGTTGGCGACGATGAAGCTGATTATAAACAGAATCTAATTTCAGTTAATTCACCGATTGCTCGTGGACTTATTGGCAAGGAAGATGGTGATACAGTACAAATTAAAACACCAGGCGGTGATGTTGAATTCGATATTGTTAAAGTTGAATATATTTAATTAAACTGTTGCAAAAAAATAGGGCGATTAGCCCTATTTTTTATTTTGGTAGTGTAATTTTTTTATCTTCACTCGGTCTGTATATCGTAAAAATAGAACCCACCTGTTGAACTGCTAAAGCTTTGGTTTCGCGGATGATTGCTTCACAAATTAACTTTTTAGTTTCACGATCTTCAGCGGATACTTTAACTTTTATTAACTCATGGAAATTTAAGGCATTTTCAATTTCTGCTAGCACACCTTCGGTAAATCCATTAGCCCCAATCATCACTATCGGTTTTAAATGATGAGCTTCACTTTTTAAATACTGTTTTTGTTTATTCGATAAATTCATTAATTTTTTATCACATTAAGTTGTAATTTTGCTATTCTACCCTTATATATATTTGTAATCAATTGAAGTGACCTCATTACATTAAGGATTTATTCTCTGTGAGTAACAAAAAACGCTCAGCAAGCTCTACTCGTTGGCTTAATGAACATTTTAACGATCGTTTTGTGCAACAAGCACAAAAAAAAGGCCTGAGATCCAGAGCATGGTTTAAATTAGAAGAAATACAAAAAAGTGACAAATTATTCAAACCAGGAATTACTGTGGTGGATTTAGGCGCTGCACCGGGAGGATGGTCACAATATGTTGCATCACTCATTGGAAATAAAGGGCGAATTATTGCCTGTGATTTATTACCGATGGATCCCATCGTTGGCGTTGACTTTCTGCAAGGTGATTTTCGTGATGAAGCGGTATTAAATGCCCTACTTGAGCGAGTTGGTGAAGAAAAAGTACAAGTTGTTATGTCTGACATGGCACCAAATATGAGTGGACAACCTGCCGTTGATATACCAAGAGCTATGTATTTAGTTGAACTGGCATTAGATATGTGTAAAGACGTTCTTGCTCCAAATGGGAGTTTTATCGTTAAAGTATTCCAAGGCGAAGGTTTTGAAGAGTATCTAAAAACAGTAAGATCACTGTTTAAAACAGTCAAAATTCGTAAGCCTGAAGCTTCGCGAGCTAGGTCTCGAGAAGTATATATTGTAGCAATGGGGATGAAGTAGCCAGCCGTACAATTTTGTAGTACCATACTTGGTTAATTTTAGTCGTAACTATTAATTTTATGAGAGGTTTTTCTTTTGAACGACATGGTAAAGAATTTACTGATCTGGGGTGTTATCGCCGTCGTATTGATTGCTGTCTTCAGTCAATTCAGCTCAATATCCAATAGCGGCCCTCAAGTCGATTACACCAAATTTAATGCGGATGTAACGGGTGGCAAACTTAAAGAAGTGCATATAAATGGTCGCGAAATTGTTGCTACTACTAAAGGTAGCAATAGTTATGTTACCTATATACCTTATTTTGATGAAAAGTTAGTTGATAATTTGGTATTAAATGATGTTGCGGTCTATGGTAGCCCAGACGAAAAACCAAGCTTATTAGTTAACATTTTAATCTCTTGGTTCCCGATTATTTTACTACTTGGTTTCTGGTTCTTTATCATGCGCCAGATGCAAGGCGGTGGTAAAGGTGGGCCAATGTCGGTAGGCAAAAGTAAAGCTAAAATGTTAACACCTGACCAAGTTAAGACTAAATTTAGCGATGTTGCAGGTAGTGAAGAAGCAAAACAAGAAGTTACCGAAGTTGTCGATTTTTTAAGAGATCCTGGAAAATATCAAAAACTTGGTGGTCGTATTCCAAAAGGTATTTTAATGGTTGGACCGCCAGGTACCGGTAAAACATTATTAGCTAAAGCCATCGCTGGTGAAGCAAATGTACCTTTCTTTAGTATTTCTGGTTCAGACTTTGTTGAAATGTTTGTTGGGGTGGGTGCTTCACGTGTCCGTGATCTATTTGAACAAGCACGTAAACATTCACCATGTATTATCTTTATTGATGAAATCGATGCTGTTGGTCGTAAACGTGGTGCCGGCTCAATGGGTGGCCATGACGAACGCGAACAAACTCTTAACCAAATGTTAGTTGAAATGGATGGTTTCGAAGCTAATAGTGGCATTATCATTATTGCTGCAACCAACCGTGTTGATATTCTAGATCCAGCCTTACTTCGTCCTGGTCGTTTTGATCGCCAAGTACAAATTGGCTTACCGGATATGAAAGGTCGTGAACAAATTCTAGCAGTTCATGTGCAAAAAGTGCCACTTGGTTCTGATGTTAATTTATCGGTGCTTGCTCGTGGTACCCCAGGTTATTCTGGTGCAGAATTGGCAAACCTAGTCAATGAGGCAGCACTATTTGCAGCTCGTCGTAACAAACGTTTAGTCACTATGGACGAATTTGAAGAAGCTAAAGATAAGATCAATATGGGTACAGAGCGACGTTCGTTAACCATGACACAAGAGCAACTTATCTCAACCGCTTATCATGAAGCTGGACACGCCATTATTGGTTATTTAATGCCTGATCATGATCCAATCCATAAAGTAACTATCATCCCCCGTGGCCGAGCATTAGGGGTAACTTTCTTCTTACCTGAAGGTGATCGGGTTAGTGAAAGCCGAGAAAAACTAGAAGGTGATATTGCCACACTATATGGTGGACGTCTTGCCGAAGAACTGATTTATGGTGTTGATAAAGTTTCAACAGGAGCATCAAACGATATTAAAGTTGCCACTCAATATGCCAGAGCAATGGTTACCCAATGGGGCTTTTCTGATCGTTTAGGTCCGTTATTTTATGAAATGGATGATAATTCATCTTATGGACGACCAAAAGATATCTCTGATGAAACAGCGCGAATTATTGATGAAGAAGTTAAAAAAATTATCGATCGTAACTTTGAACGAGCACGTAAAATTTTAACTGAAAATATGGACGTACTTCATGCGATGAAAGATGCATTAATGAAATACGAAACCATTGGCGCAAAACAAGTTGCTGATTTGATTGCTCGTAGACCAATTACTGCTCCAGAAGATTGGACTGAAAGTGATGAACAAGCAGCAAAAGAGATACCAAATGAGGGAACAGACATACCACCTCAATCAGAAAATTAATTACGACTAAATCTAAAACGCGCTTCGGCGCGTTTTTTATCATCCAACAGCAATTAATTTTGTAAAATAATAAACCAGTACTAACAATCATACTTCAGCATTGCAACAGTGCAATTAGCATTAAAAATATTAATAAAATAAGGCCTAAAATCATGGAAATTCGTTTTCAAAATCACGTAATGGATCTCTCTTTTCCTCAAGTAATGGGAATTGTTAATATGACGCCAGATTCTTTTTCTGATGGCGGTAATTACAACAATCTTGATGATGCTATGCGGCGAGTTGATAATATGATTCAAGCTGGGGCAACCTTTATTGATGTTGGCGGAGAATCAACTCGACCTGGTGCTGCTGATGTTTCAACCAGTGAAGAACTTGATCGGGTTATACCGTTAGTGGAAAAAATTGCTCGTTATTTTGACGTTTGGATTTCAGTTGATACATCAAAACCAGAGGTCATCACAGAAGCGTCTAAAGCTGGTGCACATTTAATTAATGATATTCGGGCATTAACTTTACCTGGAGCATTACAAGCAGCACAAAAAACGGAATTACCAGTATGTATTATGCATATGCAAGGTGATCCCAAAACGATGCAAAATGCACCTCATTACCAACAAGATATCTATCAAGAAGTCGATTCATTTTTTACTGAACATATTCAACGATGTGTAACTGCTGGCATTGCTCGGGAAAAAATCATCCTTGATCCAGGCTTCGGATTTGGCAAAACGTTAGCCCATAACTATCGTCTATTGGCTACACTGGAAAAATTCCATCACTTCAATTTGCCTATTTTGGTTGGCATGTCAAGAAAATCGATGGTCGGGCAAGTGCTAAATGTTCCCCCTAAAGAACGTGTATTAGGTAGTGTTTCTTGTGCAGTTATTGCAGCAATGAAAGGAGCGCAAATTATCCGTGTTCATGATGTCAAAGAAACCTTCGATGCCATGCGAATAGTGCAAGCCACATTAGCAGAACAATCATTTTAGTCTGTAGAATTTCTTCTTATTGTTATTTAAATAGCTAGCCGTTAAAGATTGTCTAAAACGGCTAACTATTTAGATTGGTTAAACTACTCCGAAATGAACGAGTAATACAAAAGTTATATTATTTTAGGGTTGCCATATATTCTTCTAAGTGTGATTTAATTACTGTCACATGAGGACCATAAATAACTTGAATACCTTGGCCATTAATAATTACACCTTTTGCACCCGTTGATTTTAAAATATCTTTATCAACTAATTGATTATCATGTACAGAAATTCTTAATCTTGTTGCACAACAATCTACATAAGTAATGTTTTCTTTGCCACCTAATCCATCTAATATAACACTTGATAACTCATTGTTATTTTTAGATTTTTTCGCATTTTCAACATCTTTTTTGGTATATAATTTAGTTTCCTCGTTATCGTCTTCTCGACCTGGAGTTTTAAAATTAAATTTTTTGATCAAGTAACTAAATGTAAAGTAGTATATTGGGAACAATGGAAGACCAATCAGAATAACATTAACCCAATGTGTTTTACTATTTCCTTGTAAAACACCAAATAATACGAAATCAATTAAACTTCCAGAGAATGTTTGCCCTACACCAACATCGAAAATATGACAAAGCATAAAAGATAAACCAGCATACAAACAATGAATAAAGTAGAGTAAAGGACCAGCAAATAAGAAAGAAAACTCAATTGGTTCAGTAATCCCTGTCAAAATAGCCGTTAAAGTTGCAGAAACGAGTAGACCTAAGACCATTTTGCGATTTTGTGGTTTAGCAGTACGATAAATAGCCAATGCTGCACCAGGAATACCAAATAAATAAAATGGAAATTTACCAGCCATAAAGCGTGTGGCTTCAACTGAAAATTCAGTTGTATTAGGGCTAGCAAGTTGAGCAAAGAAAATATTTTGTGCTCCAGCAATAAGATTGCCATCAATCATTGCCGTACCACCAACTCCAGTCTGCCAGAATGGCATATAAAATACATGATGCAAACCAAATGGAATTAAAGCTCGCTCAATAAATCCATAAATAAATGTACCTGCATAGCCCGATTCATTGACTAATTTGCCTAATAATAAAATTCCATATTGGATAGAAGGCCAAATATAAAACATTAAAATACCGACAAATAAATAAACGAATGCTGTAACAATAGGAACAAAGCGCGAGCCACCAAAGAATGATAAAATAGCAGGTAACTCAATTCGATAATACCGATTATGTAAAGCAGCTACACCTAATCCAACAATAACACCACCAAAAACGCCCATTTGTAGAGTTTGAATGCCAACCGCATCACCTAAAGAACCATCTGGTAAGGCACCTTCTTTTAAGAGTCCTTTTAGCTCTAATAGCGCATGAATAGTTGAATGCATAATAAAAAAGCCTACCGCACCAGATATTGCTGCAACCTCTTTTTCTTGTTTTGCCATTCCCATTGCTACCCCAATAGCAAAAAGAATAGGCAGATTAGAAAATATTACACTACCCGCATTTTTCATGATGGTTAAAAAAGCATGTAACAAAGTTCCTTCGCCTAAAAAGCTTTGTAATCCATAGGACACAATTGTTGTTTCATTGGTAAATGACGCTCCTATACCTAACATTAATCCAGCCACAGGAAGAAGAGCAATAGGTAACATAAAAGAGCGACCAACCCGTTGCAATACACTAAAAAAAGTACTTTTCATTGTAGTTAACCCTATTTTTTATTAAAAGACACAGTGAACGCCTCAAATAGTTCACAAAAATAATTTTATATGTAAACAAATTTAATTTAAAGAGATCTAGTTCACATAATTTTAATAAAAAATTAATTTATATAGCTTTATTAACGGAAAAACAACAAAAAATAGAGTATAAATTATCTATAATGTTTAATTTTGTGAATTAAGACCTTCATCGCAATAAAGGCCTTAAAAGTTAGGAGAGATTACGGAGTTCATTTAGCGTCTGTTTATAGGATTTATCTTTATTAAACAACCCAGCAGTTCCCAGTATAAAATATTCAACATAAGGCGATAGCTGTTCGATGATATTTGGGCTTATCGCACCATCAATGGCAATAGAAGTATTGAGATTTCTATCTTTAATCATATCACTTAATCGCTTTATTCTATCGATAGAGTTAGCGATAAAAGGTTGTCCGGCAAAACCTGGATTTACTGACATTATCAAAACAACATCAATTAGATCTAAAACATCTTCTAACACACATAATGGTGTTCCTGGATTAATAGCAACGCCTACTTTCTTACCTGTTGATTTAATTTGATTTAGAGTTCGATGTATGTGGGTTAATGTTTCAACATGAACATAAATAATATCGCAGCCAAGTTGAGCAAATTTTTCTATATATGGTGATGGATTAGTTACCATTAAATGAACATCATAAGGAATTTTTGACAACTTACTCACCGCTTTAATATCTTCTATACCTAATGCGAAATTAGGTACAAAATTACCGTCCATCACATCAATGTGAAACATGTCTACACCAGATTCTTCTAATGACTTCAATTCAACTTCTAACTTGGAAAAGTCAACACACATAAGCGAAGGACAAAATTTACTCATGAAATTCTCCTTTTTGAATAGCATCGATTTGATCTATTCTATTTTGGTGACGGCCGCCTTCAAATTTCGCCATTAACCATTGTTCAACAATCATTTTTGCAAGTTCACTCCCCACTACACGGGAACCAAAAGCAAGAATATTAGTATTATTATGTTCACGTGATAATTTTGCAGAATAAGGATCACTACAAACAACCGCTCTTATTCCTGAACATTTATTTGCTGCAATTGAAATACCAATACCAGTGCCACATATTAATATTCCTAAATCGGCTTCTTTTGAATTGACAGCCCTTGCCACTTTATTGGCATAAATCGGATAATCGGTTCTTTCTGTTGATGGCGCACCAAGATCAATCACTGTAATATTCTTAGTCTCCAAATAATCAATGATATCTTTTCTTAAAATATATCCAACATGATCATAACCAATTGCAATTTTCATATATTTCCACCTCTCTGACTAAAAAAAACACAATTAACTTCACACTTAAAAATATTAACGTTAATTTATTTTTTTGTAAAGTTACCAGCAAAAATAAAAAAATCTTTTTTTACAATGTGCTTAAATTGAAATTGGGTTAAAATTACCCGAAAAATGTTATGGAGAGAAACCATGAAACAAACACATGATCCAGAAAATTCTAATGCTTTAGCAATTGGAGCAATGATTCGTATTTCACTTTCTAGTTTAAGTAATACTGAACAACGAATTATTGAATGGATGATGACTAAAGGAAATTTAAAGCCTAGAACAAGTATTAAAGAAGTGGCAGAAGAATTATCAGTTTCGGAACCATTATTAGTAAAAGTATCTAAAAAATTAGGTTACTCTGGTTTTAGAGAAATTCGAAAAGCATTACTTTCTTATTTTGATGCTTTACCTTTTGATAAAGAACAAGAACTATCTGAAAAAGATAATGTCGAAAATATTATTGAAAAAGTTTTTAATAACTCTGTACAAGCTTTAAAAGAAGCCCAATCTATTGTTGATGCTAAAATAATATCAAAAGCAGCAGAATGGATTTTTCATGCTAACCGTATCGTTATTCTTGGTGTCGGTGGTTCAGCTATTGTTGGTCAGGATTTTGAACATAAATTATTGAGAATTGGGATTCACAGCCATACTTATAGTGATCACCATTTGATGGTAATGGTGGCGAGTCAATTAAAAGAAAACGATGTAGTTATTGCTATATCTCAATCAGGCAATACAGCGGAAATATGTAATGCAATATTGGTTGCGAAAAAGAATAAAGCTAAGATTATTTGTATTACTAATAATCATCAATCTGAACTAGCTGAAATTTCCGACTTATCTATCTTTAGTCCAGCTAAAAATGGTCCATTATTAGGGCAAAATGCTGCAGCTCGAATTATTCAACTAACTTTATTAGATACATTATTTATCGCAATTGTGGTCTTAGATCACGAAAAATCAAAAGTTCATTTAGAACGTAGTATTGATGTAGTAAAACCATTACATAAAAATGCACAATATATTGAATAATATTATTTTTAATTAAATATAAAAGTTGAGTTATCAAAAACGCCTTTCCTCAAAATTTTTAATTGTGGTTAAAATATGTAAAAAATATTAAGGAATCTATACCATTAACTTGCAAATAATATTTCTGTTTTATTACTAGCAATCGAATAACCTTAAAGGTAGGCAAATGCCTACTTTACCTATATTACAATAGTATTCCGCTTACTAATAAGGCTAGCGCATTAAATTTAATAATTTAAACAGTTGAGAATAATCTTGTAAAAAATATTGAGGAGTCTATACCACCATTTTCCTTTTTTAATAAGCAACGCCTTTACAATTTGAGATATATCGTTTAAAGCGATTAATATCCGCGATGAAAGTTAAATAATGATGGTAAATCTGTTTTTAACTAACCAAGATCGCTATAAATATAAACAATCCTATATAATTATTATTCATAAACGCTTTAAAACAATTTCTTCTATCACGGTCTTTGATTAACCATTGTTGATAGATAAATAGCAATAAGGCGATGATTAAACCAATATAATAAAATTGCTGAAAATGATTGTTTATGCCGATCAATGTCAGGCAAACTAAGGTTATGATTTGCAGTAATCCAATAATAAACTTGTCATAGTCACCAAATAGGATAGCAGTGGACTTGATGCCTATTTTAAGATCATCATCGCGATCGACCATAGCATATTCGGTATCATAAGCTATTGTCCAACATACATTAGCTAGACACAGTAACCAACAAGTTATCGGAAATTGAGCTATTGTTGCCGCATAGGCCATTGGAATTCCCCAGCTAAAGGCAATGCCTAAAGTCACCTGTGGTAAATGTGTGTAACGTTTCATAAATGGATAAAGCATTGCCGTGATTAATGCAAAACCAGCCATTAACCAAGTTAATTTATCCAAAGTAAGCAATAAACCAAGCGCAATAAGCAGTAATACGAATAAAGTGTATAAGGCATTTTTTTCGCTCAATGCACCACGCGCGAGAGGACGATTCTTAGTACGTTCGACTTTACCATCAAAATGCCGATCAGCGTAATCATTAACCACACAGCCAGCTGAGCGCATAACAATCACACCAACAACAAACACAACAACAACATGAACAGATGGCGTAGATGTAGCAAGCCAAATCGCCCACAATGTTGGCCAAAGTAGCAGTAAGGAACCAATTGGCTTGTCTAATCGCATCAGTTGTAAATAAGCTAACATAGGTTGTCATTGTCCCGAATCATAATAGGTGGATTATACCTGTTCGTTAAAAAGCTGCAAACAACAGCTATCAATGCATATTTTGACTTAAATAAGTGAGCGCTTTATTTGCTATATAATCAGAGTTATACCATTTGTAAATATTGTTCAGCAATAATCGCTAATGCTTGATAAAATAGACTGACTTGATTTTGTTTTAAGCAATCCAAATACATTGGTGCCCAATTTAAAAGGTATTCGGTCATTAATTGCTGTGCAGCAGCAAATTGCTGCTTTTCTAGTAGTATTGCATATGCCATTAACATCAATCCAAACTGATCTTCTGGCTCATTCATACCCGTATCAAGAATCAACCCTTGCTGCTGTAAAAATTCACGATAGCGTTCTTGTGATTCACCCATTAGTAGTTTTTCTTGATCTAAATAGACTGAACCCCAAGGTGGCGCCGACATAATGCCTTGCCCTTCAAATAATAGTGAGAATTGATATTCTATTTCTGCATGCTGTATCTGAGTACTCAAGATTTGGCATTGTTCAGTTACTAATTGTTGGTTTGGCCACTTTGCTAACTGATCTAGCTGTAATAATCCATCAATAAAACCAGTGACTTGTTTACTGGTAGGCGGATAATAAAAAAAAGCGCCTAATAATTTCGCCAACGTGATAGAAGTCAGGTTATCCAAATTATTCAATCCTATATTGATTAGCCAATTAATTATGCCATTACCATCAATTACCGCACAATTAAACGGTTATCATCCACAAATTATAAAAAGTGATACGTCCGCAAATTTCTGCGATAAATACGCCAATAAAAGCCAATAGATAAATCATTACCTGATGTTGCTTTCTTAAAATCGCAAATAAAACCAATGTGATAGAAATAATTAATAATGCGCACTGTGCTATTATCCAGCAATATTGATTAGAGGTTAAGTCTGGAGCAATTTCACTCATTAACTTTAAGTAAGGCATTTTTAATAGCAGAATCAGTAAACTACCAATAAAAAAAGCGCAATAACCTGCTCGATATAGTCCTAACCAAGTAACAGCAATTCCTCCCAATACCAACATCGCAGTATACATTTGTATCGCGGTATAACAACTATTCCACGTTTTTATTGTTGCTAACATATAGGTTAATACGATTGTCCAAACAAAAAATAGGCTTAAAATAACCAAGATCATCGCCAATAAATAGTTTAAATGTGGTATACGGTTAATTTTTTGGCATAGAGGTTTGATGATTTGTAATTTGGTACTATTTGGATACAAGACAAAATAATTAAGCAATACAAAAGCAAATGTCATAGCAAATAATAAGCCAAAGGTAAAAATTTCATTACTCATTGGTGAACGGCCGATACCAAAAATCACATTGAATGCGCGTAATGGTTGACCTAAATGAAATGAAGCAATCGCCATACCAATCGCCATGAAAATTAACGCTACTGCATTAATTTTTTGAGTGATAGCTAATTTGTTTTTTGAACGATAAACAAGATAAAACAAACTACTAAGTAAGATCATTCCTGCGGATAATTGCCCAAATATCGTAAAAAATACCAGTGGAAGTTCATGCATACTAGACCTCCTCAGGATTAAGCACTTTACCAAGCGAGTCACCCGATATTTTAGCTTGCGCATGTGGCTTTATCACAATACTTGGTTTGGTTAAATCTGAACTAGGTAATGGAGCAATATCGCACTCATCACCATAACGTTGACGCAAGGTATTAATGTCATCAAAATCTAAAGCGCGTTGAGGACAAGACTCAACACATACAGGTTTTAAACCTTGCGCTACACGTTCATAACAACCATCACATTTAGACATTACCTTTTTTTGATGATCATATTGTGGTGCACCGTAAGGGCAACGCATTTCACAATAGCGACAACCAATACACACATCTTGATTGACTACCACTAACCCATCTTCTTGGCGTTTATGCATAGCTCCTGTTGGGCAACCTTTTACACAGGTTGGCTCTTGACAATGATTACAAGAGATTGACAAATAATAGGTAAATGTATCATTTTGCCAACATCCATCTACTTGCTTCCATGTACCACCGCCATATTCATAAACACGGCGGAAATGGACACCAAGCGCATTATCTTTTTCATCTTTACAACTTACTTGGCAAGTTTTGCAACCAGTACATTTGGTAGAATTAATATAAAAACCATATTGCATTTGAACCATCTCCTTCCGATTAAGATGCCGACGGCATAGCTGCTATTGGTTTAACTTCAACCAAATTGGTATGCTGAGGATTAGATTTAGCAAGCACAGAGGGGCGTAAGGAGGTTAAACGATTAATGCAACCACCAATATCAATGCCAGCAGCATTAGTCTTGGCCCATAATCCTTGCGGAAGAGCGATAATTCCCGGTAGTATCCGTGGTGTCACTTTAGCTGGAATGTAAAGTCGACCGCGGTCATTATAAACTTCAACCAATTGACCATGCTTTATCTGTCTTTGTTCTGCGTCCACTGGATTAATCCAGAGACTACTAGCTACCGCTTCTCGCAGTTGCGGAAGATTACTATAACTTGAATGACAATGCCCTTTGATATGAAAACCGATTAATTGTAATGGATATTTCGCTTGTGTTTGCAGGTCTTCACTGCCCTCTATTGCCGGTAAATATGCCGGTATAGGATAAAGTTTATCATCGTCATCAAACTCCCATTCATTGGCAATTTTGGCTAATGCTTCTGAATAAATTTCGATTTTACCTGACGGCGTATTTAATGGATTTTTTATTGGATCATCGCGAAAAGCTTTTAATCCGATCTGTGCATCGCTATCAGCTAATTTACGATCAACAATCCCCATTCCATCTGTTTCGGCAAAAGTCGGTAAATTAGGATTGAGCTTACGCATTTTTTCATAACTATAAGCAATCCAATCATCTTGACTCCGACCTTCAGTAAATTTATCTTTAACTGCCATTTTTGCTGACAATTCTGTCAAAACCTCATAAGCAGGACGATTTTCCCAAAGTGGTTTTATTGCTCGTTGCAAACGAATAAAATAATGATAAGCACCTGATGCATATGAATTATTGATTAAATCATTACTCTCTACAGATGAAACATCCGGTAACAGTAGATCTGCATATTTTGCTGAAGCAGTCATATGGGTATCCCAAACTAAAATAAATTCACATTTCGATTCGTCTTGTAAAATTTGGTGAGTCCGATTGAGATCGGCGTGTTGATTACCAATAACATTGCTAGCATAGCTCCAGATAAATTTAATACCCACATCTAATTTATCTTTACCTTTTATATAAGAATTTTTCGCAGTCATGCTTAACGGTTCATCAATTGCCTTCGTCCATAAAAAGAAAGGAATACTGGTTTTAACAGGGTTAACCATATTCAAGCCAGGCACAGGATAAGTTACGCTACCACCCCAAGTACCAATGTTAGTACCACGCTTACCAAACTGACCGGTGATAACCGGTAGGATCATAATCGCCCTTGTAGTATGCTCACCATTTTGCCAGCGCTGTGGCCCCCAACCTTGTGAAATCCATGCTGCTTTAGCATTAACAATATCTAATGCCAACTGCCGAATTTGTTTGGCTGGAATGCCGGTTTTTTTAGCTGCCCATTCAGGCGTTTTTGCGGTTCTGTCGTGCCCTAGTCCCAAAATATAAGATTTGTAATCGCTAAAAGGCGGAGCACTATCAGGTAATGTATCAGCATTCCAACCCACACAATATTGGTTAAGCATCGCCTCATCAACACGATCTTCTTCAAGCAACGCATAAATAATTGCAGCGACTAACGCAGCGTCAGTACCAGGAATAATCGGCAGCCACTCAGCATTATAACCAACGACACTTTCACTACGGCGTGGATCAATAATAATTACCCTTGCTTTACTTTGTGCTAATGCAGTATATAACTCAGCAACCTGCCCACCGCCCGACATTCTAGTTTCAGCAACATTATGTCCAAACATCACAACTAGATCAGAATGTTTGATTTGGTCTAGCAACGACTCTTTAGCATTACCATATATAAAAGGTTGAATAGCGGTGATCTGTCCACTTGAATAATCACCATGATAATTAAGGTGACCACCGATACAACTTAAAAATCGCTTACAGGCATTACGACCTGAGATATTTGCCCCTGTCGTACCCGTACCATATTGGTAATAAATAGCTTCATTGCCATAGCGATTAATAGTGTATTTGAGTTTCTCTGCTAATAGATCGATAGCTTCGTCCCACGAGATGCGTTTAAATTTGCCTTCACCCCGTTTACCGATTCGTAGCATTGGATATTTTAGCCGTTCCGGATCATAAGTACGCCAACGCACAGCTCGTCCTCGCAGACAAGGACGGATTTGATGTTGACCAAAGATCGCATCATTAATCCCATCTTCAGCAGATATTTTAGTAATAATATCGTTTTTAACATGTACTTTTAACGGGCAACGACTACCACAGTTAACTAAACATGCACTATAAAAAATCTTTTCTTGACTCGTTGGATTAGGTACCGAGGTGTTGGCAAGATCTGTCTCTGGCGAGGCATAAGCAAAAGGTAATTGTAAATCATTAGTTAATGCGGCCACACTACCGATTGCTAATGATTTTTGTAAAAAATCGCGCCGAGTTATCTGATTATCTGACTTGCTCATCCTATTCGCTTATTTATATTTGGCATGTCATTATCATAATACTACAGTTAAAATTATAAAACAGAAAAAAGACTAAAATCGAAATTAACTTAAAATAAATTAATGAAATAAGAATTATTATCAATAAAAAAATAGCTTTGCTTTTTATTATAAATTTAATTTCATGCATCTTAAGGAAAGATTGGTATAATAAGCCCATTTAATCGAATAAACAGAAAAGTTATGTCACAATCCACTTATAATGCAGTTGATATTGAGGTCTTAAAAGGGCTCGATCCTGTTCGTCATCGTCCTGGAATGTATACTGACACAGCTCGCCCCAATCATTTAGGGCAAGAGGTGATTGATAATAGTGTCGATGAGGCTATTGCTGGCCATGCTCGCCAAGTGAAAGTAACCCTTTATGAAGACAATTCACTTGAGGTTATTGATGATGGTCGAGGTATGCCTGTTGATATCCATCCTGAAGAAGGCGTACCGGCTATTGAACTATTACTTTGTCGCTTACATGCTGGTGGTAAGTTCTCCAACAAAAACTATCAATTTTCTGGTGGTTTACATGGGGTGGGTATCTCTGTTGTCAATGCCTTATCCAAACGCGTAGAAGTCACCGTAAACCGTGATGGACAAGTTTACCAAATCGCCTTTGAAAATGGTGATAAAGTTGAAGATTTACATGTAATTGGCACCTGTGGCCGACGAAATACTGGTACAAAAGTACGTTTTTGGCCGGATGAAAAATATTTTGATTCACCTCGCTTCTCAGTACCTCGCCTAACTCATTTGCTTAAAGCGAAAGCTGTACTTTGCCCGGGACTGGAAATCATTTTTAAAGACAAAATTAACAGTACTGAGCAACGCTGGTGTTATCAAGACGGTTTAAAAGATTATCTGATAGAGTCAGTTAGTGGTTACACACTATTACCGGAACAACCATTTACTGGTAGCCATACAGGTGAAACAGAAGCGGTTGAATGGGCATTACTTTGGTTACCAGAAGGAGGTGAATTGTTAACTGAAAGTTACGTTAACTTAATTCCTACTGTGCAAGGTGGTACCCATGTCAATGGTTTACGTCAAGGATTACTTGATGCCATGCGTGAATTTTGTGAGTTTCGTAATTTATTACCGCGTGGTTTAAAATTAACCGCCGATGATATTTGGGAACGCTGTGCCTATGTGTTATCAGTAAAAATGCAAGAACCGCAATTTGCCGGTCAGACCAAAGAACGTTTATCATCAAGACAAAGTGCAGCTTTTGTTTCAGCTATTGTTAAAGATGCATTTAGCCTGTGGTTGAATCAAAATGTACAAATTGCCGAATTACTTGCTGAGATGGTAATTTCCAGTGCTCAAAAACGCTTAAGAGCATCCAAAAAAGTCATCCGTAAAAAACTAACCAGTGGTCCAGCTTTACCGGGTAAACTGGCTGACTGTGCATCACAAGATTTAAGTCGCACCGAACTATTTTTAGTCGAAGGTGATTCTGCTGGCGGGTCGGCTAAACAAGCCCGTGATCGTGAATATCAAGCAATTATGCCGTTGAAAGGCAAAATATTAAATACTTGGGAAGTCTCATCTGACGAAGTATTAGGATCGCAAGAAATTCATGATATTTCAGTAGCTATTGGTATTGATCCTGATAGTGATGATTTAAGTCAATTACGCTACGGTAAAATCTGTATTTTAGCCGATGCTGACTCAGATGGATTGCATATTGCCACGTTACTGTGCGCACTATTTGTTCGTCACTTTCGAGCCATGGTTGAACATGGACATATTTTTGTCGCCATGCCACCACTGTATCGTATCGATTTAGGCAAAGAAGTTCATTACGCCCTTGATGAAGAAGAAAAAGAAGGGATTTTAGATCAGCTTAAACGTAAAAAAGGTAAGCCAAATGTTCAACGTTTCAAAGGGTTGGGTGAAATGAATCCATTACAACTTCGCGAAACCACAATGGATCCTAACACCCGTAGATTAGTTCAGTTATCACTAGATAATGCCGAAGAAACAATGGCATTAATGGATATGTTACTGGCGAAAAAACGTGCCGAAGATCGCCGAGAATGGTTACAAGAAAAAGGTGACCAAGTTGAACTTGATGTCTAATATACAGAATAATTTAGAGGAACAATAATGAGTGAAATAACTCATGACGGAGTAGAAGTTCAGTCGCTACGAACATTTACCGAAAGCGCCTATTTAAACTACTCAATGTATGTCATTATGGATCGCGCATTGCCGTTTATTGGCGATGGCTTAAAACCAGTACAACGTCGCATTGTTTATGCAATGTCAGAATTAGGACTAAATGCTCAAGCAAAATTTAAAAAATCAGCCCGTACTGTCGGTGACGTTTTAGGTAAATACCATCCTCATGGTGATATTGCCTGTTATGAAGCAATGGTATTAATGGCGCAACCGTTTTCTTATCGATATCCATTAGTTGATGGGCAAGGAAACTGGGGGGCACCCGATGATCCAAAATCATTTGCTGCAATGCGTTATACCGAATCACGTTTATCAAAATATGCCGAATTATTGTTAGGTGAGTTAGGACAAGGCACTGTTGACTATACGCCAAATTTTGATGGTACATTACAAGAGCCAAAAATGTTGCCAGCTAGATTGCCGAATATCTTATTAAACGGTACTACCGGTATTGCGGTAGGTATGGCAACCGATATTCCACCTCATAACATTCGTGAAGTGGCGAATGCAGCTATTATGTTAGCTGATAATCCAAAAGCAACACTTAGCGAAGTGATGGAGCACATAAAAGGCCCTGACTTCCCAACAGAAGCAGAGATTATTACCTCTCCGGAAGATATCGCCAAAATTTATAAAACTGGCCGTGGCTCAATACGTATGCGAGCAGTTTGGAAAAAAGAAGATGGCGACATTGTTATTACTGATCTGCCACATCAAGTTTCTGGTGCTAAAATTTTAGAGCAAATTGCTAGCCAAATGCGCGCTAAAAAACTACCGTTAATTGAAGACTTACGTGACGAATCCGATCACGAAAATCCGACTCGTCTGGTTATTGTGCCACGTTCTAATCGTGTGGATCTAGAGCAAGTAATGAATCATCTATTTGCCACTACTGATCTAGAAAAAAGTTATCGTGTTAATATGAACATGATTGGACTAGATAATCGTCCATCTGTTAAAGGATTGGTTGAAATCCTAACTGAATGGTTAGAATATCGACGCATTACCGTAACCCGTCGCTTAAATTATCGCTTAGATAAAATACTAAAAAGACTACATATTTTAGATGGTTTATTAATTGCCTTCCTAAATATTGATGAAGTAATTGAAATCATTCGTCATGAAGATGACCCAAAAGCAGAATTAATTCAGAGATTTGCCTTAAGCGAAACACAAGCTGAAGCTATCTTAGAATTAAAACTCCGCCATTTAGCTAAACTAGAAGAAATTCGTATCAAAGGTGAACAAGCCGAACTGGCTAAAGAGCGAGATCAACTGCAAGCATTATTAGCTTCACCAAGAAAGTTAAGTAATTTAATCAAAAAAGAGCTACAAGCTGATGCTGAAAAATATGGTGATGAACGTCGTTCACCAATTGTCGAACGCAGTGAAGCCAAAGCAATTACTGAACAAGAGTTAATCCCTTCTGAACCAGTTACAATCGTATTATCAGAAATGGGTTGGGTCAGAGCTGCTAAAGGCCATGATATCGATCCTGTAGGATTAAGTTATAAAGCAGGTGATACTTTTAAAACCGCAGCAAAAGGTAAAAGTAATCAACCAGTGGTATTTATCGATTCAACTGGTCGCAGTTACGCTATTGAGCCAAGTACATTACCATCAGCTAGAGGACAAGGCGAACCTCTTACTGGTAAACTGGCATTACCAGCTGGAGCAACCATTGAACATGTATTGATGTCAGGCAATGAACAACAAAAATTCTTACTTGCATCGAGTGCTGGATACGGTTTTATCTGTCAATTTAATGATTTAATTGCGCGCAACCGTAATGGTAAAGCAGTGATTAATTTATCTAAAGATGCAGATGTATTAGCACCAATAGAGATTTTATCAGAAGAAAGCTTGCTGTTATCAATTACTAAAGCAGGAAGAATGCTGATATTCCCAGTAAAAGATTTACCAGAATTATCTAAAGGTAAAGGCAATAAAATTATTTCACTCTCTGGTAGCGATGATAGCCTAGCTTATATGATGTTGATAACACCAGAAACATCTATAACTCTATATGTTGGTAAACGCAAACTTACACTTTATCCAGCTGATTTACAAAAATTTAGAGCGGAGCGTGCTCGTAAAGGCACATCATTACCACGTGGATTGCAAAAAATAGATCGAATTGAGGTAAACGAATAATATGTCTTTGATCTGGTCCGTTATTACCGGTTTAATACTGAATTCAGTATTAAAATCTGGGTGGGGATTTATACTCGGATTATTTATTGGCCCAATGCTATATCAAGCATTTGGCAATAAATTGACTGAGAAAAGGACACAATCTAATCCAAACTTATACTTAACGGTTGTTTTTGAAGTATTAGGACATTTAAGTAAAGCTAAAGGGGTTGTTACTCGTGATGATATTAATCTTGCTCGGCAAGTTATGGATCGACTCCAACTTGATGCGACAAGTCGTCAATTAGCGCAAGAATCATTCAATCGTGGTAAAGCGAGTGATTACCCACTTCGATCACGATTAAGTGAGTTATATCACCAATATCGTTATCGACGTAATGTCTTAAATATCTTTTGTGAACAATTAATTCAAGCTGCTTTAGTTGATGGTCATTTAGATGACAAAGAATCAGAGATTCTTTTCATTGTTGCCGATGAGTTTCGTATTCCACGACCACAAATGGCAATATATATTCAAATGATGATGGGAAGCTTTCATTTCCGTCAAGAATATCAGTACAATCAACAAAACAGTCAACATCAATATCAACAAAATCATAATTATAATGGTTCCCAAAGCAGTACTAGGCAATCAGATTTAGCAAATGCTTATAAAATATTAGGAATAAATTCATCTGCTGAAATTTCTGAAATAAAAAGAGCCTATCGTAAATTAATGAATGAACATCATCCAGACAAATTGGTATCCAAAGGCTTACCAAAAGAGATGTTAGAAGCAGCCAAAAAGCGAGCACAAGAAATTCAAGCTGCTTACGATCTTATAAAATCATCACGTGGCTTTAAATAGAGATTACTATATATGATGCATTGGCGCTCGATTATAAGAATTATCGGTTTATTAATATCACTATTGTCAGTATTTATGTTAATACCTGCACTAGTGGCGTTAATATATCGTGACGGTGCTGGTGCTATTTTTGTTCGTTCATTTTTCGCAGCATTAATTTTAGGTGTGTTATTGTGGTTTCCTAATCGTCATCAACGCCATGAATTAAGTACTCGAGAAGGCTTTTTCATTGTTGTATTATTTTGGGTCGTTTTAGGCACTATTGGCGCATTCCCGTTCCTATTTGATAATCATATCAATCTTAATTTAACCACAGCTTTTTTTGAGTCTTTTTCTGGATTAACAACCACTGGCGCCACTACGATTGTCAATTTGGATCATTTACCCAAAGCGCTACTTTTCTATCGTCAAATGCTGCAATGGTTAGGCGGTATGGGGATCATCGTACTTGCGGTTGCAATTTTACCATTATTAGGAGTCGGGGGTATGCAGCTCTATCGTGCTGAAATTCCTGGTCCTCAAAAAGACAGTAAAATGCGACCACGTATTGCCGAAACAGCAAAAACACTTTGGTCGATTTACATTTTACTCACTACCTTATGTGCAATAAGTTTGTGGTGTGCTGGAATGGATATCTTTGATGCTATTTCACATAGCTTTTCAACGATATCAATGGGTGGTTTTTCGACCCATGATAACAATTTAGCTTATTTTAATAGTGCAACAATTAACTATATTGTTACCTTGTTCCTCATTTTGTCAGGATGTAATTTTGCTCTACATTTTGCTGCGTTAAATGGTATCTCAGTGAAAGTGTATTGGCGTGATCAAGAATTTAGAACCTTTATCTTTATTCTGCTTATCTTAATTATTATCTGCGCTTTAGTGATCTATATTTATCAGCCACAACGCCATCTTAGTGTCGACAAAATTGTTTTACAAGTCGTGTCTGTTTCAGCAACAGTAGGCTTTACCGTCGATGATATTAATACTTGGCCATCGTCATTACCTATCTTTTTATTATGTGCTTCGTTTATTGGTGGCTGTGCTGGTTCTACTGGTGGAGGACTAAAAGTTGTTCGGGTACTACTACTATTTATGCAAGGTTCACGAGAGTTAAAACGACTTATTCACCCTAATGCAATTTATACCTTAAAACTCAATAATCGTGTTGTACCAGAACGTATCATTGAAGCGGTATGGGGATTCTTTTCTGCCTATGCATTAGTATTTTTAGTGAGTTTGTTTATTATTATGGCAACAGGAATTGATGCAACTGACTCATTTTATATCGTTGCTTCATCGCTAAATAATTTAGGCGTTGGCCTTGGTAGTGTCAGTGATAATTTTGCTCATGTCAGTGATATGGTGAAATGGGTCATGGTCGTTGACATGTTATTTGGTCGACTAGAAATATTTACTTTATTAGTTTTATTCACGCCGACATTCTGGCGAAGTTAATTTTTACGCCTAATAAAGGCTTTTAATCAACAATTTTCCATAAAATAGTCAAAAATTTAAATATTTTATTGATTATTTTGCTAATTACAGACAGAATTACTAAGCAGCATGTGCTGTGATCATTAGAGGTAATCACCTGACATATGGAATGGATCATGGATCCTACAATCTGGATTGGTTTATCCACTCTAGTTGTACTTGAAATCGTCCTTGGCATTGATAACATTGTTTTTATTGCCATTCTTGCGGAGAAACTTCCGCCTCAACAACGAGATAAAGCACGCATTACAGGCCTTGCTTTTGCATTAATAACCCGAATATTGTTATTAATGTTTACTGGCTGGTTAGTTACTCTCACCACCCCACTATTTTCTATATCAGGTATTAGTTTCAATGCTCGGCAATTAATTATGTTGCTTGGCGGAATATTTTTGCTGTTTAAAGCGACAATGGAACTCAATGAGCGTTTAGAAGGTACATCACACGAGGATGGAAAACCGAAAAAAACCTCACATTTTTGGACTGTTGTTGCACAAATCGTGGTACTTGATGCCGTATTCTCACTTGATTCAGTCATTACTGCAGTGGGAATGGTTGACCATATACCCGTTATGATTATCGCAGTTTGTATCGCCATTGCGATTATGATGGTGGCAAGTAAACCATTAGCCTATTTTGTTAACTCTCATCCAACGATTGTTATTTTATGTTTAAGCTTTTTATTGATGATTGGCTTTAGTTTGGTTGCCGAAGGTTTCGGTTTTGTCATTCCAAAAGGCTATTTATATGCAGCTATCGGCTTCTCGATTATGATTGAATTCTTTAATCAACTAGCCATATTTAACCGTCGAAAAGCATTAAACAAAAAACCTCTACGCGAACGGACCGCCGAAGCTATTTTACATTTACTTAAAGGCGATGCTGAAGAAGATCCTGATAGCCATACCATTGATGTGGTATCTGATAATAATAAAAAAACTTCAGTATTTAATCATCAAGAATTAAACATGGTTGAGCGAGTATTAGGTTTAGCTCAACGTTCAGTAAGCAGTATCATGACATCTCGATTAGATGTTGATATGGTCAATATCAATGATGATCGAGAAGTAATATTAAAAGAAATTTTTGACAATCCTCATTCACGTTTAGTAGTGACTGATAATGCTTCAATTGATGAACCATTAGGTATCATTCAAGTTAATGATCTGTTAAAAGATATTTTACAAAATAAACAACCTTTTGATATTAATTCATTAATCAAACAACCATTAATTTTTCCTGAAACAGTATCTTTACTTGTAGCGCTGGAACAATTCAAAAAAGCCAAAACTCACTTTGCTTTTGTGGTTGATGAATTTGGATCAATGCAAGGTGTGGTGTCAGTGACCGATGTTATTGAAACCATTGCTGGTGACTTTCCAACTGAAGAAGAAGAGATCGATGCTAAACATGACATCCAATGTTTAGATGATAATAGTTGGATTGCAAATGGCTATATCCCAGTAGAAGAATTAGTAAGATTTGTACCGATTCCGATTGATGATAAGCGAGAATATCATACCCTTGCCGGATTATTGATGGAAAAAGCCCAACATCTACTCAATGTGGGTGAAACCATACAGATTGGTGACTATCTATTTGAAGTCGCCGAGATTGAAAGTCATCGGATTTTAAAAGTAAAAATTACTAAAAATAAATTAGATATTTTGGCTAACTAATCTATTGATAATCAGCATTTTATCCAGTGTACCATTAAATGGCTAAAAACTATGTTAGCGCTAAGTTATCAGCATGACTGATCACGAATAAAATGCTATTTGTTATTTAGAATAACGCTTGACCAAAATAAATTACTGGCAATAATAGCGCCGTGTTTTTACGTTTTTTTAAAGATATGAAGTAATCACTTTATATCTTTTTTATTTTTACCGTAAATTTACTTCGGTAAAAATAAAGATATAAAATTATATCAAAATGGATCACTATCAACCTAAATTGGGCTTTAATTTATGAATTCACTATTCGAAAAAATCTTTCAATTAAAAGAGAAAAAAACCACCCCTGGTACCGAATTTATCGCCGGTTGTACCACCTTTTTAACCATGGTTTATATCATCTTTGTTAATCCTTCAATCTTATCTGCAACAGGAATGGATAAATCAGCAGTGTTTGTCCTAACTTGTGTTGTCACCGCTTTTGCGACAATTATGATGGGATTATTTGCCAATCTACCGATTGCTTTAGCACCTGCCATGGGGCTAAATGTCTTTTTTGCTTATGGAATATGCGGTGCAATGGGCTATTCTTGGCAAGTTGGGATGGGAGCGATATTTTGGGGATCATTGGTCTTTTTTGCATTATCACTATTTAAAGTCCGCCATTGGTTAATCGAACATATTCCACAGTGTTTACGCGCTGGCATTAGTGCTGGTATTGGCTTATTTATTGCTTTTATGGGATTCCAAAATATGGGTATTGTGGTCGCATCGCCAGCTACATTACTAACCTTAGGCAATATTTTGTCACTTAAAGTCTTATTAGGTTCGCTTGGATTTTTTATTATCGTTATCCTTGCTACCCGCAATTTTCATGCCGCCGTGTTAGTTTCTATTCTTGTCGTAACCCTACTAGCGCTATGGCTTGATCCAAATATTAGTTATCAAGGAATTGCAGCCGTTCCACCGAGTGTTGGCAGCGTTGTTGGCCATGTTGACCTTGCTGGTTCACTGAATATTGGTATCCTCGGGGTAATCTTTTCAGTAATGATTGTCAGCTTGTTTGATTCATCGGGTACTATTTTAGCTTTAACTGATAAAGCAGGACTTTCTGACGAAAAAGGTCGTTTTCCTAAAATGCGTCAAGCTTTATTAATTGATAGTTTCAGTTCTTCACTAGGTGGGTTATTTGGCACTTCATCTGTATTAACTTACATTGAAAGTTCCGCAGGCATTTCAGTTGGTGGACGTACAGGCTTAACTGCAGTGGTGGTTGGCTTATTATTTTTAATGATGACTTTCTTATCACCTTTAGCACATTTAGTACCACCTTATGCCACATCAGGCGCACTAATTTTTGTTGGTATCTTAATGGTATCAAGTTTAATGAAAGTTAACTGGTCTGATTTAACTGATGCAACACCAGCATTTATTACCGCATTAATGATGCCATTTGCTTTTGCTATTACTGAAGGGGTCGCACTTGGCTTTATCTCTTATGTGATATTGAAAACATTTACTGGTAAATTTAAAGAATTAAATCTTTGTGTGATAGTTTTTGCACTACTGTTTGCTTTAAAATTCATCTTTATCGATCATCATTAATTTCATCAAACTATTTCTACCATTAACATGGTAGAAATAGCTTCTCCCCCCATACAATTATTTCATCTGAAATTTCAAACAGACTACAACAATCATTTCACCTTCTTTTAACCCTTTATAGAATTTGATCTGCGTCACAAAAAACAAAAAACATAAAATCGCTACAAAATTTAGTAATTGTTGTTGTTGTTAAAACTCATGCATATTGATTACCTGATTTAGCAACGTTTAGTTATCCAGAAAACTTAGTAACCAATATATAGATTTTAAGTTAATTAATGGTATTTAGAGGTACATTATGAGTCAATATTATGAAAAAATAGAAAGAGTTAAATACGAAGGAACACAAACTAATAATCCTTTTGCATTCAGATATTACAATCCAGAGCAGATAATTTTGGGAAAAACAATGGCTGAGCACTTACGCTTTTCTATCTGTTATTGGCACACTTTTTGTTGGGCTGGCACCGACATGTTTGGTGCAAATTCATTTAATTATCCGTGGCAAAAAGGGGCTGATCCACTAGCTAATGCCAAAGCAAAAGCAGATATTGCTTTTGAATTTTTTTATAAAATGAATGTTCCTTTTTATGCATTTCATGATGTCGATGTTGCACCAGAAGGTAATTCAATTCAAGAATACATATCTAATTTATCCATGATGACAGATATCCTGTTACAAAAGCAACAAGAAACTGGCGTTAATTTATTATGGGGAACGGCTAACTGTTTCACAAATCCAAGATATGCAGCTGGCGCGGCAACTAATCCTGATCCGGAAGTTTTTGCCTGTGCTGCCACTCAAGTTGTCCATGCAATGAATGCTACACATAAGTTAGGTGGTCAAAATTATGTATTATGGGGTGGTCGAGAAGGTTATGAAACGCTGTTAAATACTAACTTACGCCAAGAACGAGAACAACTTGGTAAATTTATGCAATTAGTTGTCGAAAACAAACACAAGATTGGTTTCAATGGCGCATTATTGATTGAACCAAAACCACAAGAGCCAACCAAACATCAATATGATTATGATGTTGCAACCATTTATGGCTTTTTAAAACAATTCGGCTTAGAAAAAGAAATCAAGGTCAATATTGAAGCGAATCATGCAACACTTGCCGGCCATTCATTCCAACATGAGGTAGCTTCAGCTATTGCCTTAGATATATTTGGTTCACTTGATGCTAATCGAGGAGATCCACAATTGGGCTGGGATACAGATCAATTTCCGAATAGTGTCGAGGAAAACACACTAGTTATGTATGAAATATTAAAAAGTGGCGGATTTACCACAGGTGGACTTAACTTTGATGCCAAAATAAGACGACAAAGCATTGATAAATATGATGTATTTCATGGGCATATTGGTGCTATCGATACGATGGCATTATCATTAAAATGTGCAGCGAAAATGATTGAAGATAAATTATTAAATCAAAAAGTAGCTGAGCGTTATGCCGATTGGGACAAAAATTTAGGTAAAGATATTTTACAAGGGAATATGTCCCTACAAGAAATTGCACAATATAGTCTTGTAAATAATCTGCAACCTAAAGCACGTAGCGGTGCACAAGAGCAATTAGAAAATATTGTTAATAAATCTATTTTTGGCTAAAAAAATCATTGTGTATTTACCTATCAGAACTATTATATTTATAGTTCTGATAGCTGCATAATGGAGGCAGATATGTATATTGGTATTGATTTAGGCACTTCTGGTGTCAAAGTAATTTTAATGGATGAAAAACAACGCATTGTGGCGTCAAATACAAAGTCACTCACCGTATCCCGTCCTCACCCATTATGGTCTGAACAAGATCCCCAGCAGTGGTGGCAAGCAACAGATTCAGCACTACAAGAACTTAGCCATCAACATGACTTAACACTAGTCAAAGCAATTGGCTTAAGTGGACAAATGCATGGAGCAGTACTACTAGATAGTTCATCTCAAGTATTAAGGCCTGCAATTTTATGGAATGACGGTCGTTGTGATATTGAATGTCATGAATTAGAGCAATTAGTGCCAAATTCTAGAAAAATTACTGGCAATTTGATGATGGCAGGTTTTACTGCACCCAAAATAAAATGGGTGCAAAAACACGAGCCAGAAATATTTGCCAAAATAGATAAAGTACTTTTACCAAAGGATTATTTACGCTTTAAAATTACAGGCGAATATGCATCAGATATGTCTGATTCTGCTGGCACCATGTGGTTAGATGTTGAAAAACGTGATTGGAACGATCAATTGTTAAATGCTTGTGGTTTAAGTCGACAACATATGCCAACCTTATTTGAAGGCAATCAAATAACGGGTTATGTTACTGATGATATTGCTAAGCGTTGGAATATAAATTCAATTCCAGTTATTGCCGGTGGTGGCGATAATGCTGCCGGTGCTATCGGTGTTGGTCTTTATCAACCAGGACAAGCAATGCTTTCACTTGGTACTTCAGGGGTTTATTTCGCCGTTACTGATCGGTTTATCAGCCAACCTGAACAGGCAATTCATAGCTTTTGCCATGCATTACCTAATCGTTGGCATCTTATGTCGGTTATGTTAAGTTGTGCTTCATGTCTTGATTGGGGATGCCAATTGTTAGACATTAAA
Organism: uncultured Gilliamella sp.; assembly: GCA_946481345.1. Lineage (GTDB taxonomy): Bacteria > Pseudomonadota > Gammaproteobacteria > Enterobacterales > Orbaceae > Gilliamella. The sequence continues at coordinate 2,119 of CAMLMY010000020.1, read as the reverse complement.
GATGTTGCTACATTATTTAGCTTAATAGAAGAACAACCATCTGACGATAAACCGCCAGTCTATTTTTTACCTTATCTATCAGGTGAAAGAACACCGCATAATAACCCTGAAGCTAAAGGCGTATTTTTTGGCTTAACCTATCAACATAATAAAGTCGATTTGGCTAAAGCAATCTTATTAGGTGTGAGTTATGGCCTAGCAGATGGTATAGATGTGGTAAAACAAAGCGGCATTTCACCTGATAAAATTATTGTTATTGGTGGCGGAGCTAGAAGTAAATATTGGCGCCAATTAATTAGCGATATCTCTGGTTATACTATAGTTTATTGTGAGGGTGGCGAAGTTGGTCCCGCTTTAGGCGCCGCTAAACTGGCACAAATCGCTTGTAACCCAGATAGTGATTTAGGGCAATGGTTAGCACCATTACCAACCATTCAAACTCACCAGCCAGATAGGGAAAAACATGAATATTACCAACAACAGCGTGCTATGTTTAGAAACATTTATCAACAATTAAAGCCGCTAATGTCTTGATATTAAAAAGCAGAAGATCTTTTGTAACACTCTTCTGCTTTTTAGCCAGTTAATAAATCTATTTTTTAACTTTATGTTAATTTGATTATAGTAAATTAAGATTGGTAAATTTATTTCTGAAATCCTTCGGTGTCATACCATATAACTTTTTAAATAAAAAGTAAAAATATTGCACTGATGGATAGCCGCATTGCTCAGATATTGCTTGAATCGATAATGAAGATTCAATTAATAGATATTTGGCTCGATTAAACTTCTCTTCATGAATGACCGTGTGAATGGTTTTACCTAATGATGTTTTAAAGCGAAGTTCTAAATTAGAACGAGATATTTGCAATTCCGAAGTCACTTGATCTACTTTAATACCTTTACAAGCATAATCACGGATATAATGAATAGCTTGTATAACATAAGGATCTTGTATTGAACGGTAATCGGTCGAACGACGTTCAATAACTTTTTTCGGTGAAATTAACCGTGGTGAGGTAGAGACCTTTCCTTTATTAAATATTTTTTGCAATAATTTAGCGGCTTCAAATCCCATCTCCTCGGTTCCTTGTTTTACAGTAGATAAGGAAACCATCGATAGATCATTGATTACTTCTTCATTATCTATACCAATTAAGCATAACTCTTCAGGTATTTTTATTTCAACTCTATCACAAGCTTGTAAAATATGATGAGCTCTAGCATCATTTACGGCAATAATGCCGGTATTAACTGGCAGAGATAATAACCATTTAGAGAGTTTATCTAAGCTATCTTGCCAATTATCAAGAGATGTAGTTGTTCCTTGATAAATAAACCCTTCATAACCCTTTTGATTTACAATTTGCTCAAAAAACTGTTCTCTTACTGCCGCCCAACGACAAGATCGATGTGATGGTAGGCCATAAAAGGCAAATTGATTAATGCCTTTAGAACATAAATGATTAAAAGCACTCTCAATAATCGCAAAATTATCCGCAGCAACATAAGGAACCTTTGGATAACTTGAATTATCATGATGAGAACTACCTACCCCAATTATTGGAATATCAACATTAGTTAGTAAATCTTGAATATCTGGATCATCAAAATTAGCAATAATACCATCGCAATCAAAATGGAAAGCTGTATTTGTATCATAACGCATGGTTTCGGAAATATAGATATTCCAGTGAATATTATTCGCTTTTAGAAAATCACCTATTCCTTTAAGGATTTGTCGATCATAAATATTGTTTGCATTAAATAGCAAAACAACTTTGTAACTTTCAACCTGTGTATCTTTCATTGTCACATTTATATATTGGTATTAATTTATATCCCATCTATTAGGATAAACTAGTGCGATAAAAAGCACCAATAAAATAAAAAAAATGTATTTTTATTTCGCATTTATTCACGCATAAAAATTATTGATAAATAACATAAAGAACCTGTGCTAATACTTGACATTATAGCTATTGAGGTCTAGAATCTTGCGACCCAAAACTTATATAAATAGGCTTTGGGCTACAGTTATTAATTACGTATCTAAAAAGCAATTTTTAAATTTATTTTAATTAATCAGGAGCTTATTAATGGCAACAATTAATCAGCT
>CAMLMY010000019.1 GCA_946481345.1 uncultured Gilliamella sp. | reverse complement strand
AAATGACTTACATTAATTACATAATTAGTTATATAACTTTCTTATTCTTCTGAATTTTTCATCAACAACTATACTGTTTAAGATTCCAAAGCGAAGTTAAACAATAAAAAGGTTGAGTTATGAGCATGACGAAGGATTTCCAAATTAATAAAATCTACATAGGATCGCTACCCTTACCCATTTTTGCGATTTGTTCAATTATTGTGATTATTGCTGCCCAATTGAATATGTTGCCAAAAACACTGATCGGGGGATTTGCTGTTATTTTACCATTAGGTTGGTTTTTAGGAACCGTAGGTCAAAATATACCGTTTTTTAAAAAATTTGGGGCTCCCGCAATTTTATCGTTAATTGTACCGTCACTATTAGTTTACTGCGGTGTTTTTGATGAAAATACTTTAACAGCAGCCAAAATGTTAATGAAAGACTCTAATTTTCTACTCTTTTATATTGCAAGCTTAGTGTGTGGTAGTATTTTAGGAATGCATAGAGTCATTTTAATACAAGGCTTTATTCGTATGATGATTCCGATGTTACTTGGTATGTGCCTAGCTGCTTTTGTCGGTGTCTGTGTTGCTGTTGCTTTTGGTGATAGTTGGGAACATGCTTTTTTCTACACTGTTTCGCCGGTTATGGCAGGAGGAATTGGTGAAGGCGTATTACAACTGTCTAACGCTTATAGTAATATCCTTGAGCAAGATTATGATAAATTTGTAAGCGCATTAATTCCTGCAACCGTAGTAGGTAACTTTTTTGCAATTACCTTTACCGCCATAATGAGTCGAATTGGCGAAGTCAAACCTCATTTAAGTGGTCATGGTCAACTGGTAAAAATTGAGTTTGATGGATTAGCAGATGCATTAAAAGAAGATAAAACTCCATTAGATGCCAGAGCAATGAGTGGGGCGGTGATGATTTTAGCCACATTGTTCATATTTGGTATGATTTTGGAAAAGATAACTCATTTCCCTGGTCCCGTATTAATGATTATTGCCACTGCATTTGTTAAATATTTCCGTTTATTACCTGAAAGTGTCGAACGTGGTAGTCAACAATGGTATAAATTTATCTCGGGTAATTTTACTTTTCCTTTAATGGCTGGTTTAGGTCTGCTATATATTGATTTAGGTAGTGTTGTAAATGTTTTAACTATTCCTTATTTTATAACCATTATCTCTGTAGTATTTACCGTATCAATGACAGGTTTTGTCTGTAGTTTTTTCCTAAAAATGTATCCTGTTGAAGCTTCAATCATCTCATCATGTCAAAGTGGTATGGGTGGAACGGGTGATGTAGCGATACTGTCAACGGCAAATAGAATGAACTTAATGCCATTTGCACAAGTTGCAACAAGATTAGGAGGGGCTTTAATGGTGATATGTACCACAGCATTATTAAGATACTTACATATGTAGTTGCACAAATTTATAAAAGTAATGAAGATATATGATTTTAAAAGTAATTAATACAACATAAACAACAAAAATATTAATTATTAATTTAATAGTTTTTAAGTGTAATCAGAAAGGAATAATCATGACAACAGTTCAAGAAAAAGCTTTAGCCATTAGTAAACAAATGCATGGTAAATTTGAAATCAACTCAAAAGTACCCGTTAATTCAATGTCGGATCTTAGTGTTGCTTATACGCCTGGAGTGGCAGCGGTTTGCACAGAGATCGCACAACATCCTGAATCTGTTTATGAATATACAAGTAAACGTAATTTAGTGGCAGTGATTACCGATGGTTCTGCAGTATTAGGACTTGGTAATATTGGACCAGAAGCAGCTATTCCGGTTATGGAAGGTAAAGCGATATTGTTTAAACAATTTGCCAATGTAGATGCAATTCCTTTATCGTTAAATACTCAAGACCCAGATGAACTTGTTAAACATATTGCTGCGCTTGCACCATCCTTTGGCGGCATTAATCTTGAAGACATCAGTGCTCCACGCTGTTTTGAAATTGAAAAACGTTTACAAGAAATTTTAGATATTCCTGTTTTCCACGATGACCAACATGGCACTGCAATTGTTGTTTTGGCTGCATTATATAATGCCCTGAAAGTTGCAAATAAAAAAATTGAATCAGCCAAAGTGGTAATAAACGGTGGGGGCGCAGCGGGTATTGCTATTGCAGATATGCTATTAGCTGCTGGGGTAACAGATCTGAAAGTAGTCGATAAAATAGGAATTTTATCTGAAGATGATAGTTCTTTACCTTCTCATCATATGGCAATGGCAAAAAGAACTAATCGTTCAAAACAACGAGGAACCTTACAAGATGCAGTAAAAAATGCCGATGTATTTATCGGTGTTTCAGCACCAGGTGTGTTAAAACCTGAATGGGTTTCTACAATGGCAGAAAAATCGATTATTTTTGCTATGGCTAATCCAACACCTGAAATCTTTCCAGATGAAGCCAAAGCGGCTGGAGCTTATATTGTTGGTACAGGCCGTAGTGATTATCCTAACCAAATCAATAATGTTCTAGCATTTCCGGGTATTTTTAGAGGGGCTTTAGATGCAAGAGCCAAAAACATTACGTTAGAAATGCAATTAGCCGCAGCCAAAGGTTTAGCAAGCATTGTATCGAATGATAAATTATCAGTAGATTGTATTTTACCAAATGCCTTTGAACCAAATGTGGCAAAAATAGTTGCAGAAAGTGTAAAAAATGCAGCTAAATATTAATGATCATTCTGAAATTATCTAATTTATTTCAAATATACCTACTAATAATTTTTTATTAGTAGGTATTTAATACATTAGGACAATGATGGTATTAATAAATTGAATAATAAAAATGAAGTATCTCTTTAATCGATTAACACTAAAAGTTAAACTCATTAGCTTAATTTGTTTAGTATTTATACTTTCAGTTATTGCTCAAAATATTTATATTATCCATGTTGTAAACGATGAGTATTTAACCCATTCGCACCAACAAGTTGAAAATATAGCTAATATAATTTCAACTTCAAATGATTTTATTGATAAAATACAAAACCCGATCCCACAAAATCTAGATTTTATTCAAACAAATACTGAGCAAGTCCGAAAGTTGACGCAAGTTGATTTTGTTGTCATTTTCAATATGCAAGGTGTTCGTTATTCTCATCCTGATAAAAATAAAATAGGTCGATTCGTTGTTGGGGGGGATGAGCAAAGAGCATTAAAAGGTGAGTCTTATACATCAATCGCTAAAGGAACATTAGGTGATTCTGTTCGTGCATTTAGCCCTATTTTTAATGAGCATCATCAGCAAATTGGCGGAGTACTAGTAGGTCAAACCTTAAAAAAAATTGACCATTTAGCAGCAAGGACGAGTCAACCTATTTGGTTATCATTAGTTGCATCCCTAGTCATTGCCATCATTTTAGCCTCATTATTATCCCGTAATATAAAAAAAATCCTATATGGACTTGAGCCATTAGAAATAGCGCAGCTTTTTGAAGAAAGAAATGCAATCATCAGAACGGTTAAAGAAGGGATTGTTGTGGTTAATCGTCAAGGCTTTATTACCCAAATAAATAATGAAGCAAGGCGCATATTACGTATTAGTAATAGTAAAGAGGATATCATTGGACAACAGATTGACGACATCATTCCCAATACTCGATTATATGAAGTCATGATGACGGGTGTTGCTCAATATGATTGTGAGCAAAATATCAATGGTGTCGTGATTCTTACCAATAGAACCCCCTTGTTTGTAAAAGAATCTTTAGTTGGAGCCATTGCTTCGTTTCGGGATATGACTGAGGTTCGACAATTGGCCGAAAATCTTACCGGAGTGAATCGATATGCTGATGCATTACGTTCTCAATCCCATGAGTTCAACAATAAATTGCATGTAATTTATGGTTTAGCATTCAACAATAATAAGCAAGAACTAATTGATTATTTAGAAGAAATAATAGGGAATAAACAAGCCGAATCAAATGTGATTAGTCAAACAATAAAAGATCCTATTATTGCTGGTTTTTTAAATAGCAAATTTAGCAGAGCGAGAGAATTAGGTGTTTGTCTTTCTTTAAATGTTGATGGTGAATTAAAACTTATTCCCAATACCTCCGTGACTCATAGTTTAATAACCATCCTTGGTAATCTTATTGATAATGGTTTAGATGCTGTGCAATTTTTGGATGAGAAACAGATAAATGTAAATTTAGTTATATCCAATAATACCTTTCAAATAGAGATTATTGATAATGGAAATGGTATTTCAGAAGAAGATACACAATACATTTTTCAAAAAGGATATTCAACTAAAGGAGATAATCGAGGTATTGGACTTTATTTAGTTTTAGCAAGCATCGATGAGTTAAATGGTCATATTCAATTATGTGATGTAGATAATAAAAAAGGCGCTTGTTTTAAAGTATTATTGCCTCTAAAAGAGATCTACAGGGAGAAAGAAATTCATGATAGAAGTTTTAATAGTTGAAGATGATCCTATGGTTGCTGAATTAAACAAAAAATATTTACAAATGATCTCAGGTTTCAATTTAATTGCCAATGTCAATAATGGAGAACAAGCATTACATTTTATCCATGATAACCATATTGATCTTATTTTACTTGATGTCTTTATGCCAAAATTAAATGGTCTTGAACTTTTACAACATATACGTATTAGTTATCCACAAATCGATATAATTATGGTTACAGCTGCATGTAATACTGGCGATATCCAAACAGCATTACGGTTAGGTGTGATTGATTACATTGTTAAACCTTTTACTTTTGAACGATTAAGAACAGCACTCATTTCATACCAAGAACGAATTCGTTTATTATCATCATCAAAAATACTTAATCAACATCAGCTAGACGATCGTATTTTTGCAAAACCAACTATTCATTATAAAAATCTACCTAAAGGTATCGATAGCCAAACATTAAAAAAGGTTAGAGAGGTAATCATTAGCTATAATAATGAATTCTCAATGAGTGATATTGTTGAATTAATTAGTTTATCAAGAATATCATTAAAAAAATATCTTGATTATTTGGAAGAACTAGGCGAACTTGAAAGTTATTTAACTTATTTATCAATTGGCCGACCTGTAAAACGTTATATCTATCAAAAGTAAGTTTTTTGTTATCAAATAAGTAGATATTAAGCTGAACCAATAAACGTACAACTTGAAACTCATTGATTATCATTCTCAATAGTTTATTATTTTATTTCCTTATAATAATTTTTAAATAAAACAATGAAAATCAAACTTATTTCTTTTCTAATAACAACGGTATTTGGCGCAAGTTATGCTCAAGCATATAATTATGATGCATCAACAGATGTAAAGTTGCCTTTCAACCAGATCAATGAACGCTATTTTCTCACAAACAGCAGTAATCTACCTATCAATATTACGACATCTGATGACTTGACCGTTAATAGTGAAGGATCATTTCATCTCGGTTTTACCGGTAAAACCGCAACAGAACCTGCTTCGATTGCTAACGGTGATATAAATATGAAAGTTAACGGTAATTTTCATATTTATAATGATACTTGGATTGGCAAATTCGATACAAAGTTTTTTACTGAGTATTTAGGGTTACATGCTGATTTTCCATATGATCCTGTTGATCATAATATTGATTTGCATGTAACTGGAGACATTAATGTCGAATTAGGCGCTGACAAAAAAAGAGGCGGACTCATGATTTTATCTGGTAATGTCATGGGAACAGGCCCTATAACTACTGGAAAAACAACAGTGAAAGTAGATGGTGATACCAATATCCGTAGTGGTGATAACCATTTAGCGGGAACATCATCATCGCCAGCAAAACTAATTACACGTAGTTTTAATATAACGGGTGGCGATATAGAAATTATCGGCGCTAAAACAGTATTAGAAACAACTAATAATGATATTCAAAAATCTTCTGTTGTAATAGGTAAAACCGGAAAGATGATCATTATGCGCGGAGGTACTGTTGATTTAAGTCATGGTGGTAACTTTGATGTTATTGATAAAGGTATATTAACTGCTAGTAGAGGGGATGGTTTTGTTAAACTTTCATCTAATGGACAACTTAATATTGATAAAAAAGCCACAATTGAGTCAACTAAAGGTTCGCTATATATAAGTGATCAACATAATAATACCTCTCATCTGAATATTGCTGGAACCATTAATTTTGGTATATCAGATACCAAACAATATAATACTATTCGTGGAGATAATGTTAATATTCTATCTTCCGCTAAAATCTCTGCAACCGATGATTTTATTAAAAACAGTCTTAAATACATTTCCTCTGAAATAAATGCCACCGTATTATCTGCAAATAATTCCTTAAATATTTCTAATATTAAAGATGGCGAAACTAAAGCGCTAATTCAGAATATTTATGGTGACCTAAACTTTAAAAAAATTGGAAATGAACTCAAATTTGTTAATGCAAGTAATGTCACCGATTTTAGTAATGTACAACATGCCAAATTGGCAGCAGAACGACAAATTTCTCGTTACTACGAGCAAGTTGGAACAAAAGTTAAAAATATTGCCAAAGGTTTTGCACAAAATTTAGCAAAAGTATCCTACCAATCACTTTACAATACATCCACAAATAGCAATGTAAGTTCTGATAAATCTTTAGCTGGTGATTTAAATTGGGATATTCTAGCTGCTATAGGAAGAGGAAATTTGGCTATTGAAAATAAAAATAGTTCATTATATTTCAATCGGAATTTAGCAGGATTATATAATAATAATCATGGGTTGCATTTAACAGAAATCGCACTGAGTTCATTTAATTATACTCGAAATACATTAAATAAACGTATTGAACAATTTGATCAAACTAACAAAGGAATGGATGATAATCTTTGGATAAATTTAATTAATCATCATCAAAGTGCAAATAATTACCAAGGTATCTCTGGATACAAATATACTTCTAATGGTTTCATCGTGGGATATGATAAACAAATAATAGATAATTTTTTAGTTGGCACAACATTTAGTTATACTTCGGGTAAATATAAAGATAAAGCAGCATCCTCAAATGATTCTGATATAAACAATTATCAAATCCAATTATATTCTGGTTACCGTTTTTCTAATAATATTACTACTTCTGCTTATGTTGGCTATACTTATGGAAAAAATCACCTAGATTCCCATGATAATTATTATTCAATTAATGAAAAATTCCACAGTAATACTTGGAATGTGGGAAGTACTATTGGATATAATTGGCAAGTCCAAGAAAAGTTAACTTTAATACCGAGTATTAGTTTAAATTACCTCTATACTGAAAACAGCTCACATAATGCTAGATATAATAAAATTGATCTGGTTAAATATGGTAAAGCGTCAAATTCGGCATTCTTAATACCAATGAATATGACAATTGATTATTCAATTTTCAAAGATATGGATAATCAAATATCATTAAGAGCTAAAACAGGATATATAGTAAATTTAAGTCATAATGAATTTGATAGTGATATCACTATCAATGGAGTGAATGGATCAGCAAAAATGAGTGCCCATACCGCCAATCGCTCCAACAATCAATACAATCTAGGTCTTGGACTAACCTATCACTATAATCTTTTTGATTTTAATATTGACTATCAATATTATGGTGAAAGCAAGAAAAACTCAAACTATATTACCGCACTTGCTAAATTCGGTTTTTAATAATTTAAAATAAAAATATGATGCTACATATATATATTATTTATGAGCATCATAGATCTCAATATTAAATTTTTAGATATTAATAATTAATTATCCATGGTGATCTCATCTAAAGATAATTTGAAACTAGGAACAAAGACTTCTAAAAAATAGTCCATTTCAGGACTATTACGTTCTGATAAGGTCTTTTTTAAACGCTGTTCAGCTAATCTAAATTCGTTATTACCAGCACTCAGTTCCTCAATCGTCTTTAAATACGCACATAAGGCATCAGCTTGTTTTACTATACTTTTTTCTACTTCATCGTAATAGTCATCATCGATCAATAATTTAAAATCATCCCGTAACTCTTCAGGAAGCATATTAATAAGTTTATGTTGTGCTATTTTTTCAATCTTTTTATATTCAACTGTAATTTGTGGGTTGTAATATTTTGTTGGTGTTGGTAAATCCCCAGTTATCACTTCAGAAACATCATGATACATAGCTAATAATGCAATTCGTTCAGGATTAACATTGCCATTAAATTTTTTATTTTTGATAATCGCTAAGGCATGTGCAATAAAGGCAACTTGCAAACTATGTTCAGATACATTTTCAGTTCTTACATTACGCATTAATGGCCAACGATTAATTAATTTTAATCGTGATAAGTGAGCAAAAAAATGGCTGCCGTTCATATAAAATTCTCTTTTTTAGAAAATAAAAACGCCTCCATTAAATGGAAGCGTTCAATTGATTAAAATTATATTGATTTAGAGTTTTATGCTAAAACAAGTTGTTGCGTACCTAAAGCAAGTGGAACGCTTTGCTCTTCAGTAAATGTCACGTATTCCCATGCTTCTTGTTTTGCCAATAACGCTTGTAATAATTGGTTATTTAAAGCATGGCCTGATTTATAACAAACAACTTCACCAATCATGTTATGACCGCTCATGTACAAATCACCGATAGTATCAAGCATTTTATGACGAACAAACTCATCTTCAAAACGTAAACCATCTTCATTAAGTACTTTGTAATCATCAACAACAATAGCACAATCCAAACTACCACCTAAGCACAAACCTTTTGATTGTAACGCTTCAATATCACGCATAAAACCAAATGTTCTAGCACGGCTAATCTGGCGAATAAAAGATTCAGAAGAAAAATCTAATTGATAACGCTGTGAGCTACTATCAATAGCCGGATGTTGGAAATCGATAGTAAAATCTAATTTGAAACCATTATACGGTCTCAATTCAGCCCACTTATCACCATTTTCAACTCGAACGGTTTCTTTAACTCGTAAAAATCTTTTTAATGCATTTTGCTCGGTAATACCTGCATCAAGCAATAAATAAACAAATGGACTTGCACTACCATCCATAATTGGAATTTCTGGCGCATTAACTTCAATAATAAGATTATCAATACCAAGACCGGCTAGTGCTGAATTAATATGCTCAACAGTTGAAATGCGAACATTATCTTCATTCACTAGACACGTACAAAGCATAGTATCACGCACAGATTTAGCATCAACAGGGAAATCTACATACGGATTTAAATCAGTACGACGATAAATAATCCCTGTATTTTCAGGTGCGGGACGTAAGGTCAAAGTAACTTTTTTGCCAGTATGCAAACCTACACCTGTCGCTTGTATTGTCTTTTTTAATGTTCTTTGTTTCACTTTGCACCTACTATTCTATTTGTTTTTACTGCATTATTAGACAATAAAAACTCAACTAAGTTCAATACTAATTTGCCTGCTTACGGATAAAAGCAGGAATATCTAAAATTTTATTTTCTTCAAGAGGAGAAATACCTTGTTCATTCACAACTTTAGCTAATCTCTCTTCTTGTTGTCCTAAGTTACTAGTTTGACCAAATAATGGATTTTGGGTCATTGGTTTAGCTATTTTTACTTCTGGACGTTTGTCCATACCAATACCTGTTGCTACAACTGTAACACGAATTTCATCGGACATGTCTGGATCAAAAGTTGTACCCACTACAACAGTCGCATTGTCAGAAGCAAAAGCTCTAACTGTACTACCCACTGTTTCAAATTCTTCTAATCCAAGATCTAAACCTGCTGTTACATTGACAAGAACACCACGGGCTCCAGATAAATCAATATCTTCTAGTAATGGACTAGAAATTGCCATTTCAGCTGCTTCCTCAGCGCGATTATCACCACTAGCACAGCCTGAACCCATCATGGCATATCCCATTTCAGACATAACAGTCCTAACGTCAGCAAAGTCTACGTTGATATGACCTGGTTTAGTAATCAGTTCAGCAATACCTTGTACCGCACCTTTTAACACACCATTAGCCGCGGCAAAAGCATCAAGTAGTTTAACACCACGACCTAACACTTTTAATAATTTATCATTTGGTATAGTAATAAGCGAATCAACATGTTTTGCTAATTCAGCTATACCTTGCTCAGCAAAAGCCATGCGCTTTTTCCCTTCAAAACCGAAAGGTTTAGTCACGACAGCTACAGTCAAAATACCTAACTCTTTAGCTATTTCGGCAACTACTGGCGCGGCACCTGTTCCAGTGCCTCCACCCATTCCAGCTGCGATAAACACCATGTCAGCACCTTCAATAGCACTACGAATTACTTCACGATCTTCCTCAGCAGAGTTTCTACCCACTTCTGGATTAGCTCCAGCACCAAGTCCCTTAGTAACATTGGTACCGATTTGGATAGTTTGACCTACCTTAATTCTTCGCAATGCTTGTGCATCTGTATTTGCCGCAAAAAACTCTACACCTTCGATATGTTCAGCAATCATATGTTCGACAGCATTACCGCCGCCACCACCTACACCAATAACTTTAATGACTGCTGCTGGTTCATCATCTGCAACCATAGGCTCAAACATAACTTATCTCCAAATTTACGCTCTATGAACATTGTACAGATAACCGCCTGCAATGTCCACGAAGTTCTTGTAATATATTAGCTAAAATTCTTTTTTAAACCAACCGGTCAAACGTTTAGCTATCCCTTTTAATGATGATTTATCACTATCTTTCGAATCATCATTTAATAAACTTTGTTTTCCATAATGCAATAGCCCTACTGCCGTTGAACAATAAGGTTTTTGTACATAATCAGTTAACCCCGAAATATTTAAAGGTTGACCTATACGCACTTGATTTTGAAAAACTCTTTCAGCACATTCAACCATTCCCTTAATTTGTGCTGCACCACCTGTTAATACAATCCCTGCGGCTAATTGATATTTGACATTTTGTTTCTTCAGTTCATCTTGTAAAGTAAGCAACTCTTTTTGTACTAATGAAAGTAGCTCTGAATATCGAGGCTCAATTACATCAGCAAGGGTTTGTCTTTGCAAAGACCGTGATGGTCTTCCACCAACACTTGGCACATCAATCACTTCATCTTTACCAATTAACGAACCGACGGCACACCCATAACGGATTTTAATATTTTCAGCATCCATCGGCGGCGCACCAAATGCATAAGCAATATCACTAGTAACTACATTTCCTGCATAAGGTATAACAACGGAATGTCGTAATGCACCACCTGTATAGACAGTCACATCCATTGTACCTCCGCCCATATCAATGACGCAGACACCAAGTTCTTTTTCGTCATCAGTCAATACAGCATAGCTAGAAGCTAAACCAGAAAAAATAAGTTGATCAACTTTTAATCCACAGCGTTCAACGGCTTTTACAATATTTCTTGCCATATCGTTATGACAAGTAACTAAGTGTACTTTTGCTTTCATTCGTACACCGGATAAACCAATTGGATTTTTAATTCCTTCCTGTAAATCAATAGAATACTCTTGGGCAATCACATGTAATATACGGTGTTCATCTAAAATTCGAACTGATTTCGCTGTATGCACAACATTTTCAACATCTTCTGCTGTCACTTCTTCTTCTGCTATTGGCACCATACCAATCTCGTTTTGACAACGAATATGTTTTCCTGAAAGGCTTAAATAAACGGAAGATATCTGGCAGTCAGCCATTAGCTCTGCTTGATCAACTGCTCGTTGGATTGATTTCACTACCGACTCTAGATCGTTAACACCACCTTTATCAACACCTTTTGATGGACAATGACCTACACCGATAATATTAATAATACCATCGGGAAGAACTTCACCAACGAGAGCAAGTACTTTAGAGGTACCAACTTCTAATCCAACAACCAATTTTTTTTCTGTTGCTTTCATATTTCAGCCTTTATTGATTCCTTACTGCGCTATTTTCTCTGTTTGTACTGAAATACCATTTTCATAACGTAAATCAGCGACCGTTATTCTTTCATCAACCGGTGTTCTTGACTGAATTTCAGGAAACAATTTAATAAATTGTTCATAACGTTCTTCAATGTGTTTATTTCCCAACACTAATTTTATTTCCTGATTTTCATCGCATACACCCGCTATACATCGTGTTACCATCAGTTGTAAAGAATTACGCTCATCTGATATTGTAGCGTTAATCTGTAATGCCAACTGATTATTAGCTAATTTTTTAGAAAGATTTTCTAATTTAGAATAATTTTCAAGTACTGATTTAGCTTTACCTTCAGGACCATAAAGCCTTGATAACTTCAAATCAGTAATCCGATCCGATGGCACACTAAAAACATTCCCTTCTTCATCAAGAAAAAACAAGTCATTCCAATAATATGCTGGCTTATAGTCTTCTACATAAACAATTAACCTATCTGGCCACTGTTTTCGCACACTTGCTTGCTTAACCCATGGAAATCTCATTATTTCTTGCTGAATATCAACAACATCTTGCCCAACATAAGTATTAGGCAATCCTAATCCTAAAATGGCTTCCCGAAGATCATCTTCTGTTGTAAAAATGTGTTCACCACTTAATGTTAACTGTGACAGTACCATTTGTTCGGGATCATCCATCCAGTTTTTAACACTTTGTACAATCCAAGCACTTATTAGAATAATCGTAATAAAGAACAAAAATCCTATCAATTGTTCCTTACTACGAAAAATAAGCAGCTTTCTTCTAGTTTCATCTCTTCTATGTGCTGCTTGTCTAACTTGTTTCATAAAATTAGCCAGTTAAACTGCTGCTAGTTGTAATATTTGGCTAACTAGTTGATTAAATGACCAACCATGTTGTTTAGCGGCCATTGGCACTAAGCTATGATCCGTCATGCCCGGAGCAGTATTAACTTCAAGTAAATATGGTTTTTGATTATCATCAAACATAATATCGACTCGCCCCCAACCTCTGCAACCGACAGCTTTATAAGCATCTAAAGCTAATTTACGAATCTCTTGTTCTTTTTCATCGGATAATCCGCTTGGACAAAAGTATTGAGTTGTGTCTGATAAATACTTTGCATCATAATCATAAAATTGGGTAGATGGCTTAATGTAAATTGAAGGTAAAACTTCATCTCCGACAATTGCTACCGTAAATTCTGGCCCTGCTAAAAATGATTCAACCATCACAACACTATCATATTTAAAGGCAACCTCAAGGGCAGCTTTTAATTCTGATGCTTGATTAACCCTAGTCATACCTACACTAGAACCTTCATGACTTGGTTTGACAAATAATGGCAAGCCCAATTGTTTAACAATAGCGTCAATATCAAAAGATTGTGTTTTTTCCACCATTACATAATCAGCAACAGGTAAACCTAATGATTTCCAAACTAATTTAGTTTTTAATTTATCCATCGTTAATGCTGAAGCCAATACGTCACTACCCGTATAAGGAATATTTTGATAAGTCAGTATTGCTTGAACAATACCATCTTCACCACCACGCCCATGCAAAATAACAAAAGCCTTTGTGTATCCTTCTTGTTTTAAATTAGTAATAGAGTGATCTTTAGTATCAACAAGATGTGCATCAATACCATTTGCTAATAGACCATTTAGTACCGCATTACCTGATTTAAGCGATACTTCTCGCTCTGCAGAGGTACCACCATATAATATGGCAACTTTATCAACCATTTATAATTCCTCTTTTGTAAATAATTGAGTATTGGCCAACTGACGTGCTACTCGACCAACACTACCTGCACCTTGTGTCAATAAAAGATCACCACCTTTCAATATTTCTTGCATAATTTCAGGTAATAAATTTAAATCAGACACATAAATTGGATCAACTTTACCTCGATTGCGAATAGTACGACATAATGAACGACTATCAGCACCAGCAATTGGTTGCTCACCAGCAGAATAGACATCTAACATGACAAGTGCATCAACTTGTGATAATACTTGTGCAAAATCATCAAATAAATCTCGAGTACGTGTATATCGATGTGGTTGGAATAACATTACTAATCTACGATCAGGCCAACCATTTCTTGCTGCTTGAATTGTTGCATTAACTTCACTTGGATGATGACCATAATCATCAACCATCATGATATCGCCTCCATCCGAATTAGGGAAAATACCTAATAAATCAAAACGTCGGCTAGTACCTGCAAATTTAGCTAATGCTTTTACAATCGATTCATCATCAATACCATCTTCAGTTGCAGCAATAATAGCGGCCGCTGAATTTAGGGCATTATGTTTTCCTGGTGCATTTAACTCAATTTGTAAATCTTCACGGTCAGGACGACAAACGGTGTAATAACTTACACCTCTTTCCTGACGATAATTTTTAATAACGACATCTGCCTCTTCATTGAATCCATAAGTAATGATTTTACGTCCAACAATCGGCAATAATTCACGATTAATGGGATCGTCATAACACATAACAGCTAAACCATAAAACGGAAGATTACGCAAAAACGAAATAAATGTCTGTTTAAGATTATCAACGCTACCGTTATAAGTATCCATATGGTCAGGCTCTATATTTGTTACTATAGATACCATCGGTTGTAGATGAAGAAATGAGGCATCACTCTCATCTGCTTCTGCAATAAAATAACGGCTACTACCTAATCTTGCATGTGTTCCAGCAGCTTTAACTAAACCACCATTAACAAATGTGGGATCAAGTTTTGCCTCTGCATAAATGGCTGTCACCATTGCTGTTGTTGTGGTTTTACCATGAGTACCAGCGATTGCTATACCATATCGAAAACGCATCAATTCAGCTAACATTTCTGCTCTTTGAATAACAGGTATACGAGCTTCACGAGCTGCGATTACTTCAATATTATCTTGTGAAATGGCTGAAGAAATAACGACAACACTTGAATTAAGAACATTTTCAGCTGCATGCCCAATAACAATTTTTGCACCTAATGTCTCTAAGTGTTGAGTAACCGCATTTTCAGCAATGTCTGAACCACTAATTTGGTACCCTTCATTAGCTAGAACCTCAGCAATGCCACCCATTCCTGCGCCACCAATTCCAACAAAATGGATATGCTTGACACGTTTCATTTGGGGAATAATTGCTCTTAATTCAGCTAATTCCTTAGTATTCACAATTTAACTCCTAATCATTTTATTTAGTGTCTATCGTCAAATCTTTATTGAAAATTGAAATCATAATACTAATTTTTAAATTCAATTAAACATTTATCCCAACACTTTAAATTAACCAAAACCATTACATAACATTATGTAAAAACTATTATTTTACCACTGAACAAATAGTTTCAGCCACTTTTTCTGTAGAATCGACAATAGATAAACTTTTTGCTTTAACGGCCATATCTATTAACTTATCACGATTGAAATTTAATAATAAATTTGATAACGCTTCAACATTAAAATTTGGTTGTTCTATAATGTGCGCCGCACCGACATCAGCTAAGGATTTTGCATTCCAATATTGTTGACGATCTTTATGCATAAATGGAATAAATATTGCGCCAATACCTACAACTTCAATTTCACTCACAGTTAATGCTCCGCTACGACAAATTACGATATCTGCCCAACTGTAAGCTTCGGCTACATCAGAAATGAATTCAGTAACCTTAATCTTTGTCATATCACAATTTTGATAAGATTGAATGACTGAATTCAACATACCTTTACCCGTTTGATGCCATACCTCAAAGTTATCAGATAGTTTTGTTATCACTTGGGGTACTATATCATTAATAACTTTTGCTCCCTGACTGCCTCCCATCACTAATATTCTAATAGGTCCATTTCGATCTTTAAATCTGTCTTCAGGTTTAGCAATAGTTAACAAATCACTTCTTACTGGATTGCCAACTACTTGAGCATTAGGGAATGCTGTTGGAAATGCTTGTAACACTCTTGTTGCAATTTTTGCAAGGTATCTATTTGTTAAACCTGCTATGCCATTTTGTTCATGCAATACCACAGGTATACCAAGAGTTTTAGCGGCTATACCACCTGGACCAGAAACATATCCGCCCATACCTAGAACAACATCAGGACGATAAGTTTTTAAGATTTTTCTAGCTTGTAACACTGCTTTTAAAATTTTATAAGGCGCTTTTAATAATGCCATTCCCCCTTTACCACGTAGTCCTGAAATCTCGATAAAATCAATATCAATACCATTTTCAGGTACAAGGCGTGCTTCCATTCTATCTGCAGTACCTAACCATTTCACTTGCCAACCTTGTTGCATCAAATAATGCGCAACGGCAATACCAGGAAAAACATGGCCACCTGTACCGCCTGCCATAACTAACAATTTCTTCATTACTTTATAATCCTTATTCTTGCTTGCGCCTGTTTTTGTCTAAATTCAAAATCAATTCTCAATAATATTGCTACAGCAATACTCATTACAATAAGACTTGAACCACCATAACTAATAAATGGTAATGTTAATCCTTTAGTTGGTAACATACCTGATGTAACGCCAATGTTGACGAAAGTTTGAAAACCAAACCATATACCTATTTCACAAGCTAAATATCCTGAAAACAAAGAACCATCATTTAACGCTCGGTATCCAATGGCCAATGCTTTAAATGTCAAAAAGAAAAGTAAAATTAATAAAGTAATTACACCAATATAACCAAATTCTTCCGAAATAATTGAAAAAATAAAATCAGTATGACACTCTGGTAAATAACCTAATTTAAGAATTGAATTACCCATTCCTTGACCGGTGATACCGCCACTACCGATTGCCATTAATGATGCAACTAATTGATACCCGGAACCTGTAGCATCTTGCCAAGGGTCAAGAAAAGTTAGTAAACGAGTTAAACGATAAGCCTCAAACAATATCAAGCAAATTACCGCACCTACACCAGTTAGTAAGATAGCAATAAATTGCCATAATTGGGCTCCAGCAATAAATAGTATGCCGATTGTTACCATGAATAATACAATAACTGTCCCTAAATCAGGCTGTTTAAGCAACAAAATAGAAAGAACAGTCATTACGACCATAGGTTTAAAAAATCCCCAAAATCGATTTTGCACTTCATCTGACTTTCTTGATAAATATCCTGCTAAAAAGATAAACAGTGATAATTTAGCTAACTCGGCTGGTTGAAAATTAAAAACACCTAATGGAATCCACCTTGAAGCGCCATTAATTGAAGCACCTATACCTAAAACTACAATTAACATTATAATGGCAACAATTAATAATGCTGATCCAAATTGTTGCCAGCGCTGCATAGGAATATATAAAGTAATAATCATTAATAACAATGAAATTGTTATTTGAATTAATTCACGTTGCGTGTAAAAAAAAGGATCGTTTTCACTAAATGACATTGATGCAGATGTTACCATTATCAAACCAAATACCATTAAACTAATCACAGTCCAAAGTAATGAGTTATCAAATGGTATATTTGGATTAACTTGTTTTCTTATTCCAAAAAGTGTCATTTTTCACTCCTTAGAACATACTGTTTGGCTACATTGGCAAATTGATTTCCTCGTTCAATATAATTTTTAAACTGATCTAAACTCGCACAAGCCGGGGAAAGCAAGACAACATCATTTGATAATACTTTCTGAACAATAATTTGTATAGCTTCTGCCATTGTTTCTGTAACAGTAGTTAAATTAGGCGCTAATTTAGCGAGTAAATCACGGTCTCGACCAAAACAGAAAATTTCGAGATTTTTATTTTGTAAATAAGGAATTAAAGGTGAAAAATCAGCTGATTTACCATCTCCACCTAATAACAAATATAATTTTCCATGACAGACAACACTTTTCAATGCGGCTTCTGTACTACCAACATTTGTTGCTTTAGAATCATTAATCCATTTCACACCGTTTTGCTCTAAAACTAACTCAAAGCGATGCGGTAAACCTTGAAAGTTCATGATTGTAGCTAAGCTGGATTGCCTATCTATATTTAATTTATCAGTAATAGCTAATGCAGCCAAAGCATTAAGATAGTTATGACTACCTGTCAGTTTCATATCTTTAGTTGATAATACGGCGTGATTTTGAGCAATTAAATATTCACATTGTTCATCTAAATGGTAATCACCTTCTTTTAATCCAAATGAAACAGTATAATGATGTTTAGATATTGGAAAGGTTAATTGATCATCATGGTTAATTATGCAATATTTTGCATTATGATAAATTCGTTGTTTAGCCGCTGTATATTGTTTTAGACCTAATGGATAACGATCCATGTGATCTTCGGATATATTTAAAATTGTTGCTACAGTGGCTTTTAGACTGCTTGTTGTTTCTAACTGAAAACTTGAGAGCTCAAGTACATATACGTCACAATCTTGATTCAATAAAGCTAATGCCGGCTGACCAATATTACCCCCAACCCCTACTTTAATACTTGCAGACTTAACAATTTCACCGACTAAAGTCGTCACTGTTGTTTTTCCATTCGCGCCAGTAATCGCGACAATCTTTTTATTATTTTGTAGATTCACTTCACGACAAAATAACTCAATATCACCAATAATCTCAATGCCTTTGTCAGCAGCTTGTTTCAATTCTGGTGTGAATAGCGCAATACCAGGACTGGCAATAATTAAATCAGCAGCTAATAGCCAATCAATTTTTAATTCCCCTAAATGGTAATCAACACGCTCATCTAATTGTTCTAATCCTTGTGGTTGTAGACGCGTATCAATGACTTTGGGAATAACATTTTGAGCAAGGAAATAATCAACACAAGATAAACCTGTGATGCCTAATCCAATAATAACAACATTTTTGCCCTGATAGTTAACCATGATTCAATCCTGATATTTTGATTAGCGTAATTTCAAAGTTAATAAACCAATTACAACTAACATTAATGAGATTATCCAAAAACGCACAATAACTCGAGGCTCTGGCCAACCTTTTAATTCATAGTGATGATGAATAGGTGCCATGCGAAATATTCTTTTTCCCCGTAATTTAAAGGAGCCTACTTGCAATATGACCGATAATGTTTCAATAACAAAAATACCACCCATTATCAGTAATAAAAATTCTTGCCGTAATAACACAGAGATAATGCCAAATACTCCACCTAAAGCTAATGAACCAACATCACCCATAAATACCATGGCAGGATAGGTGTTAAACCATAAGAAACCTAGCCCTGCTCCAATAATAGCGGTACAAATAATCATTAATTCACCACTAAATTTTATATACGGAATATGCAGATAAGCGGCAAAATTGACATTACCTGTCGCCCAAGAAACCAGTGCAAAACCTGCGGCAACAAAAACAGTTGGCATAATCGCAAGTCCGTCAAGACCATCAGTTAAATTAACGGCGTTACCTGCCCCTACAATGACAAAATAAGTAAGTAAAATAAAACATATACCTAATTGTGGCATGACATCTTTAAAAAATGGTACTACGAGCACTGTGACTGAACTATCTTTACCATAAGCATAAAGAACAAACGCTACAATTAAAGCAATAACCGATTGCCAAAAATACTTCCATCTTGCAATCAGTCCTGCGCTATTTTTACGAATTACTTTTAAATAATCATCAGCAAAGCCAACTATTCCATAACCAATTAATACAAATAGTGTTATCCAAACATAAGGATTACGAAGATCAGCCCATAGAAATACCGATAACGAAATAGATGCCAAAATTAAAATCCCACCCATAGTTGGAGTGCCTTTTTTACTTAAATGAGATTCTGGGCCATCATTACGAATGACTTGACCGATTTGTAATTTTTGCAACCAATCAATGACTTTTTGTCCCATAATTAACGAAATGGCTAATGAAGTTAATAAACCTAGAATAGCTCTTACCGTTAAATAAGAGATAACATTAAAAAATGTAAAATATTTAACTAAATATTCTGATAATAAAACCAACATAATTTTTATCCTGACTCACTATTGTTTAAATTGTATTTTTTCGATGAGTTCTTCCATTTTTGCACTACGCGAACCTTTAACAAGCATAGTTAATTTTGGATACTGACGAAGTAAAGTTAGTAAATAACTAACCGCATCTTGTTTATTAGTAAAATGGTGACCTACACCACTCAACTCACTAATACTCTGACTGAGTTTTCCAACACTTACTACACAATCAATTTGCTCTTGTTTAGCTATTTCACCTATTTTTTGATGATATTTGTCTGCTTCGTATCCAAGTTCAGCCATATCACCAACGACAAATACTCGATACCCTTGTTGGCTTGCTAAAACTTTAATCGCAGCAGACATCGATCCAACATTGGCATTATAAGTATCATCTAAAATTAATTGTGTTCCATTTAATTTTATTGGAAATAATCGCCCCTTTACAGGGTTTAAAGTAGATAAACCTTTAACCACTTGTTCAAAATTAGCGCCTACCGAAATAGCTAAAGCTGAAGCTGCAATAGCATTAGTAACATTATGCTGTCCAATTAATGGTAATATAATTTCGCATTCGCCATGAGGGGAATGTAAAATAAATCGAGTATGTTCTGAAATATGAATATTACTAGCATAAAAGTCTGCCGATGAATTATTCAATGAAAAAGTCCAGACAGTTTTATTCGTTAATTGAGTAAACCATTTATCACTGCAACTATCCAAATTAATTATTGCAATACCATTTTTAGGTAACCCTTGAAAAATCTCACCTTTAGCTATTGCCACACCTTCAAGTGAACCAAAACCTTCAAGATGTGCCTCAGAAATATTATTAATTAAAGCACTTTGAGGTTTAACCATATTGGTTGTATAGGCAATTTCACCGATATGATTAGCGCCTAATTCTATTACAGCAAACTCATCTTGTTGTGTTAACCGAAATAGCGTTAATGGTACACCAATATCATTATTGAAATTACCTTGTGTATAAAGTGTTTGTCCGCAATTTTGTAAAATCGAAGCGGTCATTTCTTTAACTGATGTCTTACCCGAAGAACCAGTAAGCGCTACAATTTTTGCTTTACTTTGTTGACGAATAAATGCAGCTATTTTGCCTAAAGCCTGATGAGTATCGTTTACAATAATTTGTGGTATTTCATGATCAATTTTATGATTAACAATCACCGCTATAGCGCCATTTTTTATCGCTTGCTCGGCAAATTCATGTCCATCAAAATTATCGCCAATAAGCGCTATAAATAGTGACTTATTAAAAATTTTACGCGAATCGGTACTAATAGATTCAACTACCCAATTTTCATTATCAATATGATAAGATTTTCCATTTATCAGTTGCTTAATTTTTTCAATACTTAATGGGATCATAATTGACTCTCAATTCCTAAAAGCTGTCTGACTGTTTCCTGATCTGAATAGTGATATTTTGTTTTGCCAATAATTTGATAATCCTCATGGCCTTTTCCTGCAATTAATATCACATCACTTGGCTTTGCTTGTGCAAGTGTTTGTGTAATAGCTTGCGCTCTATCTGTGATCACTTGTATCTCTTTATTATTATGGAAACCTTGCTGTATATCATGAATAATATTCATTTCATCTTCTGTACGAGGATTGTCATTAGTTAATACTACTTTGTCAGCAAATTGCTCAGCTATTTCAGCCATTAAAGGTCTTTTGCCTGTATCTCTATCTCCACCACAACCAAAAACTACCCATAAAGATCCTTTACAATGAATTCGACTTGCTTGTAACGCTTTTTGTAATGCATCAGGCGTATGGGCATAATCAACAATGACTGTTGGATTATTGTTTGAATGTATGACTTCCATTCGTCCACAAATTGGTTTAAGAAAAGATGCCATATTAATTACAGCAAAAAATGGATAATCAAGCGTTAATAATGTTGCTATAGCTAACAATATGTTAGACACATTGAATTCACCTAATAATCGACTGTTGATAATGGCATTACCCCAAGTAGACTCCATATGAATTTTGGCACCTTTATCATGATATTCAATCATAGATACGCCAACATAAGGAGTATTTAACGCTTTTAATCGTCTTAAAGATTTAGGTTGACAAGATACAGCCGTCACTTGTGACAGCTTTTCAATCCAACGTTTACCATATTTGTCATCATAGTTAATAATTGACTTACCCGAGTTTGAAACGTGTTTTTCTTTTTCATCAGGATTAAATAACGACCACTTTGCTTTAGCATATTTACTCATGGTTTTATGGTAATCAAGATGATCACGACTTAAATTAGTAAATACCGTTGCAGCACAATTTAAGCCTTTTACTCGATTCATCGCAAGTCCATGAGATGAGATCTCCATCGCCACAACTTTAACATGTTTTTTCACAAAATCAGCTAATAATGATTGAACATCTATAGCGGATGCCGTTGTATTAATTGATGGTTCTAGATGATTATAAATTCCGTTTCCAATAGTACCTAATATAGCTGTTTTATCATTAAGCAATGTTGTACATTGAGCAATAAGTTGCGTAATCGTAGTTTTTCCATTCGTACCTGTTACGCCAATAACCGATAATTTTTTTGATGGAGAATGATAAAAATCATTTGCAATAACAGATAAGCGCTGTGAAAGTTGAAAAACACTGATCTGTGGTATAACTGATTGATCATCTTTTTTCAAATAATCAATTTTTAAATCATTCGATTTTCTATGACTTTCAATTAAAATAACAACAGCGCCCGCTGAAATAGCTTCAGAAATAAATTTTCGCCCATCAACTGAATAACCTTTAATAGCAACAAATACATCATTTTCTTTCACTTTGCGACTATCAATTCGCAAATTATTAAGCGGGAAATCTTTTAATTTTAGAGTTTCATCCCCCCCTAATAATTTAAATAATGTTTTAAATGTGCTTGTAGCCACCTTTTACCACCTATTAATAAATAATCGTTTGACCGTCTACTTGCCGATCTGGTTTAACATTCATAGTTCTAAGTACTCCCCCCATAATACGGCTAAAAACTGGGGCGGAAACAGAACCTCCGTAATATTGACCAGCTTTCGGATTATCAATAATTACGACCAACGAATATTTTGGCCTTGTTGCTGGTGCAATCCCTGCTGTGTACGCCAAATATTGATTGACATAGCGCCCACTTGATAATTTTTTAGCAGTACCGGTTTTAACCCCGACACTATAACCAGGCACTGATGCTTTTGCCCCACCACCTGAAACAGCTACAGCTTCCATTAATTGAACAACTATTTTCGCTATTTTTTCTGGTACAACTCGCTGACCTTCGATAGGTTCGTTAACTTTTAAAATAGAAACAGGTCGATAAATTCCATAACTACCAATCGTTGCATAGGCTCTTGCTAATTGTAGCGGTGTCACTCTTAATCCATATCCAAATGCAAATGTTGCTCTTTCAATATCAGCCCATTTTCTGGTTCTATCGGCAGCTATTGATCCATTGACTTCCCCACCTAGTCCGAGTCCTGTTGGCTGTCCTAAACCGAAACGACTATAATACTCAACAAGTTCGCCAGATTGCATTTGCAAAGCCAATTTACTCACACCTACGTTACTCGATTTTTCCAAAATACCTGCTAAATTTAATGATTTTTGATATGACACATCTTTAATCTCGTAACGATTTACTAAAAAAGGTCTAGTATCAATAACAGTATTCAAATCTGCGATTTTCTTCTCTAACGCAGCCATTACAACCAAAGGTTTTACTGTAGAACCAGGTTCAAATGCATCCGTTACAGCACGATTACGTAGCAAATTATAATCAATTGATGATCGATTATTAGGATTATAAGATGGGCTAGTTGCCATTGCTAAAATCTCACCTGTATGTACATCAATTAAAACGGCAGTACCGCTATCCGCTTTATTAAATGCAACAGCCTGACTAAGCTCGCTATAAACTAATGATTGTAACCGTTCATCAATACTTAATATTAAATCTTCAGCTGTTTCACTCTCTGTTCGTTCTATTTCTTCAATGACGCGTCCTACTCGATCACGCCTAATAACTCTTTGTCCTGATTCACCCGTTAACCATTTATTAAAACTTTTCTCGATACCCTCAGCACCTTTTTCTGTACCATTTTCATCAATATCCGTTAAACCAATAAGCTGAGCAATGTTCTCTGCTGCTGGATAGTAGCGTTTTGACGTTTTTGCAAAGGAAATCCCTGGCAATTTTAACTGTTTTAAATAATTCGAGATTGTCGGTGTTATTTGTTTAGATAAATAAACAAAACGCATAGACGGATTACTCAGTTTTTGCTCAAGCGTTGACATTGGAATATTCAGAGTTTTTGCTAACCCTTGCCACCTTATATCATCAGCTTTTACACCGCCTTTTTGTACAACAATTTTTGGATCAGCCCACACATCAAACATTGGTACACTCACAGCTAAGGCTCGCCCATTACGATCAGTAATCATAGCTCTTGGCGCATCCATTTCTTGGTGTCGAATTGATCGTTTATTACCTTCTGCAATAAGTTTATCAGGTTCTATGATCTGCAAAATTGCCATTCGGATAATCAAACAAACAATAGCAAAGATGATAAAACCATATACAACATAAAAACGATTAGGTGTAAAAAACTGTTTTTTGTTATTCAGTTTATTTACTTTAGTAGTCTTTAAAACCTTTTTAGATTTATCTTTATTATTTTTTTTTACAGGTTTCATTATTTACTCTTTATCACAATAACGGTTTCATTTTCTGATGTCACATAAGACATACCTAATTGATTTTTTGCTCTATATTCAACACGTTTCGGATCTGCAAGTACATTTTCTTCGATGACTAAATTACGCCATTCGCTCTCTAAAACATCCTGTTCTAATAAAAGTTGTTCACGTTCAAATAGCTGTTTACGAACCTGTTGAGTTGTGATTAATACAGCACCAGCCGACAAAATTATAAGAACTAGTAATAGTAATGAAAATTTTTGATTCTTAATCAGATCACCAATAATTAGACCAAATAGACTCTTTCTTGGCCTTTTTTGGCTATCGATTTCAGCATATAAGTTATCAAAATCATTACTTTGATTACGATTCATTTTTCCTTTCAGCTACCCTTAATATTGCACTTCGTGAACGAGGGTTGTGGTTAATCTCATCAGCACTTGGTTTAACTTTACCAAGTGTTTTTAATTTAGCCCCACCATATTGTTTAATTTGTTGTTCTGTTAGTGGTAATCCAGCAGGAAGTTCTGGTCCTTTGCTATTTTTACTAATAAATTGTTTAACTATTCTATCTTCCAAAGAATGAAAACTAATTATTGCCAATCTACCTTTATCGGCCAGTACTGACAAACTACTATTTAATGCCTGTTCAACTTCTTCCAATTCACTATTGATATAAATACGAATCGCTTGAAAACTCCGAGTTGCAGGATGTTTATATTTATCTTTTTTAGGTGTGGCTTTTTCAATTAAATTTGCCAATTCTAAAGTTCGAGTTATTGGCGCAATTCTATTTTGTTCAACTATTGCCCGAGCAATACGTTTAGCAAACTTTTCTTCCCCAAATGTTTTTAGCACCCAAGCAATATCAGCTTCATCGCTAGTTAATAACCACTCACTTGCAGTCATACCTTTATGGCTATTCATTCGCATATCAAGAGGGCCATCACGCATAAATGAAAATCCCCTTTGAGGATCATCTAATTGTGGTGATGAGACACCAAGATCTAATAAAAAACCATCAACTTTACCGAGTAATCCTAAATTATCAATATATTGATAAATATGAGAAAATTCTCCACGAATAAAGGTAAATCTAGGATCTTTTATTTCAGCTGCGGCTTGTTGTGCTAACGCGTCACGATCAATAGCAATTAACTTTCCTTGCTCTCCAAGTTGTTCTAGTATCAGACGAGAGTGCCCACCTCGACCGAAAGTTCCATCAACATAAATGCCGTTTTTTTTTATATTCAATGCTGTTACGGCTTCATTTAATAAAACTGTAGTATGTTGATAGCTCATTAATTTTTTTACTCTTTGTTAAATAGTTAAACTTTTCAAATTATCAGATAAATTTGCAATATCGGTTGATAATGCTGCAATATCATCACTAATTTGTTGATACCATATTACTTCATCCCAAATCTCGAATTTATTAGATTGTCCAACAAACATGATATGTTTTTCTAGTTTGGCATATGTGCGTAACGTTGGCGGTAACAAAATTCTGCCTGAATTATCCATTGGACACTCAATTGCATAACCTAATAATAATCGTTTAACTCTACGTTCAGCCTCAACCACAGTGGAAAGTGTCGAAAGTTGTTGCTCAATTCTTTTCCATTCAGACATGGAATAAAGAGTAAGACAAGGATGATATAATCCAATAGTACAAACCATACCTTCAGACAAAAATTCACGGTAGCGAGTAGGAATAGCCATCCGCCCTTTACTATCTAAAGTGACTGAAGTTGCACCGCTGAACATAAAAGCACCGTTAGTTATAAATTTTTAGTATTTTTTATTTGTTAATAATCAATTATTTAAATAATTATGGCTTTCTTGCCACTTAACCCCACTTTTTACCACAAAAGTCACAAAATTAATAGGCATTTAATTAATTAATTTCTCATTGTTTAACAATACAGTTCTATTTTATTTTTTAAGAATAAACTAAAAATCACCAACGTTTTTATTTTAAATAATAACAAAGTGTTAAAGATAATATTCGAATGATTATGCTACTTTTGAGTATAAAAACCACACAAACTGATTAACAATATGGGGCTAAGTGAGTAGAAATATTTGCTTTAGTAATGATAAGAATTAACAAAATATTACAAAGGATTAATTTTTCTGAAAATAATTAGCCGACATTTGTCGGCTAATATATGTAATTTAGGAAGCTGACCAAAATCCAGTTACTTTAACTTTATTTTGCTGCAAAATGGCTCGAATTGGCATTTCATTAACGTCATCACCATTTTCTGCTTGCTCTAATACAGCCATTTTACTTTCTCCAACTAAATGCAAATAGATATTTGTACTATTCAAAATAGTTGGTAAAGTCAAGGTAATACGATCAAGAGGAGCGGTCAACGGCGTCATGCCAACAACCTTACGGCCTGATTTCATATCTAAGCCCGCTTGCAAATTAGCTGCTCCAGGGAATAATGAAGCTGTATGACCATCTTCTCCCATACCTAAAATGACCACATCAAATGGCATTGGTACTTTATCTAAAATTTTGTCAGTAAGTTCTGCTCCATCAAATGGATTGTCATAACTATTTTTTAGTCCTATAAAATTAGCTAATTTTGCTTTATTTTGTAACAAGTATGTCATTACTAATTTTTCATTACTAGCATCATCAGTATCATCAACCCATCTATCATCAACTAATGTGATAAAAACTCGATTCCATTCTAGATCTTGTTGACTTAGTAAGGTAAATAATGGAATAGGTGTTTTACCTCCAGAAACAGCAATAGAAGCATGACCTTTTTTTTCAATTGCTAGTTTTAAAGCATTAACAATATGTGAGGTTAAATCTTTAATCAACAACTGACTATTTTCATATTTGTTTAACGTAAACATATTTAATTTTCCTTTATTCAAATTCATGCCATGAATACCCATCTTTAGTGATTAAGGCAACCGATGCAACCGGACCCCATGTACCTGCCTGATAAGTTTTTGGTGACTCTTTGTCTGATTCCCAAGCGTTAATAATCGAATCAACCCATTTCCATGCGGCTTCGACTTCATCACGATGGACGAATAGAGCTTGTCTTCCTCGCATAACCTCAAGTAATAATCGTTCATAAGCATCAGCACGATGTTGATGAAAAGCCTCATTAAAACTGAGATCAAGCTTAGTTGTTTGTAACGTATGCGTACTATCTAATCCTGGGACTTTATTTAAAATTTCAATATCCATTCCCTCATCCGGTTGCAACCGAATGGTTAATTTATTTTGTGGTAACTCTGGATAAGATTCATTAAATAAATTAAGTGGTAATGGTTTAAAATAAACAACGACTTCGGAGCATTTGCTTGGTAAACGTTTACCTGTTCGCAAATAAAAAGGTACTCCAGCCCAGCGCCAGTTATCGATATCAACACGAATGGCTACAAATGTTTCGGTATTACTCTCTTTATTTGCTCCATCTTCTTCTAAATAACCAGGGACATTAATACCATTTACAAATCCTGCAGTATATTGACCCCGTACAACTTTCTCACGAATATTCGTTTTATTTATTGGTCTAAGTGCATCAAGTACTGCTATTTTTTCATTACGTAAGCTATTATCTTCTAGGTTAGCAGGAGGCGACATAGCAATCATAGTTAAAATTTGTAATAAATGATTTTGCACCATATCACGCATTTGGCCAGCTTTATCAAAATATCCCCATCGACCCTCAATACCAACTTGTTCGGCTACCGTTATTTCCACATGATCGATCGAATTTCTATCCCAAAATGAGGCAAACAGTGGATTAGCAAAACGTAATGCTAATAGATTTAGAACGGATTCTTTACCTAAATAATGGTCAATACGATACACTTGTGATTCACTGAAATATTTTGCCACTGAATCATTGATTTCACGCGATGATTGTAAATCAGTACCCAGCGGTTTTTCCATGACGATTCGATTCTGATCTTGATTTAATCCAGCTTCAGCTAGACCTTGGCAAATAGTACCAAAAGCCCCTGGATGCATCGCAAAATAAAAAATAGTTGGTCGAGTTTGATCAAGCTCATTTTTGAGTGCATTAAAACCTGAAATATTATTAACATCCAATTTATGGAAGTTAAGCCTTTGGCTAAATCTTTGCCAAATATTTTCATCCAATGGTTCTGACATAAAAGTGGTTAATGCATCTTTCGCAACTTCAACATAAGCGGCATGATCCCAATCTGCACGTCCGACACCTAAAATTTTGGTTTGTGTTGGCAATTTTCCATATTTTTCTAATTGATATAAAGACGGTAATAATTTGCGTCTTGTCAAATCCCCTTTAGCACCGAAAATAACTAAATTGCAAGCTGGGATATCAGACATGGTTCTCTCCTAAGGTGGTAGAATATACTTTATTCTATTCTGTTGTATTACCTATGTATACCTAGTTAATGGGGTAAATCATAATAATAGGCATTTGCCTTATTTTTTCTAAAATAAAAGGTCACCATGTAGGTGACCTTTATCTTAAATCTTTGATTGGATAATATCCAATTAAAATATAATTATACGCGAACAAAATCCATATGAACTAGTTTTGGCTTGAACGGGTGACGTTGTACCGCCTGCACTTTCGCTTTAACGGCTTTACCGTCAACTTCAATAGTTAAAACTTCAGAATAAAATTCTGGTTTTTCTTGCATATTGAAGACTTGGTTGTGATCAAGCACAACAGAGATTGCAGGTTCAGTTCCACCATAAATAATAGCTGGGAATTTACCAGCGTGACGCAGGCGGCGGCTCGCACCCTTACCATGCTCTTTTCTAACTTCTGCTTTAAGTTTAAACATTTTCATTTCTCTTAATTATTTTAAAATAAAAACCAATTACAGGCGACCCAGTAGTTGGCTATAAAATAGGTGCTTTAAAAAGCGCTAGCGATTATAAAGTTTAATCCGATTAAACGCAATCAAATAATACTATCGACTTTGTATCATATTGATTGCGTGTACAACTATAATCAAAAAATAATTAAATCAATTCTATCTTGAAACCATAAGTTGATTGTTCATTTAGTAACAATTTTAACGGTTTATTGATGCGTCCTGCTTCAACGCAAACCATAGATTGATATTCATCATCACCAAAATCAGCCATTGCTTTAGCTTTATCTATCCATGGATTCCAAGTAACTACATCACTTGCATTAGTAGTGGTAAGCTTAATAGTTCGAACATTATCATTAATAGTTATTTCAGTATTGGCATTTGTATAAATACGATCAACTTCTTGATTAAAAGTCATTTGACCAACAGTAACTGGTTTATTTTCAACAGTAAGTCGGTCTTGATAAGTATCACCTAATCCACTAACAACAACATGACTAATATTGTCAATGCCAAAATAAGTATGCAGCGCACTGGTTGCTTCAAAGTCGCCTGAGCAGCTCAAAGTCACCTCGCAAGTTTTACCTAAATGGATCTTTAAAGATACATTAAACGGTTTGTCAAAATAAGGTTTTGTTTGTTGATTATTAGAGAGTACCAATACAAGATCGACACCGTTATCATCTTCATTACATGAGTCTAAAGTCCATTCAACAATACGGGCAAAGCCATGAGAAGGTGTTCCTAAAGGTCCAAACCAAGGCCAACAAACTGGCACACCGCCACGAATTGCGGTACCTTTTTCAAATTTTGATTGTTTACTTAACCAAATAACAGGCGTCTGCTCAGTTGAAGGTTGCCAGAATAATAAATGTGCACCTTGCAAACTAACAGCTGCATAGCAACTTTTATGCTGAATAACTAAAATAGGTAATTCACCAAATTTTGTCTGTTTTACAGATGAGCTTAATAATTTTGATTCTGTAGTACTATCTAAAATTTGTTTATAAATATTCATATTGACTCCTATATTTAACTTGATCGACGATCAATGTCTAAAAAATTAATTTAAATACTGGTATTGATTTTACGCTTTTTGAGCGCATTATAAAAACGATATAACGTAAATAAGCTTTTTTTAGTTAATTAGAGTAATATACCCCGCACTCATTAAATCATCATTTATTATTTGTCAAAAAGTTTCAGGAAATGTATATGTTTCAGTATAAAATCCCAATAAGCCTATATATTCATATGCCATGGTGTGTGCAAAAATGTCCTTATTGTGATTTTAATTCACATACTGTGAAAAAAATCCCTGATTATGAAGCATATATTGATAATTTGATTAAAGATCTGCAACAAGATGTTGTTCTGTGCTCTGATCGTTCAATTCACTCAATTTTCATTGGTGGCGGTACACCAAGCCTGTTTTCTGCTGAACTAATTGCTAAACTTTTGACAAAGGTTAACCAAATAATTCCGATAAACAAGGATGCAGAAATCACAATTGAAGCTAACCCCAATTCTGTTGATGTGGATAGATTTAATGGTTATCAACAAGCAGGAATTAATCGAATTTCAATTGGTGTTCAAAGTTTTCAAGCCAATAAACTTAAAAACTTAGGGCGTATACATAATCCAGAGGAAGCCATAAATGCAGGTACCCTTGCTCATAACCTAAATTTACGTAGCTTTAATTTAGATTTAATGCACGGTTTACCTAATCAAAGTGTGGATGATGCTTTATATGATTTAAAACAAGCAATTGAGATTGCTCCTCCCCATTTATCATGGTATCAATTAACGATAGAGCCCAATACATTATTTGGTTCAAAACCACCAGTATTACCAGATGACGATAATCTATGGGAAATTTATCAACAAGGTCACCAATTATTAACGGATCATGGATACCAACAATATGAAACTTCTGCTTATGCTAAACCAGATTTTCAATGTCAACATAATTTAAATTATTGGCGTTTCGGCGATTATTTAGGTATTGGTTGTGGAGCTCATGGCAAAATTACGCGATCGAACGGTGAGATTATTCGTACAATAAAAACACGTCATCCTAGAGGTTATTTGGAAGGACGTTATTTAGATAGATCTTATGTTGTTGCAAAAGAAGAATTACCATTTGAATTTTTTATGAATCGTTTTCGGTTATTTGAAATTGTACCTAAACATGAATTTGAGCAACGAACTTTTTTACCTCTACAGACTGTAAACAAACAAATTAATTTTGCTATTGAACAGAATTATTTAATTGAAAATGAACTGGGTTGGCAAATAACTGAACGAGGTAAACTATTTTTAAATTCGTTATTAGAAATATTTTTATGAATAATTATCTAATAAATTTAAAGTTATTAGAAAGCTTTTTGTATTTTACATTTATTTAACAATATAAATACTAACCATTTAATTAATAATTTAGTTATTTTTACATACATTTTTGGAAAAAAAGTGCATACTAACGCCCGACAATGCATTTATTTCATTGTTTTCCTATTCCTTATGTTTTCCCAATAACTTTGTTATTGGGATTTTTTTTACCTAAATTTTTTTTGAATAATAATACAATACTTTCATTTATTGCTCATATTTAGCTATAAATTGTTTTAATTCAGCAAATGTAGAAGTTCCTTCCATTGGGCCTGTTTTCGATACCGCTAACGCACCACTTGCATTAGCATATTGCAATGCCTGCTCAACTGAATACCCTGCCAACATCAGACTGATAAATGTCGCACCAAAACAATCCCCCGCTCCAGTTGGATCAACCGGTGTTGTAATAAAGCCGTCAACATGCAATGTTAATAAATTATTGTTATCGTCTCGACCATAATAATTAGCACCTTTACTACCTTTTTTTACCACAATGTGTTTAATACCCTTATTGAGCAATGCAAACATTGTTTGATCTTCACTTTCATCGTTACTACTAGCAAAATAACTGACTTCACTCTCACTTGGTAAAAATATATCAGTATATTCCATAATATAGTCAAAAGATTGCTCCATCTCTTGAATATTAAACATTTCCTTGCGTAAATTAGGATCGAACGAAATTGTACCACCCTTACTTTTAATGATATCAAGTGCTTTACGCATCGCATCAATTGCCCGAAAAGAATATAGTGATGAGCCCATAACATGTAAATGAGTACAGTCTTTTAATAAGTTCTCATTGATATGATTGAACGAAAGTAAGCCGCATGCACTATTAGGAATATTGAAAATAAAGTCTCTATCATTTGAACCTTTATAAGTTACAAAAGCACTACCGGTATTCGCCTTATTATGAGTAGTAATACCATCAATAATAACCCCATCTTGCTTAAGTCGCTTAATACACATATTGCCAAAGGGATCTTTACCTATACAGCTAAAAAAAATGACAGGAAAACCTAATTTTGCTACTTGATCGGCAAATATTGCAGGTGCGCCACTTGGGAAAGGTCCAATAAATTCACCAGTTTGATCAAAACGTTGATTTTGCTTTTTTGCTAAAAACTCAACAAGTAATTCTCCAATAGTACAAATTTTAAATTGCATATTAAGTTACCTTTGAATTGTGATAAGTTATGCAGTATTTGTTTATAGCACGTTGCTTAAAATCTGAATCTATTAATTGTTGATGATATTCAGTAACAGCTGCTTTTGATAATATTACGACATCCATATGTTTCAATTTTCCAATACTATAGTTATCAGGTAATAAAAATCGTTGAGGCAAAACACCGATGGTGTGATCAGCATTTTTAAATATCTGTTGATACGTATTTTGTTGTTCACTATTTTCTATAATCAAATGATTATTATCATTAATAGCTGCTAGTTCAAAAATGAAATGCGAAATATGAAATTGATTAAGGATAGGAGTTAATGTATTACTATTTTGAAGAGTATTTCCATCTTGTAAAACACCTCCAACAAGAATAACTTCTGCATCAGAAAATTCTTTAACTAATTGAGCATTATTAATGTCATTCATAATCAATCTTAATGACTTTTTGTTATGCAAAAAAGGAATAAGTTTTCGAATCAAATTGCCATGACTTAAAAAAAGAGTATCGCCATCATTAATATAGTTTAAACAATTTTTTACTAAATCTATTTCACCTCTTTCCATACCTATATTAGTGTAATTTAGTGGTTCAATAGTTGTATGATTAATCAAATTCTCAGGTGAAATATAAATCGCTCCCCCAAAAGAACGTTTTAGATATCCTTGTTGTTCCAAATAAGTTAAATCTTGTCGAATCGTAACATTCGAGACTCGAAGCATGTCAGATAACTTATCCACTTTTACTTCACCTTGTTTGCGTACGATTTCGGCAATATCTAATCGTCGTTTTAGTAGGGCTGAAGACGCTCTAGCCAAATTTTACTTCCTATATAACTGATAATTATTAAAACAAAGATAATAAAATTTATCATACTAGTGGTCAATATCAATTGATCGAATAATTACTTAATTCTTTAAAAAAATCAAGAATAATTATATTGTTCTTACAACCTAATCTAGGTAATAAATAGTTAACCGCCAAAACTAAATTTTGGCAACAAATTTATTATTTTTTGAATATTAAAATCCATTTTTGTGATCTTCCTCACGCGATTAACACTAGCACAACTTTCGTTTTGTAAGCATAATTTTAAATTATAAGTTTCGAATTGAAAGTTATAATTTTTTACAATTTTTAGAAATTTAAGGAGAAAACACATGTCTATCATTTCCAGTCATAACATGTTAAAAAAAGCACAAAAAGAACATTATGCTGTTCCTGCCTTTAATATCCATAATTTAGAAACGATACAAGTTGTTGTTGAAACAGTTTCTGAATTACAGTCTCCAGTTATCTTAGCTGGAACACCCGGTACCTATAGTTATGCTGGTACGGAAAATATCATCGCCATTGCTGAAGAGTTATCGAAAAAACATAATATTCCTTTAGCTGTGCATCTAGATCACCATGAAGAATATAACGATATTGCTTACAAAATTAATGCAGGCATAAGATCGGTAATGATCGATGGTTCACATTTTCCATATGAAGAGAATATTGCCATCGTAAAACAAGTTGTTGAATATGCTCACCGTTATGATGTCAGTGTTGAAGCAGAGCTAGGACGCCTTGGCGGTATAGAAGATGATCTAATGGTCGATGCTAAAGATGCGTTATATACAAATCCAAAACAAGCGGTAGATTTTATTGAAAAGACAGGTATTGATTCACTTGCAATTGCAATAGGCACAGCTCATGGACTTTATAAATCTGAACCTAAACTTGACTTTGAGCGTTTATCAGAGATCCGTTCTATGGTAGATATTCCACTGGTACTACATGGCGCTTCAGGTGTTCCTGATAAAGATGTTCGGGAATGTATTAAACGGGGTATATGTAAAGTCAATGTAGCAACAGAATTGAAAATCGCTTTTTCTGATGCATTAAAAGAATATTTTATTGAGCATCCAGATGCTAATGATCCTCGTCATTACATGAAACCCGCAAAAGCGGCAATGAAAGAGATTGTTAAAAAAATTATCACTACTTGTGGATGTGCAGGTAAATTGTAGAGGCCAATATAATGATCTATACATTAACACTTAATACTGCGATTGATATGAATATACATTGCCAAGGATTAATTCCATATTCTGTCAATCGTACATCACATACTGAATACAGTCCAAATGGCAAAGCAGTCAATGTTTCAATAGTGTTGCATAAATTTAACAAACCAACGTGTGCATTAGGATTTTTTGGAGGATTTACCGGTAAATATATCGTTGAAGAATTAACTAAGATGCAAATTCAAACAATGCCTTGCTTTATTGACGATATCACACGTATTAATGTTTTTATTAATGATGGACAGAAAGAATATAAATTAGTTGGTAAAGGCCCCTTTGTTCCAGATAACAAAAAGGCAGAAATGCTAAATATTATCTGTAATCTTGAAAAAAATAGTTATTTGGTCATTAGTGGTAGTTTACCAAATAATATTGAATCTGATTATTACCAATCTATCATAGAGTTATGTCATAAACAGAATATACAAGTTATTTTAGACATCAGCCATCCAAAATTAAAACAATTACTCACTTATCATCCTTTGTTAATTAAACCAAATGATGATGAATTAAATGATATTTTTGGATTAAAAACCCAAACAATTGAACAAGTCATTACAGCTATAGAAACAGTGCACTCATTCGGTGCTCAAAATATTTTATTAACGATGGGATCTAAAGGTCTCTATTTTTCAAATAGGCAACACATTTGGTTTTGCGATGCCGTTACAATCAAATTGGTTAGCTCTGCTTGTGCGGGTGATGCATCACTGGCAGCTTTTTTAAGCGAGTGGTTACCAGAACAAGGAAATATTGAGAATGCAATGAAAAAGGCTTCCGCAACGGGCGCTAATGTTGCCGAATCAGATGGCTTAGGTTTACTTGATAAAATCAACGTCTATATGGACAAACTAGCAGTAACCAAAATTAAATAAAAGGGGAATGTTATGAAGAAAATATTAGCCGTTACAGGATGCCCAACAGGCATTGCCCATACTTATATGGCAGAAGAAGCGTTGAAAACTGCAGCCCAAAAAGCAGGAATAGAAATAAAAGTTGAAACAAATGGTGCTGGAGGTGTTGATAATGCTATTACTGATGCTGATATTGCAAATGCCATTGGCGTAATTATCGCAGCAGATAAAGACGTCAATCCCGATCGATTTAATGGATTACCTGTTATTGAAGTTCCCGTTAAAGATGGTATTCATAAAGCTGTAACATTAATTGAACAAATTACTTCTGGAACGATTCCTATTCGTAAAGGGACGCAAAATAGTACTACTAACACGACATCATCAAATCAAGTTGTAGTAAAAGAGTCGATTGGACGTCAAATCTATAAACATTTAATGAGTGGTGTATCTAACATGTTGCCTTTTGTGGTAGCTGGTGGGGTCTTGATTGCTTTATCATTTTTATGGGGAATCTATTCTGCCGATCCCAATAATGCTCAATACAATGAGTTTGCAGCGTTATTGATGAAAATAGGTGGGCAAGCATTTGGCATAATGGTACCAATCTTTACTGGTTTTATTGCTTACTCAATAGGCGGAAGACCTGCGATGGTTGCTGGGTTTGTTGGCGGATTAATAGCCAATGTCACTGGTGCAGGATTCTTAGGGGGTATCATAGCTGGTTTTGCTGCTGGTTACTTGATGCTTTTTGTCAAAAAATTACTTGATGGACTACCTCGTTCATTTGAAGGCCTTAAATCCATATTTATTATGCCATTAATTGGTGTATTTGTAATTGGCGCTGGTATGTTCTTACTGGGAGGTCCAATAGCAGATATTAACAATGCAATGAAATCATTCCTCGAATCATTACAATCTGCTAATCCTGTTTTACTTGGTATGGTTATTGGAGCAATGTGTTCATTCGACTTTGGTGGACCTGTTAATAAAGCTGCCTATGTAACAGGTACGATGTTATTAGGTGAGGGCAACTTCTACTTTATGGCGGGTGTTTCAGCTGCTTGTATTGTTCCTCCTTTTGTTATCGCTTTTTCCACTACTATTTTTCGAGGTAAGGCTTTTACTGAAGAAGAACGTGCCGCAGGTGTAGTAAATTATATTTTAGGAGCCACCCATATCACCGAAGGAGCCATTCCATTCGCAGCAAAAGATCCACTACGCGTAATTCCTATTATGATGTTATCTTCAGCTATCGCATCAGTACTAACATTTATTAGTCAAATACAAGTACCTGCACCTCATGGTGGTTTCTTAGTACTTCCGTTAGTCAATAAACCATTTTTATGGGTCGGTTGTATTTTTACTGGCGCATTAGTTGGAGCAATATTGTTAGGTTTAGTGCGTATTCATCAAAACCGACAATTAGCGACTAAAACACCTAAATAATTAACCAGCTGATATATCATTTAATATTCTATTTATCTAAATCAACAAGGAAATAAAATGAGCAATTTAAAATTAACAGTCGATGATATTTCAATCATTAATGGATGTTATTCTAAATCAGAAGCAATTCAAGCTGTAGCAGCAAACATGATTAAATCTGGTTTAGTAAAAGATGACTATACTCAAGCCATGTTTGACCGTGATGCACAAATTTCCACATTTTTGGGTAACGGTATTGCCATTCCACATGGCACTACAGACAAACGAAATAGTGTAATTGAAACTGGTTTGAAAGTAATATATTATCCGCAAGGCATAAAATGGGATGAAGATAACAATATTGCTT
Source organism: uncultured Gilliamella sp. (assembly GCA_946481345.1). Taxonomy (GTDB): domain Bacteria; phylum Pseudomonadota; class Gammaproteobacteria; order Enterobacterales; family Orbaceae; genus Gilliamella. Next base: position 763 of record CAMLMY010000019.1, on the reverse strand, counting down.
ATGTGGTAGTCGGTATAGCAGCTAAAAATAATGAACATTTAGATATTTTACGGCAATTAACGCGAGCGGTTATTGCTGAAAATACAATAGAGCGAATTCAATCAGTTAAAAAACCAGAAGAACTATTAACAATCCTTCAAGGAAACTAATATAATCATCCCATGAGAAGAAATGATGTGAACTCATGGGAGGTTATCTCCATCTGATTGACGATTAATCAATTAAATCGGTTAATACAGTTAGTTTTTAAACTATATGAAGAATATTAGGTAGTAAAAAACTCCAGACGATTATTGATAATTGTTTCATTGTTAACCATTTCAAATGAGTCCAAAATGCCTTCCCAAGTAATACCTAGAACAATTAACATTCCTTCAAAATCATAATAATAACGTATCTGATCTTCAATAATACTATCTTTAAATCTATAGTTATGATTAAATTCATCAGTTAACTCAAACGGGTGACCAATCTTAAAATCAAAACCAAGGTAACTTAAAATTTGATTAGCTTTATCAATTAAAAAAGCGTTATCTGTAACTTCTTCAATTGATAATGCCTCAACACGATCTAAAATATAAAAAAATAGAATTTGATAACCACCTTTTCCTATGCCTTGGACATCAGCGTAACTAAAATCTTCAAAAGTTTGATATTGATTTGAACAAAAAAAATCATCAATATTGAGCATACTAAATTTTGTTTTATCATACATATCAATTAAATCGCTTTTCTATTTCCAGTTTTCATCTTATTTAACTTA
>CAMLMY010000018.1 GCA_946481345.1 uncultured Gilliamella sp. | reverse complement strand
GGGTTATTGTAAACAATGTCAGGAATTTTTAACTGTATTTCTAATTGTATGCATAAGAATATTAATTTTACTTAATGATCAACAATAAAATCCATCAAATTAATGTTCTTGGCCTGTACTATGATTTTACTCCAGTTTTTTAAGAGTTTAACGTGTAAGAAGTATTCTTCATTACATTCGGCAATACATTTTGCAGTGACTTTCCTTAATTCTTGTCCTATCTTTGAATAATTTTCATCGAATTTTAATAATACTTCATCAATAATTCTGATTATATGCTCTTCTCTTTTAGTATCATTAGAAGCAAATGATGCTATTTTTTCAGAAAGAGACTCACACATTTGTTGAGAAACCAAGCAATCATCATAATCACAAAAGTTATCAATAAGCTTATCATTATAGATACTTCCATATAATGAAAAATAATCTGCAAATTTTAACATCCCATACCAATATTTTAGTTTTTTATCATACTCAAATCTTTCATCATGATATTCATGAAACACGGGTCTAGTATGATGTACAGATGGGTAGCCTAATGCAGTCGAGGTATCAAAAGCGAAATAATCCGCTGCTAATGTATTTTTACCAGGTAAGTTTGGTAGAAACTCAAATAGTCGATAGACACTAACATTACCACAGTCAGGATTACACCCATCGTCAACAGAAGTAACTAAGGAAATAACATCATTTTGAGGAACGGGTTGTTCTAATTTGAATATATCATCGCAAATATCAATAATATGCTCAGATTTAAAACCAAGTAGTTCATATATTTTATAAATATAGTCATACGACACTTTTGCAAAATCTTTTACATCAAGATTCCACTCACCTAAGTAATTCCCTCCAACCACAAGTATTCGTCTTTTATTGTTTATATCTTGTTTAAGATTTTTGATATCCAAGTCATTAACTATTTCCATTATTGGTTTACCTAAATACTTTAACTCATACTCAATTGGATAGACTTCCCTAGCTTCACTCCTTCTATCAAATAACAAACAAGTATCAGAATCTCTTCTATGATAGGCGTTAGCTTCCATTGAACACGCAAATAAACCTAATTTATTCATAGCAGTAGCATAATCGGTACCTGTATAAGTAAAAATCTTATAGAAATCATCATCCATACCTTTAAAAAGTGACTTAAAGTATTTTTTCTGTACATCAACAGATAGATGTAGAATATTCAATTTTGGATATTGATTTTTTAATGATTTAATAATTTCATTATTTTCTATAGATGAAAATTCATTGGTTTCAACTACAATTAAAGGAATATTAACTTGCAAGACATCATTTGCGTATAAAATCTCCTTAATATAACTACTAACACTATCTTTAATACTTCTATTTGTTGGTATAAAAAATACTGATTTCATAGTTACTCCTTAGTTAATTGAACTAATAATTAATTTTGTAACAAACGATAATATTTAAAATGATTTTTCAAACACATAATATTTAAAATCCTTAGCTCCCCATGTTTTTTTAAATTGTCTTAATGTATCACTATGTGAAAACCCCAAGTTGATATAATCAATATCTGAATACTTAGTAATAATATGGGAGAGTACTTTATGATTTGGTTTAAATTTCAATGAAACACTATCACTAGCGTTTATCCAATAAAAGATATTATTTTTTGATTTTAATATAATACTACCTGATACAATTTTGCCATTATAGTAAGCTAAATATAGTTCTGCATTTCTTTCATCATTAAGCAAATCTTCGATTAAAGGCAAACTGATACAATAATTAGCATTAACTTTTTTCATGGTTTTTATATATAAATCATAAAAAAACACTAATTCACTACGATTATTTTTATTATAACAATGAACTGTTATTTGATTTTTTTCTGCGCATCTAATATCTGTTCTCACACTACCTTTAAATAAGCGATAACCCAACTCTCTAAACTCTTGCATTACAATTATTTGAGTAGTCATTTCTGTTTTCAGATACTTATTTAGGTTTTCTACAGAAAGTTCGCAAGGAAAAAGTGGAGGGATTATTATTTTTTTTATGTCTATATCATGGATAATTTTTAGATTAACAATTATTTCTTCAAGAACAAAACAACTCTGTGGTGCTGGAAATATACCGCCATAACCTATGACACCAATTTGGTATATTTTATCAATTTCATTGTAAAATAGATCAACCTTGTAATTTCTATTTGCAGCATTAATTACTATATTTATATAATTAAATTGAAAATATTTAGTTATGATGTTTTTGAAATAATCATCATGGAAACAGCAATGATATGATTGTAGTTTATTTACCATTCTCCGCTCCATCATTATCAGAAAAATATTTAACAAAACAAATCTATATATAAAATAGAATTAATTTTCTAAATCATTAATTGTTAATGGATTTAAGTTTAATCAATAAATAATATTTGATATGCTCCATATTTATTTAATTTTCAAGATAAGAAAGCTATAAATAACTTTTGTTACAAAGAACGAATACATTGATTTATTATTTTTACAATATCGATTATCTGTTTTATAGTAAATATTTGTCAATATAAAAGATCAATCTTCAGAGTCCGATTTTGAAAAAGTATTGATCGAACATCTTACAAATTTTCTGCTTGAACTTGGCGACGACTTTGCCTTTTCCGCCCAACAATGTAAACTGAGAATTGATGATTATTGCTTCAAAAATAGATTTTACTTTTTTCATCGCCGGCTAAAATGCTTGATACTTATCGAAATAATATTGATAATTGTTTAGATGAATTTAAAAAGCAGGGGAGATCTGCTACTTATTCTGATCAAGCTATTGAGTGTTGTTTAACAATAAAAGACTATTTCAATTCCCGTTACGTCAAACCATTGGTTTACTTGAGAGTCTATTTTCTTTGGCTAAGCTTAGTTCCGCTGTTTAAGTTGTCTGCTGTATTGTGAGGTTCATTGTTGGGGGGTATCATGCGAAGCAACGACTGGACACCACGAAAAGTAGTCTAGAACTCAGTCAAAAAGGGATCAGACTTGATCAATTGGAATGAATAATAAAAATGAAAGCAAAAAAAAATTCACTTAAACCCTTTATGATAAAGGTCAAAATGAATTTCTCTGGATTGCTGTGGAACCCGCCACAAAAAATAGATGGCGGAAGCGCAGAGATTCGAACTCTGGGAGGGTCGCCCCTCGCCGGTTTTCAAGACCGGTGCTTTCAACCGCTCAGCCACACTTCCGCAATGGCTGTGCATATTAAAGTAGACTTACTTATTTGTAAATAGGTATTTTAAATTTTTTGATTGTTTGCTTTAATTTTCATCAAATCTGGCCATGATTAGTGTAAATATGGTGCTTCCACTATCAAAATAGTGTTGGAATTTATTTTAACGAGTATAATATGGCACAAATAAAAATGCGTGTTTACAAAAATGTTAGAGCAAATACAAACTGATGATAATGGTTATTTAAAAAATTGGCAGGATTGGACTGTTGATTTGGTTCCTTTATTGGCAAAAAAGGAGTCTATCGAATTAACTGATGCACATTGGGAAGTGATTTTATTTGTCCGTGATTTTTATTTAGAGTATAAAACATCGCCAGCGATTAGAGCGTTAGTTAAAGCGATGGAAAAAAAATTTGGTGTAGAAAAGGGTAATAGTCGTTATTTATATAAATTATTTCCTGATGGCCCTGCTAAACAAGCAACTAAACTTGCAGGCTTACCAAAACCCGTTAAATGTATCTAAATAAGCGAATAGAATAATCTCATGATTAGATGGAAATTGCCTTTAATTTTACTTTTTGTGCTTGGTTATTTGCAATACTCGCTATGGTATGGCAAAAATAATATTTATGATTATCAAGATAATCTACAAGTGTTGGCTGATCTTCATGAGCAAAATGCACGATTAAAAGATCGTAATGAACAGATGTTTGCCGAGATTAATAGTTTGCAGCAAGGTTCTGAAGCGATAGAAGAGCGTGCGCGCAACCATTTAGGTATGGTAAAACCGAATGAATATTTCTATCGAATTATTAAAGATCCTAACCCGCAATCTCAATAAGGCGTAACGTGAATAATACCAATAATATTGTCGCAATTGTTCCAGCAGCTGGCATCGGTTGCCGTATGAATAATCAAATACCAAAACAATATTTGAAAATTGGCTCCATGACGGTCATTGAGCACACTTTAAATAAGCTATTATCGCATCCTAAAATTACACAGGTGATTGTCGTTATTAATCGTGAAGATGTAATATTTAAAACGCTTGCAATTGCTTTGCATGATAAGATAAAAGTCACTATAGGCGGAGAAACCCGTGCCGAGTCGGTATTAGCGGGTTTGCATTTATTAAATGATAATCAATGGGCGCTGGTTCATGACGCAGCAAGACCTTGTGTTTGCCATGATGATATAACACAATTAATTGATATTGTACTCAATGCACAACAAGGCGGTATTTTAGCTACTCGCGTCAGCGATACCATAAAGCGTGCTTATCAAAATAATGATAATATTATTGAATACTCCGAAGACAGAAATTATTTATGGGCAGCAGCAACGCCACAGTTATTTAAAGCAAATGAGCTAAAATCATGTTTGCAGCAGGCTTTAGATAATCATATGACAATTACTGACGAAGCTTCTGCCATTGAATATTGTGGTGGGCATCCATTATTGGTTGAATGTCGCCGTGATAATATCAAAATTACTCGACCTGAGGACTTAGCGTTGGCCACTTTTTATTTAACTACATAAATGACAATAGGTAGAATTATGCGAATAGGTCATGGATTTGATGTTCATAAATTTGGAGGGGAAGGCCCCATAACGCTTGGAGGAGTGAAAATTCCTTATCAATATGGTCTGGTTGCTCATTCCGATGGGGATGTGGTATTACATGCCATAACTGATGCGTTAATTGGTGCATTAGCGTTAGGAGATATTGGTAAACTTTTTCCTGATAACGATCCTCAATATAAAGGAATTGATAGCCGAATATTATTAAGAAAAGTTTATAGCATTATTCAAAACAAAGGTTATGAACTGGTTAATTTAGATACGACTATTATTGCTCAAGAGCCTAAAATGCGTGGGCATGTCGATCAAATGCGAGTTAATATTGCTGAAGATCTTAATGTTCACTTTGATCAAATTAGTGTCAAAGCAACCACTACAGAACAATTAGGTTTTACCGGGCGTAAAGAGGGTATAGCCTGTGAAGCAGTCGTATTACTTACTAAAATAGCTAAAGTCAATTAAATCAAAAGATAGGTAGCATTCGTGTTAACAGAACTGAATTATTTTTATGGTAAACCAACAGTAACAGGACAATATAAACAACAATATGAAGATTTTATTGTTACTGAAGATCTCGGATTTGAGCTAACCGGTGATGGTGAACACGTCTTGGTTTATCTTCAAAAACGTGATTGTAATACGATATTTGTTGCTGAGCAATTAGCTAAATATGTGGGTATTTCAGCCAAGTTAGTCAGTTATGCAGGATTAAAAGATCGCCAAGCGGTCACTCGTCAGTGGTTTAGTTTACATATGCCAGGTCAAGCAACACCTGATTTTTCGGATTTTAATTTAGACGGATGTGAAATTTTAAAAATTACACGACATAATAAAAAATTAAAAATAGGGGCTTTGAAAGGCAACTATTTTGATATTACGTTGAAAATGCTAAGTGATAAATCAGGGATTGAGACTAAATTAGCGTTAATTAAAGAAAATGGGGTGCCAAATTATTTTGGCGAACAGCGTTTTGGTCGCGAACAAAATAATATCACTCAAGCTATCAAATGGGCAAATGGCGAGATTTCCGTTAAAGATCGTAAAAAACGCAGTTTTTACCTTTCAGCAGCACGTAGTGCGATTTTTAATGATATTGTCAGTCAACGAATTGCCGAAAATTTGCATCGTACCGCGCTCGATGGTGATATATTACAACTTGCTGGGCGTGGAAGTTGGTTTGTTGCAAAAACAGAAGAACTCGACTTATTGCAACACCGTTTAGAAAATCGTGAAATTACCATTACTGCACCTATGCTGGGCGATTCCCCACTAGGAACAATGTCTCAAGCACTTGAATTTGAGCAAAATTGTTTAAAAAATTGGATGACTTTTCTTGAATTATTTAAAAAAGAGCGTATTGAAACTACAAGACGCTCTATAGTGGTCTATCCTTTAGAGCTTAACTGGCAATGGTTAAATGATAATAGTCTTACTATGCGTTTTTATTTACCGTCAGGATGTTACGCCACAAGTGTGATACGTGAATTGATAATAGGAAATGAGTAATACATATGCAAAGTTTAAAAATGCAGTCTCTAATTAAATTATTGCGTCAGCAGGGAATCAAAGATGAGCGTGTCTTAACAGCTTTTGCCTCTATACCACGAGAACACTTTATCGACGAGGCTCTATCCCATCAGGCTTATGATAATTGTTCTTTACCGATAGGGAGTGGGCAAACCATTTCACAACCTTATATCGTTGCAAAGATGACCGAGCTATTACGTTTAGAACCTAACTCAAAAGTGCTTGAAATTGGAACTGGATCTGGTTATCAAACGGCAATTTTAGCCAAATTAGTCAACCACGTTTGTTCGGTTGAAAGAATTAAAAGTTTACAATGGAATACTAAACGTCGTTTAAAACAGTTAGACATTCACAATATTTCAACTCGACATGGAGATGGTTGGTTAGGATGGCCGGAACGAGGTCCATTTGATGGTATTATTGTCACTGCTGCTGCAACACAGGTACCACAAAGTCTTTTAGATCAGTTAGCGGATAAAGGGCGCTTAGTCATCCCTGTTGGGGATGAAGACAATCAAGTCCTTCAATTAATAAAACGCAGTGGTGACGGTTTTATTGTAAAAAATGTCGAAGATGTTAAATTTGTCCCACTTATTAAAGGTGATATTGAATAACAAAGCCTTATTAATAACTTTAATGAGCTCGTTAATATTTAAGATTTAATACTCAGTATTTTTTGACTGATCTTATATTACTGTTTTTTGTTATTTTTAATAATATAAACAAATAGTGATTGATTAGATTTTGCTGATTTTCTTTTGAATATTATCCACCATACTCATGGGTACCTGTCTTTATAGCAATAGCAACTAAAGTGATAACTATTTAATTAAAAAATTCTGATTGTTGGCTGGTGAAATCTTTCGATTATTAATTTCTAAATATAATTGAATAGATATAAAATTATCCATGCTACTTGCATGGATAATTTTTTACTGAAACGTATGCATTACCTGAAACTTTTTGACAGACATATTTATTGTGTTTGTTCAGAATTTCTCCACTCACAAATACCATAAATTGCATTAAATAGATAAATTAAATATTGTGCAGCAATAACGATGTTATCTGTATAAATATTAAGACCAATTACCAACACATTTAGTATCACCCAAAAATACCAATTGAATGAGTAACGCATCATCAACAATAATTGGGCAACAATCCCTAATCCAAAGATAAAGCAGTTAGTTATAAGCTGATAACTACTATTGTTGACTTCAAGCGATTCAGTGATATAAATATTTAAAAATACTGCTGCAATAAGGGCGATAATGGCACATAAAAAATTACTTTCGCTCAAGGTTCTGGATTTAACATTTTTATTATTATCTTGATTTTTTTGCCAATTAATTAAGCCATAAATGTGTGAACCAAAATAGCAAATACTCGGTAGGCCAGCACCAATATTACCATTAAGAAAGTTAGCTGAGCATTCAGCAACATTAGCTAACATGCCCATCACATTTCCCATATTTTTACGTTTGGCCAATAATATTACACAGATCAATCCACAAAAAGCACCAATATAGGAAATGGTGTAACGAAGATTAAATTGACTAAATGGGTCGGTATATAAAAAGGCCAACGTTACACATATTATGCAAAAAAGTGGATAGAATTTGTTTCGTCCAATAAATATTATAAGTTGATTTAATTTATTCATAATTAATACTCTTCATTGTTGATAAGTTGATTGACTAAATCAATACAACATAAATAGCGTTCTTCATAATTAGGTGAATCTATTCGAATATAGTTAATGTTATTTTTTTCTAAAATTGAGATGAGCAACTGTTGAAAGTCTTTACGCTGTTTCGGACTCCCCAAATGGCGTAATCCGTCGGCTACCCAAGGTGTATTGTTGCCAAGCAATATAACTAGATCAAAACGGTAGTTGTTAATCATTGCTTGTAAAAATGGGTGTTCTTTACCTTCATATTTTTTACAGAAAGCTTGAGTCGTGACAAAATCAGTATCAATAAATGAGACTTTATTGGCATGTTTTATTGCAAAATCAATATATTGTGCATGACCTAGTGCAATTTTATCGTAATCTGCATATTGTAATGCTCGTTCGTCTCCGCCTAATTGAGAAAAAACGTAATCTCGCCCATATTCCCAAGCGCTGGTAGTATTAAATACATTAGCTAATTTATTGACTAATGTTGATTTACCACTTGATTCGCCTCCTAAAATCGCCACTGTTCTAACAAAGAATGGTCTGACTTCAGTTGGAATGTACTGCCAATTTTTGAGGGGTGCTTTGCGAATTTGGGTACCACTAACTTTCATAAATTCTCTTTGTGGATCGATGAGTACCGTATTTAAATTAAATAACTCCTTGTACATGGTAACGTCTTGAGGTTCGCTTGAATAAACGCATTCAGGTTCGATGCCTTTTGCTTTAAACAGCTTTTTGACGCGTTCACTCCATTGCAGCCAACCATTTGGATAGGCAGGGATGCCATCTTCTTCTAATAATTCAATGTGAATATTTTTTTGATATTTAAAAGTTTGTAATAGCCAACGAATTCGATCATTGATTGTTGGTTGCCGAGACATGGCACTTTCTTCAAATAATGCCATATCACGTTCTGTATCGGAACAAAGAATCACATATAACTCATCGACTTGACTAATTGCACGTTGAATAAGGTGAATATGTCCAGTATGTAATGGATAAAATTTACCAAAAATGACCCCCACTTTTTTGTTTTTGGTTGGTTGTTCAATTTGCAAATATTGGTGAAGCGATTGTAATTTTTGCGCACTTGGATTTTTGATTTTATCGTTAGCGAGTTGACTTAAATAACCTTTAGTCATTTGACAAGCATCGGCAACGGTTTGTAATGATAAATTCTTACGTTTAATTGCTTTTTTTAAATAACTGAAGCTATTCATAGAGTTTCCTTATACTTTGTTTTTTATTTTTAACAAAATATACTTTTTTTTAATCAAATGTTCAATATATAAAACTAAATTAATTTTTTATTTAACACAAAATTAAATTTTATGGAAATTTAAGCAGAAATAGCCAATACTATTTTAAGTACGGTTATCATGGATAGATATGCGATACAGACATGTTTATAACATGAATATATTTAAATAATTAAAATATAAAATTATTAAAAAAGGGACAGTATGAAAATTCAAAAAATAGTTTTTTTAATTGCATTAGTTTCAGGTAGTGCTTTTGCCGATAATAATATCACTTTAAATAAAGTGACTTTATTTTTTCAAGGTGCCGAATTACAAGGTCAAGCAATGGTATCACTAAAGAAAGGTGAAAGTGAAATAGTTTTAACTGGAATTGCAGATGGTATTAGACCAAACTCTATAAATGTTGGATTTGATGTTAATAGTAACGTAGAAATATTATCCGTATCATTAGACGAAAAGCATTCAAAAACTAATGAAAATAGTAGTGAAATCAGTGCATTAAATCAACAATTGCAACAGTTACAAAAAAAGTTTGATACAACTGAAATTCAGTTAAAAGCTGTAAATGAGCAAATTGAACTTTTGAAAGGCAATCGATTAGAAAAATTAACTAAAATTGATAATGATGATTTAGCTCAATTAAAAAAAGTGATGGATTTTATCAAAACTAATTTGGTTGTTGCATTAGATGAACAATATCAGTTACAACAAGAAATTGAACAATTAACCTTTCAGATATCTGAATGCCAAACTAAAATCGACAAACAAAAGCAAGCTCAAGAGGCTTTAGTTAGTGCTGTTGTCGTAAAAGTTCATGCTCAAAATGACATTACATTACCCGTTACGCTTTCTTATATAACTAAAAACGCAGGTTGGAAGCCTGTTTATGATATTCGCGTTAAAGATATTGATTCTCCATTACATTTAACCTATAAAGCTGATATTTACCAAAATAGCGGTATAGATTGGAAAGATATTAATTTTAGCTTGTCAACGTCTCTACCTACAGATAACCTAAAGTCATCGGAATTATGGTTATGGCATATTGATACTTATTCAGAAAAAGGTGGGTTCTTTTTTTCTAAAATTGGTTATGATGAAAAGAGCGAAAAAGAATCAAGATCGAGAAGACCATCGGATGAAGATTTTCCTAATGAGTTGGGTGTGAATACTCAGTTTGAAGTTAATTTGCCCTATACCATTAAAACAAACAATCAAAGTGACTTATTAACATTACAAGATAAAGAAGTGAAAGCCCAATACCATTATGTGGCAACACCAAAAATAGATAATAACGTTTATTTGGAAGCACAAATTGCAGATTGGGATAAACTTAATTTATTACCTGGTCAATCATCAATATTTTTTAATGGTAAATATATAGGTAAAAGCTTTATTAATACAATATTTGCTGAAGAGACTCTAGATCTTTATTTAGGTAAAGATAGAAATATTTCACTTTCACGCTATCGAGATAATAGTGAAACCTTAAAACCTGTGTCGGTGGGTAATGATGTTTCACAAAGATATGCCTATACGATTGATGTAAAAAATGGCAAGTCGATGCCAATAAATTTAGTTGTCTATGATCAGATCCCAGTTATTATCAATAAAATCGTAACGCTTGATGATATTAAGTATACCGGTGCAAGTTATGATAAAAAAACAGGATTAATAAAATGGAAGTTTGATTTGAATCCGAATGAGACTAAAAAACTTAATTTAAGCTTCAAACTCACTTATCCAAAAGATAAAGTTAACGATATAATGGGACTAAAAGTTAATAACTGAACATATCCCATGTTAATAGAATGGTTAACCCAATTTGAACAAAATAGCCAAATCAGTTTACTTGATATTCATTTAGCTCTGTTTTTAACCGATAAAGCGGAGCTAGATGATGATATTACAGCTAAACGTTTTAGTTTTTTAGTCTTATCACTGAGTAAAGAAGTGAGAGCAGGTCATGTCTGTCTTGATCTGACTAATTTAAATCAACAATTCATTGAACCACAATTATGGCAGGATTTGGGGGCACCGAGTGAACAAGCTTGGCAAGCTGTACTTGAACAAGCTGAAAGTAAACACGTTGTGAGTGATGGCAGAAACTTATCACCCCTTATTTTTACCCAAAATAAACTCTATTTTCAGCGTATGTGGTTTGATGAAGTCAATGTAGCTCAATATTTTAATCACACAACACTTGCCCAAGAATCCAATTATTTAATTGACTTAAATGTAATTCTCAATCAGCTTTTTAGCAATAATGTAGAGTCTATCGATTGGCAAAAAGTTGCCGTGGCAGTTGCATTAACCCGTAAAGTAGCCATTATTTCTGGTGGGCCGGGAACGGGGAAAACCACAACAGTTGCAAAAATACTTGCTGCAATTAGACAAACAAATCCTAAAGCTCGATTAGTTACATCCGCACCTACAGGTAAAGCGGCGTCAAGATTAACTGAATCGCTAAGTCGAGCAATTGAACAGCTTTCCTTATCACCTTTAAATATTAATACAGAATCAATTACTTTGCATCGCTTATTGGGCGCCAAAGCGGATAATCGCTCGTTCACGTATGATAAAGATAATCCACTCAACTTGGATGTATTAGTGATAGACGAAGCATCAATGGTAGACTTAAATATGATGGCGAGAGTAATAGATGCGTTACCATCCTCAGCACGCTTAATTTTACTTGGTGATAAAGATCAACTTTCATCGGTCGAAGCAGGTGCTGTATTTGGTGATCTCTGTGCATTTATTACGGATGGATACAGCGAATTACGAGCTAAAGAACTAAGCCAAGTGACAGGTTATGACGTGCCAATTTCAGAGCGAACAGCCAACATTACTGACAGTATTTGCTTATTACAGAAGAGTTATCGATTTGATGAAGCATCGGGTATCGGTTTACTTGCTAATGCGGTAAAAGATGGGAAATCAGGTGTTGTTAAACAATTATTAAACAATGCTTCATTGAGTGATATTAAGTATCAGGAACTTTCATCTCAGCAAGCCTACCAAGCTGTTTTACATGATAGTGTGGATCAATATCAACATTATCTAAATGCAATAAATCAACACGGTGTTGATGATATTGCAACGATTTTAGATAAATTTGCGCAATATCGCTTACTTTGCGCAGTTCGAGAAGGGCAGTTTGGTGTGAGTGGTTTAAATAAGCAAATCGAGTCTTTATTAGCTCAAAAAAAATTCATTCAACTTAAGAATGACGAAGCTTGGTACGTCGGTCGTCCGATTATGATTTTACGCAATAGCATTTCATTAGGACTTTATAATGGTGATATAGGAATTACTTTAAGGGCAGAGCACGACCATTCAAAATTACGAGTCTATTTTCCATTTGCGGACGGTTCGATAAAAGGGTTTTCTCCTTTCCGATTACCTGAGCATGAAACGGCTTATGCAATGACGATCCATAAATCACAAGGTTCAGAATTTGATCATGTAAATATTATTTTGCCAACGGATTATTCACCATTACTTAACCGTTCATTACTTTATACCGCTATCACTCGTGCTAAAAAAACGGTTTCAATTTATGCAACGGAACAAATTCTGCAACAGGCAATAAAATCTCAAACACAAAGGCACAGTGGTTTAGTTAATTTATTATTGAATAAAGGATAAAGTTATATAAATAAAAGTTAGCAGATTGATTATTTTATTAAAGATTAAAAATAAAAAATTAAATAGGCAAGAAGAGAGTACAGGGCATATCGCCCTGTAATTGATATTAATGAATAATTTTAGCTAAGAAGTCTTTAGCACGATCTGATTGTGGATTAGTGAAGAATTGTTCTTTTGAGGTATCTTCAATAATTTCACCCTTATCCATAAAGATAACACGATGTGCAACTTTACGCGCAAAGCCCATTTCATGAGTAACAACCATCATCGTCATGCCTTCATAAGCAAGTTCAACCATTACATCAAGTACTTCATTAACCATTTCTGGATCAAGCGCTGAGGTTGGTTCGTCAAATAACATAACAATTGGATCCATGCAAAGTGCTCGAGCAATCGCAACACGTTGCTGTTGACCACCAGAAAGCTGGGCAGGGTATTTATCAGCATGAGCAAGTAAACCCACACGTGCTAATAGATTAAGAGCTTTTTCACGAGCCTCTTCATCCGCTCGACCTAATACTTTAATTTGGGCAAGCGTTAAATTTTTTAAAATGGTTAAATGAGGGAAGAGTTCAAAATGTTGAAATACCATACCCACTTTTGATCGTAATTTCGCTAAATTAGTTGCGGGATCGGTTATTTCTGTCCCTTCAATAATGATTTTACCTTGTTGTACGGGTTCTAAACCATTAACAGTTTTGATTAATGTTGATTTACCTGAACCAGAAGGTCCACAAACAACGACAACCTCACCTTTACCTACTCTTGTTGTGCAGTTTTTTAAAACTCGAAATTGTCCATACCATTTTGATATATTTTCTAAGGAGATCATCGATTTATCCCTTTCTTAAAATAATTAACTAACAGTGAAGCAGTAAAACAAATTACAAAATAACTTGCTGCTGCAAAAATAAGCATTGAATATTTAATCGTACCGCCTTGAACTTTACCAATTTGAGTTACACTTGCACCGAAAAGGTCAATTAAACTCATCACAAAAACTAACGAGGTGTCTTGGAATAAGATAATACCTTGAGTTAGTAACAGTGGCACCATAGACCGAAATGCTTGAGGTAAGATAATTAAGCGCATGGCCTGACCTTTAGTCATACCTAAAGCATAAGCAGCATGATATTGGCCTTTGTTCACTGCATTGATACCCGCGCGAATGATTTCTGAATAATAAGCTGCTTCAAAAAGTGCAAAAGCTATCATTGCTGAAACAATACGTACATCCGCATAAGGTGGTAAATTAAATATATATTTAATAACTTGTGGCAATGCTAAATAGAACCATAACAGCACTAATAATAGTGGAATGGAACGAAATAAATTTACGTAGCATTTAGCAAAAATATTAAGCAATTTATTATTTGATAAACGCATTAACGCAAGCATAGTACCCCAAACAATACCAAAAATGACCGCATTAAGGGTGATTTTTGTTGTTAACCATAAACCACTTAATAGTAAATGATAATTATCAAATACCAATGAAGGTATATCCGCAATCCAATCAAAAAGCTGCATATTATCCTCCATGATTCATGTTAGGTAAGCGAGTATGTTTTTCAACAATACGCATAATAGTGAGTACCGCATAATTTATTAGCATAAAGGCAATCGTTACACCACACAAAATTTCGACAATACTATTGGTTGATTCATTAATACGATCAATCTGTCCAATTAAATCTATTAACCCAATTGTTGAAGCAACAGATGAGTTTTTAATAATATTAGTCATTTCTGATGTTAATGGTGGAATAATGCGACGATAAGCATTAGGTAATAAAACGTATCTATATGCTTGACTATTGGTTAAACCAAGTGCGATTGCTGCATATCTTTGGCCTTTAGGCAAAGTTTGAATACCCGTTCTTACTTGCTCGGCAATTCGCGCAGATGTGAACAATCCTAAAGCAGTTGCGGCCATGATGAACGAACTAATATTTGGTGATAAATCAGATACAAACCACGTTCTTAAACTGCCTATCAGAAGTTCAGGAAATAGCATACTCCATAAAAACATTTGTACAAGTAAAGGGATATTACGAAATAGCTGAATATAGCTTGCCGCAAAATTACTTAGAAACTTGTTGTCAAGTGTTCTACAGATACCAACCAATGAACCCAGCACAAAGGCGATGATCCATGCTGTAATGGCTAATGAAATGGTCACAAAAATGCCATCTAACAGCCAATTTAAATAAATCCCATCACCATAAGGGGTGGGTTCAAAAAATAGTGTCCAATTAAAACTCATAATATATTTAATTCACTAATTTAGATTATGTACTAAATGCTGCGGCATTTAGTACATGGATTAGAAAGATAAGAAAAGTATTAATCTAATGCTTTATCGTTAGGGTTTGCAAAAAGCTCAACCATTTTCGGTGAAATTTCAAGTTCCATATTTGCACCTTTTGGTGGTACTGGTTGAGTGAACCATTTGTTATAAGACTCTAATGCTTTTCCTGATTTTTGGGCTTCAGCAATGGCGTTGTCCATTAGTTGTTTAAATTGAGTGTCACCCTTTCTTAACATACAACCGTAAGATTCATAAGATAAAGGTTCACCAACAATTTTCCACTCAGCAGGATTAATTGCACGTGAACGTTCACCAGCCAATAAAGCATCATCCATTAAAAATGCAGCAGCACGACCAGTTTCAAGTGCATAAAATGCATCACCATGATCTTTTGGGGTAATGATCCGGATACCTAATTTTTCTTTATTGTTGATTTGATTTAAACGGATTTCAGAAGTAGTACCCGCAGTCGTTACTACATTTTTGCCTTTTAAATCTTCAATAGTATTGATATTACTATCTGCTTTAACTAAAAAGCGCGTACCTACAATAAAGATGGTGTCTGAAAAATCAACTGTTTTTTGGCGTTCAAGATTGTTAGTAGTTGAACCACATTCAAAATCGTAAGTATAGTTGTTAAGAAGTTGAATACGTGTCTTAGAAGTAACAGGTAAATATTTTACTTTAAGGTCAGGTAAGTTTAACTCTTTTTTCACTGCATCTACGATTAGATTAGAGTAATCTTGTGAATAGCCAATCACTTCTTGCTTATCGCCATAGTAGGAAAATGGAATAGAAGATTCACGATGACCAACAACAATAACACCACTTTCTTTAATTTTAGCTAACGTGCCAGTAAGTTCTTCAGCTAATGCCGAACCAGTCATTAGACCTAACATTGCAAGTGATAAAACTAATTTGGTTAATTTTGTCTTTTTGTTCATTCTCGTCTCCTACTGTTTGATTTGTATCATATTAAATTTATTTAATATTTTTACAAAGGGCGTATATTATAACTTATTTTTTAGCATAAAAGTACTTTTTACTGTTTATTTATATATCATTGGCTCCAAATGCGTAGCTATAATTATGCTTTATAAGCAATTATTTCTGAACATGATTTTATTTGAAACTAGGTATAGTTAAGCAATATTTATGCCATTATCGTAAATTATGAACGTCTTTTTATAAATATTGGGATACACATTAATATCATGAACAATAAATAAGGTTTATTTCCCCATCTAGCATAAGGAGTTAGGCCAGTAGTTGGTGATAGACTCTCAGTTAAAACAGTGGTGGTAAATGCTGGAATTTGTTTTATGATTCTTCCTTGCTGGTTAATTATTGCGGTAATACCATTATTAGTACTGCGAATTAATGGACGACCAAACTCTAATGCTCTAGCTTGTGCCATTTGCAAATGCTGTTTTGGACCAATACTATCACCAAACCAAGCATCATTTGAGACAGTGAGTAAAAAATCTGTATCAGGCTTAAAGTTTTCCCATATAAGATCGGATAAAATTACTTCATAACAGATAGCGGTTGTGAATTTAAACCCTTTCATGGTTAATTGGGGCTGTGTTTCATCGCCTGCTTTCATTGAAGACATTGGAATATTAAGCAGTTCAGTAATGGGTTCAAGTAAAGATTCAAATGGTGTAAATTCACCAAATGGTACTAAATGATGTTTTTGATAACGATGATCTGTTGGGTATTGATAGGGTTCTTTTTTGCCCAATACAATTAACGAATTATAAATATTGCCTTTATTTCGATTGTCTGGTTCATTAAAACGATAATCAATAATACCAACGGCTATTTCAGAATCATTCGCTCTTGCTTGATTATCTAGATAATATAAAAAAGGTTGTTGATTGGTTTCAAAATCTGTAATGCTGGCTTCTGACCATATTATAATCTTGTCTTTACCAAAATTTTGTTGGGTAAGTTGATAATAGGTTTCTAAAGTATTATTTAATTGTTCACTGCTCCACCTTAAAGTTTGTGGAATATTGCCCTGAATTAATGAAAAATTCGCTATACGATGATGATCAACTTCGGTCCAGTTTTTATCTTTGAATAAAATTGGTGCAATGAAGATCGTTAATAGTGCAATTATTGCACCAAGCGCGTGCTTTTGGGATTGATGTTGCTTAATTTTATATAAACTGTAAATAGCTAGTCCACATAAAAAACAAGTTAGCAAATTCACACCATCTATACCAACGATAGGAAAATAGGTCCGCAGTGGGCTATCAAGTTGGCTATAACCAAGTTGTAACCAGGAAAAACCCGTTAAAATGTAACCACGTAAAAATTCAGTACATTGCCATAAGATAGGTGCAGCTAATGCCAATTGCTTGAATGAAAATTGAGGTGCTAAACGATCTGCATTTCTAAGTAAAAAAGCAAATAACATCGGGTAAAGTGACAAATATAGGATCAGAAAGCCTAGTATCACCATTGCAATAGGTGTAGGTAGTTCCCCATATTGTTTAATACTGATATAAACCCAATGGACTCCTGAGGTAAAATAACCAATTCCCCAAGTCAATCCTAATAACATTGCTTGTTTTTTAGTTTTATTCGCAATAAGCCATAATAGGCCAGCAAAAGAGATAAATGCTAAAGGCCAAATATGAAAGGGTGCATAACTAAAAACAGCGATGCAACCGTAAATAAAACTTAGTAGCAGATATTTAAGCATGTTATGGCAACTCTAAATTAGGCACTGTGGCATCTTCCGGAATAGTTACATGTAGTTGGATGATACGTCTTTTATCGGCTATAGTTACTTTAAATTGATAACCGTCAATGATTATATTTTCACCACGTAAAGGTAAGCGTCCAAAATGTTGCATTACCAAACCACCAATCGTATCCATTTCGTCATCACTAAAATGTGTCGCAAAAATTTCGTTAAAATCTTCTACAGGAGTGAGCGCACGTACGGTGTAAACCAAAGGAGATAAGCGACGAACATCCCGATCTTCAACTTCATCATATTCATCTTCAATATCACCTACAATGAGCTCTAAAATATCTTCAATTGTAACAAGACCTGATACTCCACCAAATTCATCAATCGCTATTGCCATATGGTAACGTTGCATACGAAACTCTTTTAACATATGATCAACACGTTTACTTTCTGGCACAATAACCGTTGGTCGTAGTATCTTTTTTAAATCGAAACCGTCAATACCTTGGCGGATAAATATGAGTAAATCTTTCGCCAGTAACACACCTTCAATGTGGTCTCTATCTTCACTAATGACAGGATAACGAGAGTGACCATGTTCAGAAATAATATCTAAGCATTGATCAAGTGAATAATTGTCTTTGATAGTAACAATTTGTGAGCGGGGGATCATAATATCGCGAATGCGTTGTTCGGCTATATCCATTACACCTTCAATCATATCAAGTGTGTCTGGATCGATAAGTTCGTTTTCTTCAGCTTCGCGTATAACTTCAATCAGTTCTTCTTTATCTTTGGGTTCTGAATGAAATAACTGACTTAACCATAAGGCAAACCCTTTTTTGGATCTCCGGGGATTATCATCGCTCATTTGCTTTTTCCTTTACTAATTTATTGTATTTAATTATTTTTACTTCAGTTTAGTTATCATCAATGATGATAACTAAACACAGTTATTCGTCAATCGGCTGATATGGATTATTAAATCCTAGCTGTTGCATTATATCAATTTCGATATTTTCCATTTCTTCGGCTTCTTCGTCAAGAATATGATCATATCCTAATAGATGCAAACACCCATGCACGATCATATGTGCCCAATGTGAAGTTAACGATTTATGTTGTTCTTTCGCTTCAGCTTCCACCACTTGTTTGCAAATAATCAAATCACCCAACAGTGGTACCTCAATTTCAATCGGTGATTCAAATGGAAAAGAGAGTACATTGGTGGGTTTATCTTTGTGGCGGTATGTGTTATTTAACTGCTGGCTTTCTTGTTCATCCACAATTCGGATAGTGATTTCAGCATTATCCATAAATTGAGGCAAAATCACGTTTAACCATTGCATAATTTGCTCTTCAGTTGGCAAATTTTGGTTATCGTCTGTAGCTATTTGCAAATCTAAAATAATTGCACTCATTTTACTGTGTTTACCTAATTTATTTATTCACGATGATAAGGATGGTTAGTGGTTAAGCTCCATGCTCGATAAAGGCTTTCTGCGACAATGACACGCACTAAAGGATGTGGAAGCGTAAGAGGCGACAGCGACCAGCTCTGCTCTGCCGCAGCTTTACAAGCAGGAGATAAGCCTTCAGGCCCCCCAATGAGCAAGCTCACATCACGGCCATCAGTTTTCCAACGTTCTAACTGTTGTGCTAAATTATGCGTAGTGTAAGGTTTACCTGGAATATCTAATGTGATAATGCAGTTGCCTTTACCGCAATTTGCTAACATTTGTTCGCCTTCTTTATCTAAAATTCGGACAATATCTGCATTTTTAGTTCGTTTTCCAGCTGGAATTTCGATAAGTTCTAGTGGCATATCTTTAGGGAAGCGCGAACGATAATCTTCAAAAGCGGTGGTAACCCAACTTGGCATTTTGTTGCCAACAGCGATAAGCTGTATCTTCACGCCACTAACTCCAAAGTTTTTCGAGTTCGTAAAGTTGACGGGTTTCTTCTTGCATAATATGTACAATGACTGAATCCATATCAACCACTACCCAATCAGCATCATTTTTGCCCTCGCTACCTAAAACAAGAAGCCCATGTTTTTTCGCTTCATCAAGTAAATGCCCAGCAATGGATGAGACATGACGGTTTGAAGTGCCCGTACAGACAATCATATAATCGGTAATGCTTGATTTACCACGCACATCTAAGGTAACAATATCTTTGCCTTTTAGATCATCAATCTTATCGATAATAAAATCTTGTAACGACTGTTGCAAAATAATCTCTCTATCATAAAAAATTAAAGCATCAGTATATCATATTTTTAAAAAATAACGGTGAAGATAACATTGACCTTGTATATTTTGTCAAGAAGTTTCAGATTCACTATATGTTTTAGTAAAAATTATTTCATTAATTCAACTATTAAGAGCAATAACTCTATCAAATAATGGATTATCCGTTAAACGATGGGTAACCATAATTAACGTTTTATTTTTACAAGTTTGTTTGATCAATTGAATAATTTGTTGCTCGGTCTGCTGATCAAGGTTTTCTGTTGGTTCATCCATCAAAATGAGTGGAGAGTTGTGCAGTAAAGCTCTGGCAATACCAATACGACGAATTTCTCCACCCGATAAAGCGCGACCACCTTGACCGATAGGCAAATTCAAACCTTGATCTGTATTTAACAATTTTTCAAGTTCAACCTGTTTTAAGACTTCGATAAGTTGTTGTTCAGTAGCTTGTGCATTGCCTATCAACAAGTTTTGCTTTAAGGTATCACTAAAAATTGCAATAACTTGTGGCACCATCGCAATCGCCTGTCGTAAGGTTTTTTCGTCCAATTGATTTAATGGTGTGTCATTAAAATAGATATTGCCTGATGTGGGTTCCCAAGCGCGATTAACGAGATTTAATAATGTTGATTTACCGCCCCCAGTTTTTCCAATTAATCCAATATGTTCCCCTTGATTAACTGTTAACGAAAAATCTGTTAATACCGCGAAAGGTTGATTGGGATAACTAAAATTGATGTTTTCAAATTGTAGCGTTGCTGAACTTAAATCAACTTTTTTGCTTTCACTTTCCGAGACAAATTTAATATCAGGTGTTTGATTAAAAATTGCTGTTGTGCGCGTAGCGGAGGTTAATACTTGCCCTAAAAAGATAAACGCACCAGGAATTGGTGCTAGAATTTCGGCACTGGCAAGACTCACAAATACAAATAAGGCAACTAGAGGTGAAAGGGTATATTGCGTAATTAACCAAAGAACCAATAGAGTTAAAAAGCCAGCGATCAATAATACTAATGCACTTGAAAGTGCCATTAAAGTTGATTGCTGCTGTTGATTACGAAGCCAATTTGTTTCCAGTTCATCCAGTTTGTGACGATAGCGTGATTGAGCATTGAAAAGAGTAAGTTCAGCTTGCCCTTGTAAATAATTGATCAGTAATAAGCGATATTCACTTTGTTGCTTTGCTAAGTTCTTGCCCAGTTCTTTTCCTGCTTGGTAAAAAATAACGGGTACGACTAATAAAGTAAGAGTCAGAATAATAGTGATAACAAGCGCTACCGGTAGATTGATATTACTTAGAACAATAAAGATTATACCAATCGTGAGCAAAGCGGTCACAATAGGCGAAAACAGTTTGAGATAAAGATGATCCAGCGCATCAATATCAACAATAAAGCGGTTAAGTAAATCGGCTCTTTGATATTGAGCTAACTGATTGGCACTCAGTGGTAAAATCTTACGAAAAGCTAATGTCCTTAAATAGGCCAAGATCTTAAATGTCGTATTATGATCCACCAAGCGTTCCATATAGCGTGCTGCTGTGCGAGTAATTGCCGCCCCACGCACTCCCGCTGCCGGTAACATATAGTTAAAAGTATATAAGCCAGCAACCCCAACAACTGCCGTTGAAGCTAGAAACCAACCCGATAAAGAGAGTAAAAATACACTAGTAAAAAGCGTCAAAAGCGCTAAAGATAGACCACACAAAATCTGCCAAAAATAGTGTTTATACAGTGAGATATAAGGACGTAATATGGCTAACATAAATCCTCCTTGCTATCACAATGTAACTGACCATCTGCTAACTGCCAAACTTGGTTATAAATGTGCATATCATCGGTTTGATGGGTAATGGTAATTGTATTTGGTGCAATATGTTGTTGATCTATATTTTGCATGGTATGTCTATCTAGGCTTGCCGTAGGCTCATCAAGAATGAGTAATTGACATGGTTTTAGCATTGCTCGAGCGATTGCCACACGTTGTGCTTGTCCGACTGACAAACGCACTGCGTCTTCACCTACTTGGGTATCTAATCCTTGAGGTAATTTATCAATAACAGATACTAACTGGGATTTGGCAATTACAGTTTCAATCTCATCATCAGAAGCATTCGGTTTTCCTAATAAAATATTTTCACGCACAGAGCCATTAATAAGATAAGGATTCTGTCCGATCCAACTGATTTGTTGTTGCCAATGGCTAATATCTAATTGATTAAATTCGATCCCATTAATCTTCAATGAACCCTGATAAGGTAAAAAGCCAAGCAAAACTTGCATTAACGAAGTTTTACCTTCACCACTTTTACCGACTAAAGCTAATTTAAAAGGTGTTTGTAAAGTGAATGATAATGGTCCAACAATGGGTTGCTGTTCGCTAGACAGTACAATCAAATTACTTGCTTCAATAGTATGTAATGGTTGATTGATTTGAATTGGGTTGGCATCATGATGAGCTTGATTTAACAAGACATCTTTACTTAAAAAAGCTTCAATATTGTCCGCTGCTGCAATGGCTTCAGCTTTGGCATGGTAGTAAGTTCCTAAATCGCGCAATGGTTGAAAATATTCGGGTGCTAAAATTAATGTAAAAAAACCGGCAAATAAGGTCACAGTACCATTATATGAACCAAAATTAAATTCACCTAAATACGAAAAACCAAAATACACCGCTACGATGGCGATCGAAATTGACGTAAAAAATTCCAACACAGCTGAGGATAAAAAAGCCATTTTTAATACTTGCATGGTTTTAACGCGAAAGTCTTCGGATGCTTGAGCAATTTCGTTGGCTTGTTTTTCTCCTTGATTAAATAGACGGATAGTATTAAGTCCTTTTAAGCGATCTAAAAAGTGACCACTTAAATATGCCAGAGCTTTAAAATGACGACGGTTAATATCTGCTGCGCCCATACCAACTAAAATCATAAAGATTGGAATCAGTGGGGCAGTACATAACAAGATAGCGGCTGCTGCCCAGTTAAACGGTAAAATAGCAATGCAAATTAAAATTGGGACGATACTAACTAAACGCATTTGTGGCAGATAACGAGCAAAAAAGTCATGCAGATTTTCTACTTGCTCTATAAGTAATGTACTCCAAGCGCCCGTAGTACTTTGATTTAAATAAGCAGGGCCATAAGCTTCAAGTTGATTAATTAAGTCATTGCGAATTTGTTTTCGTACCTTTTTCCCTAGTGCAAAGTTGATCTTTTCGCGCACATACATTAACAGCGCTCTACCTAATAAAATAATAATAAGTGAGCCAAAGTAAGGTAGGATATCGACAAAATGTTGTTGCTCAATAATCAGTTTTTGTAAAATAACAGCGAGTAGAGCCGCTTGCATAATAACCAATAAAGTCAATGCAAAACCAGTTAAAGCAGAAGCACGCAAATCTGCTTTATGCATTTTTGCATGCTGTTTCAACCAGCCAAGTAGATAAGTTTGACGTTTTTTATCTAGTGACATGATGATATTTTAGTTTATTTCAAATTATCCAAATAAAGTTCAGCATCGAGTGCAGCCATACATCCAGTTGCAGCTGAAGTGATCGCTTGGCGATAAATATGATCCATCACATCACCTGCGGCAAAAATACCTTCGACACTGGTTTGTGTCGCATTACCATGTGTACCAGATTTAACTTTGATGTAGCCACCATTTAATTCAAGTTGACCTTCGAAAATACTGGTATTGGGTTTATGACCAATGGCAATAAATACGCCCATAACAGATAGATCCTCAGTAAGATTAGGATCTTGAGTGCTACGCAGTCTAACCCCTGTAACGCCCATATTATCACCTAATATTTCATCAACAATTTGATGGGTATGTAAGATTACTTTGCCTTCTTGTATCTTTTCAGCTAAACGATCCATTAAGATCTTTTCTGCTCTAAAGCTATCGCGACGGTGGATTAAATGTACTTCACTGGCAATATTAGCTAAATAAAGCGTTTCTTCAACGGCAGTATTTCCGCCTCCTACTACTGCTACTTTTTGATTGCGATAGAAAAAACCGTCGCAGGTGGCACATGCTGATACACCTTTACTTTTAAACGCTTCTTCAGAGGGTAAACCGAGATATTGAGCAGAGGCACCGGTCGCAATAATTAATGCATCGCAACTGTACTCTGTTTCACTGCCATAGAGTTTATAAGGTTTGCTACTAAAATCGACTTGATCGATATGATCTAAAATAATTTCAGTATTAAATCTTTCGGCATGCTCTTTCATTTTAACCATTAAATCAGGCCCAGTTAATTCAGGTGCTCCAGCTGGCCAGTTTTCAATTTCGGTCGTGGTTGTGAGTTGACCACCTTGTTGTATCCCAGTAATTAAAACAGGTGAAAGATTTGCTCGAGCGGCATAAACGGCTGCGGTATAGCCAGCAGGGCCAGAACCAAGTATTAGTAAACGTGCATGTTTAGTTTTCATCTTTAAATCCTTATTTATATTCTGGCTGTTAACACAGAACTCGCTCAATTAATAATTTGTTAAGTCTAACATTATCAATCTTTATAGTGCAAAAAAATTGATTATTATAGTGATAGGTAATGACGATAAGATATTTTTTCAACAGTTGGCAAAAGTTATCTTCTTTTATTGTTCACTTAATTTTTAAAGACAATTAATAAATGAATTTAAATTATCGATCTGTTTATAAAAAAGAAAGGAAGATAGATGGTTCATAAAAAATTTAGAAGTTGTATAAAAAATAAATGATAAAAATATAAAGTCATAATAACAAAAAGTGGAACAATTTACTAAATCGCTATCTTTTTTTAAACATTTGTTTAGGTAGAATTAAATTAAAAACGGTCTTGGAGCGTTATTGGTTAAGTAACCATTAATCTTATTGTTGCTTTACGCCTTTGAGGCATAAAGCAATAGACAGTTTATATTTATTCAGATAGATATGTGGTGATATCCTTGAGTGGCCAACGTATTTTAGGTTTTGGTTCATTGATGCGATAACCAAATGCTAAACAAAGTGCTACACCGAAATTTTCACCACTAAATGACGGTATGTGATTTTCTAAAATTTTAATAACACCATCATGTTGAAATCCACCAATCGCACAGGAATCGATATTATGATAAGCGGCGGCTGTGAGCATATTGGCACAAGCTAGATAAGCCTGCATTTCTAATGAATGATTCATAGTTAGGCCACTGGCTAAACCATTTTCATAAAAGTTGAGCCTTGATTGACACATAACATCAATACTGTTTTGATCATCTGGGTCAGGTAAAGTACGAGCAACAGCCTTACGGAAATACTCACTTTGTAGAGAGAAACTGTTTGATTTACGATAAAGTACAATCACATAATGTGAGCAACTGGTCACTTGCTCTTGCTTGAAACAAACCTCAGACAATTCGCTTTTAATTTTAGGGCTGTCAACCACCACAAAATGCCAAGGCTCCAATCCATATGCTGAAGGGGATAAGCGACCTGCATCTAAAATATATTCAATTTCAGCAGGATCAATCTTTTTGGTCTTGTCAAATTTTTTACATGCGTGTCGAAAATATAAGGCTTGTGTTAATTTATCCATGTTTTCTCCTATTCTTTTGTATTCCATGGGGCAACTTTTAATAATAGTAACATACCAGGTATGGCAAGAATCGTACATAAACCAAAGAAAGTTGTCCATCCTAAATAATTAACCATAATGCCAGTGGTAGCATTAATTAATGTTCTTGGGATAGAAGCAATACTTGTAAATAATGCAAATTGTGTTGCTGTATAAAGGGGATTAGTTGTTTTTGCTATAAAAGCTACAAAGGCCGCTGATCCTAGCCCAACGCCTAACGCTTCAAAGCTAATCACTAAAGCTAATAAAATTTTAGCGTGGTAGGTAATTTCAGTAAATGGACCTTCAACAGACAACCATGCAAACCCTAAAATAGAAATAACTTGTACAAAACCAAATAGCCAAAGTGCACGATTAATCCCAATTTTGATCATCAATATGCCGCCCATTAATGCACCAAATACACTTGGCCATAATGATGCATTTTTAGCAATCCAGCCAATATCCAAACGGCTAAAACCCATCTGTAAATAAAAAGGAGTTGCTAGTGAGGTTGCCATACTGTCACCCAATTTATAAAGAAAGATGAAAGCCAAAATCGTGAGTGCACTTTTTATACCTTGACGATTAATAAATTCACTAAATGGCTTAATGATGATATCTTCAATACTATGGTTTTTTGGCGCTTGATTGATAGGCTCTTTAACTTTCAATGTCATAATAATTGCTGGTAACATAAATAGCCCAGTAATAATAAAAACACTGTTCCAAGGTAGATAGTTGGATAAAATTAATGATAGCGAACCTGGTACTAAACCAGCAACACGATAAGCATTGGTATGAATACTGTTGCCAAGTCCCTGTTCGTTATCTAAGAGTAATTCTCGCCTAAATGCATCAAGGGCAATATCTTGTGTGGCTGAAAATAGAGCAATAATAAAACAGATAGCAGCGATTACCCAAATGTTTAATGTAGGCGAGAAAAAACCTAAAATTGTGATAAAGAATACTAATACAATTTGCGAAGCAAGCATCCATCCTCGTCTTCTACCTATATTGAAAAGCGAAATATTGTCCATAAATGGCGCCCAGACAAATTTCAAAATATAGGGAAATTGTGTTAACGAAAACGCGCCAATTGTTTTGATATTGATACCTTCGCTCTCTAGCCAAGCAGGTAATAATTGCAACAATAAATAAAAAGGTAAACCAGATGCAAATCCAGTAAAAATACAGATTAGCATTTTTTCGGTAAAAATTGTTTTTATAAGTGAATTTTGCTCATTAGTCATTCTTTAACTTTATTGATTAGTTTTTTCGCAAAGTGTTATCATAGCATACAACTATAAAAAATAATTCTGCAAGCCAAGATAAAACGGATTATCTCAAGCCTGATTCTAAAGTAGGAAAACTGTGACAATGGATGTTTTGAAATAAAAACTTCACTTATTTGGAGCATGCAAGAAATGCTTCAAAACGCTGTTATTAATCAAGCATCAAAGAAAACGACCGATTAATAGATCAACTAATCACCATTCAAAGGGGTGTGATAATATGAAAAATCCAACAAAAATTGCTGTATTCAGTAGTAAACATTATGACAAAGAGCATCTTGAAATCGCCAATAAAAAATTTGGTTTCGATATCGAATATTATGAACACAAATTAAGCCAAAAAACGGTGGTTACTGCGCAAGGTTATGATGCAGTTTGTGTATTTGTGAATGATGAAGTTGATAAAAAAGTTTTACACAAATTGGCTGAATATGGCATAAAAATTCTAGCATTACGTTGTGCTGGATTCGATAATGTTGATCTTGCTGAGGCAAAAAAATTAGGTATTACCGTTGTGCGTGTACCCGCTTATTCACCTGAAGCGGTTGCTGAACATGCAGTTGCGTTAATGATGACTCTTAATCGCCGTACCCATAAGGCTTATCAACGCACACGCGATGCTAATTTTTCTTTAGATGGATTAACTGGCTTTAATATGCACAATCGCACTGCTGGCGTGATTGGCACAGGTAAAATTGGACAAGCAGCGATTCGTATCTTAAAAGGTTTTGGCATGCATATCTTAGCTTATGATCCATATCCAAATGACATTGTTGTCGAACTTGGCGCACAATATGTCGAATTAGACGAACTTTATGCCAAATCGGATATCATCACATTACATTGTCCAATGACACCCGAAAATTATCACTTACTGAATAAAGAATCTTTCCAAAAAATGAAAGATGGCGTCATGATTATTAATACCAGTCGAGGAGCATTACTGGATGCTACAGCCGCTATTGATGCATTAAAACAGACCAAAATCGGCGCTCTAGGTATGGATGTATATGAAAACGAACGCGATCTATTTTTTGAAGATAAATCAAACGATGTAATATTAGATGATGTATTTCGTCGTCTATCGTCATGTCATAATGTTATCTTTACTGGACATCAGGCATTTTTAACTCAAGAAGCACTGTTAAATATTTCTGATACGACTTTAACGAATGTTAAACAGGTTGTTGAAGGTAAAGATTGTTCAAATATTGTTGAAAAACAATAAATACTTTAAGATGTCGTCGATTTTTTAATAACATAAAATATAGGTTTTATATGCAGCGAATCATCATTCTAATTAATATAATATTGTTGCTTACAGCTTGTGGTAGTGAGAAATCTTCAATATCGCCTATGCAAGAACATCGCGGACATCCTAATGTCGAAGGGGGTGTCTATTTAGAAGAAGAACACAATCCTCCAAAAAACAACAGTGAACCGTTGGCTGTTGATCAAGAAAATTTTATTACCAGAATGGTCAATAAACATGGATTTAATCGTGAGCAATTACGCGAAGTGCTTTCGCAAACCAACAAACTTGACTGGGTAATTAATTTAATGGATAAGCAAGCGCCAACATCAGGTTCTTCTACAGTATCTAAACCTAATGGTGCATGGATCCGTTATAAAAACAAATTTATCACGCCAAGTAATTTACCTCGTGGGGTAGAATTTTGGAATAATTATAAAAAAGAGTTACAACAAGCGTATGACCAATATGGTGTACCACCTGAAATTATTGTGGGCATTATTGGTGTAGAAACGGGTTGGGGGCGAGTGATGGGTAAAACCAAAATTATTGATGCACTCTCAACTCTTGCTTTCTATTATCCAAGACGAGCACAGTATTTTACAGATGAGTTAGAGCACTTTTTAGTTATGTGCCGTGATGAAAGCGTTGACCCATTTGATCTGAGTGGATCATTCGCTGGGGCGATGGGATATGGTCAATTTATGCCATCAGCGTTCAGAAATCATGCTGTCGATTTTAACAATGATGGACACATCGATCTGTGGGATCCGGTTGATGCAATCGGCAGTGTGGCTAACTACTTTAAAGCACATGGTTGGCAAAGTGGTAAAAAAGTCGCGGTTATCGCCGATGGGCAAGCGCTATCACTTGATACGGGTTTTAGTACAAAATACACCGTTGAAACGTTAGCTAAAGCAGGACTAAAACCAAAAAGTTCATTAGATGGCCATAATAAGGTCAGTTTATTGCGGTTGGATATGGGCGATAGCTATCAATATTGGTATGGCTTACCAAACTTTTATGTCATCACTCGATACAATCATAGTACGCATTATGCTATGGCCGTATGGCAATTAGGCTTAGCGGTGAAAGAGGCGCGATAATGCCAAGCATATTTCGTAACTGAAACAAAAGGTCGCATTAGCGACCTTTTTAATTATTTAAAATTGAAACGGTATAGACTCCTGAATAATTTTTACAAAGCTGTCTGTTATATCAATAAAATTAGTAAGAATACTCTAAACTTCTCTGTGATCACATGTTATAACTACTGATCCTATTATGGCGGTATGCAAAAAACTTAGTGGTGAAAGAAGTGCGATAACGTCTAGTATATTTAGCAACTAAATCAATAATTTGCATTAGCGACCTTTTTAATTATTTAAAATTGAAACGGTATAGACTCCTGAATAATTTTTACAAAGCTGTCTGTTATATCAATAAAATTAGTAAGAATACTCTAAACTTCTCTGTGATCACATGTTATAACTACTGATCCTATTATGGCGATATGCAAAAAACTTAGTGGTGAAAGAAGTGCGAAAACGTCTAGTATATTTAGCAATTAAATCAATAATTTGCATTAGCTACCTTTTTAATTATTTAAAATTGAAATGGTATAGACTCCTGAATAATTTTTACAAAGCTGTCTGTTATATCAATATCATTAGTTAGAACTCTCTAAACTTCTCTTTCATCACAAATGATTATCGAAAGCACTTAATTAAAATTTCAGAAGATTAGATTTTTATCTACAATGGGAAATTTTCCGATCAAGAACGAAAATTTTTGAAATTATAATATTATCTTAGTGTTATATATGGTTTATTATATAATCAAATATAAAAATAAAAAAATGATACTTATAATAGATTATTTTAATAATAAGGAATAATATGGATAACTTAAAGATTCAAGAGTTTGGAGAAATTGATTTTTCTGACCCTTTTTTTGATACACTCAAGAAAGATTATTCGCATGGTTTTATAAATTGGTGGCTTAAAAAAGTTCAATTACAAGATAAAGCCTTTGTTCTTTACAATGATAATTTTTCAACCATAGATGGTTTTATGTATTTAAAATTAGAGAATAATATTGATGATATAAATCCCCCATTAATGGATGGTTGTTACTTAAAAGTTGGTACTTTTAAATTCAATCCTGCAGGTACGTTACGAGGTGAACGTTTTATAAAAAAAATATTTGATGTCGCAATTGTAAATAATGTGATGGGTATATATGTAACAATTTTTGATAAACATGATTATTTAATTAATTTATTCAAAAGATATGGTTTTCACTCTGCTGGAGTAAAAAAAAGTGATAATGGTTCTGAAAATGTATTACTAAAAAAACGACAATTTACAGGTAATTTGGAAAAAGATTATCCTTATATTAATACGAATAATAATAAATATTTATTAGCTATATATCCCAAATTTCACACCCAACTTTTCCCTGATTCAATTTTAATAACAGAATCAAGTTCAATAATTCATGATGTATCCCATACTAACAGTATTCATAAAGTTTATATTTCTAAAATACAAACGCTTGGTAATTTAAAAAAAGGAGATATTGTTGTAATTTATAGAACAGCGGATGAAGGCAAAAAAGCATATTTTTCCTCTGTTGCCACATCAATTTGTGTTATTGAAGAAGTAAGACAAATGTCTACTTTTTCTAATAAAAAAGAATATGTTGAATATTGCACTAAATATAGTGTATTTACTTCGGAAGAATTAAATAGGCTGTATGATGAAAATCATTACAAAACTTCTTTTCCTTGTTATGTAATAAAGTTTACATATAATATTGCTTTATCACATCGGCCAAATAGAAAAGCTCTTATTAACGAAGTAGGCTTAGATAGTGAAATAAGGTGGGGATGTTTAAAACTTACTGATAAACAATTTGATAAAATTTTGAAATTAGGTGATGTCAATGAAAGTTTTATTATCAATTAAACCAGAATTTGTTGAAAAAATATTATCTGGTGAAAAGAAATATGAGTTTAGAAAAAAACTTTTCAAAAGACAATCCGTTAAGACTATTGTAATTTACGCAACGATGCCTATTGGAAAAGTAGTTGGTGAATTTGATATAGATCACGTAATTTCCGATGAGCCAAATTTAGTATGGGAAAAAACCAAAAAATATGCAGGTGTTAGTAAAAGCTTTTATGATGAGTATTTTGAAGAAAAATCCTTGGCCTTTGCTATCGCAGTTGGCAAAGTAACTTTGTATGATGAACCTAAATCTTTGAACTATTTTGGAAAAAACATTGTTGCTCCTCAGTCGTACCGATATTTGTAATTTTTGTTATACTAATTAAAATTTCAAGAGATAGAATACACAATGATTTATAATTTAAAGTGTTATTTTAGAATTGTTTTTGATAGTTTTAATTTTCTAATTTTTTGAATTATATAATTATGAAAATAAAAAATTAGGAAACAATAAGCTTTACTGCAAGCATTAATAAAAAAATACCGAAATAGGTAATCAGTTTATTTACTGGTAATTTTTGCGAGATTTGCACGCCGACTTTTGCCATAGGTATACTGGTGAGCATAATTGAAAATACCGCAGGTAAATAGATAAAACCTAAGCTATATTCAGGAAGTTCTTGGATATTCCAACCCGCAATAATGTAACCAATAGTGCCACCAAAAGCGACGGGTAAGGTGAATGCAGCTGATGTTCCAATTGCTTTACGCATATCGACTCCGCATTTTTTCAAAAACGGTACAACCAGTACACCGCCACCCACACCGACCAGTGCAGCAAAAACACCAATTAATGTACCAACAGCAATAAAAATACTGTTACCCGACGAAGTTACTTCAGATATTTGATTTTGTATCACTTTATTAGTTTTAAAAATAAATTTACTACCAACATAAATTAGAAAAATGATAAATAGCCATTTTAACCATATACCTGGAATATAAGGGGTCATGTAAGAACCGGCAATTGTACCGATAATGCAACCTATTACCATCTTTTTTAGAATTGACCATTCAATGTTTTTGTTTTTATTTTGAGTCCAACTTGATGATAAACTAGTGCCAATAATTGTCGCTAAGGATGAAGCTATAGCAATATGGTGAGTCCAATGGTTCCCCAGATTGAAATAATTGAGCGTAAAAATTAGAGCCGGTACAATCAATGCTCCCCCACCAACACCGAACATACCTGCAAGCAAACCAGCCGCAGCCCCGATAATGAGGAAGATAACAAACTCAAAAATCATATTTTTAATCCTTAAGATGGGATAACGTCATTAGCCTGCCTATTTGTTTCAAAAATAAAAATCATAGCTAGCCAATTGATTGTAAATATGTTTCATTCTTGTTGCAAATAATTTGGTTATTCTATCCGAGTTGTTTAATATATAACGAGAAATCGATTAGCAAAGTAATTAACATTAAGTTTTAATTGATTAACAAAGTAATCAGCTAAAAGATGACATAGTGCTTAAAAAATCTTATGTTATTTAGCCTAATCGATAAAAGTTTTAAGATAAATTTAAATTGAAAGGAGTGAGAAATGAAAGATCGTTTAAAGTGGATTGATGATTTTGGTTTTTTAGGTGAAACCGCAAGTGGTCATTCGTTAGTGATGGATGGCGGAATTGAGCATGGTGGGCGTAATCGTGGTGCTCGTCCTATGGAACTTTTACTGCACGGCGCTGCTGGTTGTATGGCGTATGATATTATCGCTATATTAAAAAATAAAAAAAAGGATGTGCGTGATCTTTGGATTGAAATTGATAAAACTCAGGCAGAATCTTCACCAAAAGTTTATACCACAATTAATTTTCATATCGTAATTACAGGTATGAATGTGGATAACGAAGCGGTTGAAAATGCGATAAAACTTGCTTCTGAAAAATATTGCAGTGCCTCTATCATGTTAGGTAAGACAGCGAAAATGTCCTACACCTATGAAATACGTGTACATGAGTAAATATCTTCTTATAACAAAAAATTATAATCTAATAACTAGCTAATATTAGTGAGTTTTGCAGTAATCATTTAACATTTTATTTAATTGATAGATTGTTACAAAGGAATGATTATGCAACAGTTAAGTAAAAATATGCGATTTCGAGATATGGTTATTTTGGGATTGCTTTTTATTGGCCCTGCCGCACCAGTGGGTTTGTTTGGTGTTTTAGATGCGATAAGCGATGGTGCTATTGCTTTAGTTTATATTGTTGCAACTTTAGTGATGGCATTTACTGCTTATTCGTATGCCAGAATGACGAATGCTTTACCTCATGCGGGGGCCGTTTATGCTTATTGTTCTTTAGGCATTCATCCCAATGCGGGTTTTTTAGTCGGTTGGCTGTTACTTCTTGATTACATGTTTATTCCAGCCGTTGCTTACTTATTTAGTGGAATTTCACTCAACGCTTTGATACCTGGTGTGCCAGTATGGCTATGGACTTGTTTGGCGGTAGTGTTAACAACTACTCTAAATTTAATTGGAGCAAAAAAATCTGCCAAAATTACTTTAATCATTTTGTTACTTGAAATCCTAGTACTGTTTGTGGTGTTATTGGTGGGTATTTGGATCATAGTGACTACGGATCTTAACCGAAATTGGTTACAACCTTTTATTGGTGGAGCAGCATTTACTTGGAGTAATCTATTTAATGCCGTATCGATTGCTGTTTTATCCTATTTGGGATTTGATGCTATTGCCACTTTTTCGGAAGAAAATAGTGGTCAGCGCAACTTAGTTAGCAAGGCTATTATTAGTTGTTTAGTTCTAGCTGGTTGTCTATTTGTAATGCAGATTTACGTTGCAGCCTTACTTTCTCCTTATGATTCTGAATATTTGCGTAATCATCCTGAACTACAAGGAAAAGCTTACTATCATATTGTCAATCAAGAGATTAATTTATGGTTGGGATGGGCATTAAGTTTAATGAAAGCGATCGGAGCGTCATTTGCTGCAATGGTAGGGCAGGCTGCTGCAAGTCGTCTTTTATTCAGTATGGGACGTGATAAGCGCTTACCACCTTTTTTTGCCAAAGTAAGTCAGAAAAGCGGTGTTCCAACAATGGCAATCTTATTTGCAGCTCTATTTAATTTATGCTTAGTGATTATTGCCGCTAATAATGCTAAGGGATTACCGACGTTAGTATCATTTGTTGATATTGGAGCCTTAACCGCATTTATTATGTTACATATTTCAGTTATTGGTTACTTTAAATTCAAGAAAGCTTCAAAAGGAGCACTTTCATGGTGTCTTGATGTGTTTATACCTATTGTGGGTATTTTAATGCTATTACCCGTGCTATTACACATTGATAATTACGCAAAAATTGTAGGTATTGTGTGGTTAGCAATCGGTTTGATAATTCTTTATTTTAATAGAGATAAAGCTCAATTAAATTGGTTAGATAAAGTTAAATATTAATTATCTGATTGAAATAATTTGAACTATTTGATTAATGGTATTAATTATATAACAATGCTTGTCCATTTTAACTCAATATTATAACAAAATGATTTCAGAAATATTACGAGGGGCTTTAATTTCAGCCAGTTTAATTATTGCCATTGGTGCTCAAAATCTATTTGTATTAAAGCAGGGATTATTACGAAATCATATATTTTATGTTTCGGGGATCTGTTTTATCTGTGATTTTGTATTGATGTCAATTGGTATTCTTGGGGTTGGGACATTTATCAGTACTAATCCCTTAATTACGAATATATTAGCAATATTAGGTGCACTTTTTTTACTTTGGTATGGCTTTAAGGCGTTTAAAAGTGCAATTAAAGGTACCAGTAGTATGCAAGTTCAATCTCAAAACTCAAATGACAACAGTTTAGTCAAAGTGATTTTGGCAACATTGGCCATTACTTTACTTAATCCACACGTATATTTAGATACTGTCGTTATTGTTGGCGGTATTGCTGGAACGTTAAGCAGTGAACAAAAAATTGCTTTTCTGATTGGGGCTGTATGTGTTTCATTCATCTGGTTTTTCAGTATTGGTTATGGTGCAAGATTACTTACTCCTTTATTTAAACAAAAAAGAATGTGGGTGATTTTAGATTGTTTAGTTGGTCTGGTAATGTTTTATATTGCTTATCGTTTAATTATGTACGTATATTGTGGTAATTAGGCTAAAATTATCTATTCTAAGCGCAATTTCAGTGAGTTACAGCATTAGCTAAAGCATATTGTGCCTTATTTTTGTTCTGATTTGTTTAAACTCTTTTCTCTTTCCTTTCTTTGTCATATCACTTTTTTCCATAAATATTAAAGAGATATATAAAATTGATGTTTTGTTGAAGTAATAACATAAAAAATGTGATTATTATCACAATTGTATCATTTAGTTTTAATTGTTGATTTCTTATTTCTATGATTAATGCTAATTTATTGAGCATAATTTTGGATTGTTACTGTAAAACTTAACAAGTATGCAGGCAAAACCTAAGCACTTTGGTTAGCAAAGTGCTTAGGTTTTTGTTGTTTTAAGCGCACAAAAATTAGCTTAAATATAATAAGTTATTCAAGGAGTATAATATGAAATGTAAATCCATAAAGCTAGCATTGTTGATTAGCGCTGCACTTGTATCCAACACATTATGGGCAATTGAGCAGGTTAAAATTGAAAGCCAAGAATTAAAAATCATTACCGTTGATAATCTTAAATTTAAAGATATGAATAAAGATGGCAAACTAACGCCTTATGAAGATTGGCGTTTAACACCGGCTCAGCGCGCAAAAGATCTACTTGCTAGAATGACGCTTGAAGAAAAAGCAGGCATGATGATGCATGGCAATGCTCGAAGTTTAAATGATGAACTTGGTCATGGTGATAAATATAATTTAGAAGAGATCAAGGATCTAGTATTAAATGATAAAGTAAATAGTTTAATCACTCGTTTAGAAGTCAGCCCAGAAGATTTTGCACAACAAAATAATCAGTTGCAAAAAATTGCTGAACTATCACGCCTCTCTATTCCTTTAACTATCAGTGTCGATCCTCGAAATACATTCTATTATGGTAATGAAGTGACCAGTAAAAGTGGTTTTAGCCAATGGCCGGGTACATTAGGAATGGCTGCAATTGGCAGTGAAAAAGATATTAATGAATATGGCGATATAATTCGACAAGAATATCGATCTTTGGGAGTAACTCAAGCATTATCACCGATGGCCGATTTAGGTACTGAACCACGTTGGGCTCGTTTTGAGGGTACCTTTGGCGAAAACCCTGAATTAAGTAAAAAGATGGTGCGTGGTTATATATCAGGTATGCAAAATGGTAAAAATGGATTAAATTCACAAAGCGTTTCTGCCGTTGTTAAGCATTGGGTGGGGTATGGTGCTGCCGAAGAAGGGCTTGATAGCCATAGTTTTTATGGCAAATATGCTTTATTTACACAAAATGATAGTTTGAAACAGCATATTATTCCATTTACTGGTGCTTTTGAGGTGAATGTGGCCGCTATAATGCCGACATATTCCATATTGAAAAATGCTCAA
Organism: uncultured Gilliamella sp.; assembly: GCA_946481345.1. GTDB lineage: Bacteria > Pseudomonadota > Gammaproteobacteria > Enterobacterales > Orbaceae > Gilliamella. The sequence continues at coordinate 3,424 of CAMLMY010000018.1, read as the reverse complement.
ATAAATAATCATAAAATCGATCCTGTTGGTGCAGGTTTTAATAATTATTTATTGAAAGATTTACTACGTGATACCTATAAATTTAAAGGTGTCATCATGAGTGATTGGAATATTACTAAAGATTGCAATGAAGTATGCATTAATGGATCACCTCAAGGTGTTGCACCTAAAGCAGAAGGAATGCCTTGGGGGGTTGAGGATCTAACAGTAGAAGAGCGTTTTATTAAAGCTATCCTAGCGGGTGTTCAACAATTTGGAGGCGTAAGCGACAGTTCAACTATTGTCTCGGCAGTTAAAAATAAAAAACTAGATGAGAAACTAATAGACAGTGCAGTATTGGCAATTTTGACGCAAAAATTTGCCTTAGGCCAATTTGAAACACCTTATAATGATCCAACTGAAGCAAGCAAATTTGTGGGTAATCAACAATTCCAACAAATTGCAAATAAGGCACAATTTAACTCAATGGTATTGCTTGAAAATGAACAACAAACTTTACCACTAGACACTAATAAAAAAGTCTACTTACATGGTTTTATGGCGGAGGCAAAAAATCAATTAAAAAATAAAGTGACTATTGTTGATGATATTGATGATGCTGATGTGGTGGTTGCACGTATTGATGCACCTTTTGAGCAAAATCATAAAAATTACTTTTTTGGTTTAAGACATCATGAAGGTTCACTTGCGTTTCCTGAAAAAGATAAAAATATTAAATTTATCGCCAAGGCAAGTAAAAAGCGTCCTGTTATTGTAACAGTTTATTTAGATCGACCAGCCGTTCTTACACCGATAAAACAATATGCTAGCGCTATTGTGGCTAATTTTGGTGTAAATGATGAAGTGTTGTTTGAACGTTTGTTTGCGGATAAACCGTATAGCGCTAAAATGCCGTTTGCTTTACCTGATTCAATGGAAAGTGTACTTCAACAAGCTACTGATTTACCAAATGACATGAAATCTTTATATCCATTAGGTTATGGATTAACGCATTAATTTATCTTGTTAAATATTATTGCTATCTTAATGATGGCAATAATATTACTATCGTCATCAGTTAGTATATCTTTTATTATTCTATTTTATAATCATCCAAACTATGAATTAAGGGCTTTTCAAATACGATTTTTGCTGTAATTAATATTCAATGGTAACGTATTCTTCACTCGTTTTTTTGCTGAAAGAGTTACAGGTTACACCTAGGTTTTAGTAAAAAAATAAATTTATTAAATCTCTATTTTACTTTCTTGTGATATATGATCTGACTTTAATATCAAAATTATTAGGCGTACCTATAATAATAGAAAATAGCGTTATAATTATTTTATGTTAATCACAACCACAATCATAATTACTTTTTTGTTTTTTAGCTGCTTGTTGCTTAGCAACAATCGCTGATACTTTTTTCGATACAATGGCCAATTGTTCTTTGGAATCAGAGTAGTTTTGTTCAGCTGCTTTAGCAAACCATTGTTTTGCTTTAAAATAGTCTTGTTTTACGCCTGTACCTTTATAATAAAGATTCGCTAAAGTATATTGGGCTATCACATTACCTTTTTTTGCCGCTTTGGTATCCCACTTAATTCCTTGTGAATAATTTTGTTTAGTCCCTTGACCATTATAATAAAGTAAAGCAAGTTGATGTTGTGCTTCAATATGACCTTGATTGGCTGCTTTTTCGAACCACTCTTTAGCTTTAGTATAATCTGGTTGAGATTCATCGGGTTGCTCAAATTGTTTTTCAATACCCTTAAAATGACGCTTTTTAGTATGCGTACCATTGGCATACATAATACCTAAATGAAACTGAGCTTCAGCATTGTTTTGTTCAGTCGCTTTCTGATATTCTTGGTTAAAATCAAATAATATTTGTGAATTAGCACTGACAGAAATACTGAAACATAAACCTAATATCATTTTAGTAAAGAACTTAATCATACTTCATCCTACTTCATCCTACAGTAAATCATTCGTTGGCATGCTTTGGATTACCTGTTTTGTGTATATTGCCATATATTAGGTTAAAATATCATAAATAATATAAATATAATGGAAATCTCATTTAATTACACTTAAACATCTAGCCATTAAAAATTGAAAGATTTTTAATTAATTTGGTGTTATTGAATATTTTTGGAGAGTTCACACCCTTTTTGTAATCCATTTTTGCAAGCCAAGTCATAATACTTTTTGGCTTCATTAATATCTTGTGATACTGCTATTCCATTATAATACAATACGCCCATTAATAATTGTGCTTCAGGATTATTGGCTTTTAGCCCTTGTTTAAGTAGCTCTAATCCTTTAGGGTAGTTTTTTTTATTTGACAGATATATAGTTGCTAACGCTACTTGAGATTTTAGATGACCTTGATTAGCAGCTTTTTCAAACCAGAATTTCGCTTTATCTAAATCTTGTGGAACCACTTTACCTTCATAATATATTAAACCTAAATTATTTTGCGCTCTCACAAAGTTAGCCTGAGCGGCTTGTTCATAATACATTATTGCTTTTTTATAATCAGGTTTTACGCCTTCTCCTTTATTATACATAAGACCTAGATTATATTGAGATGTCGTATATCCTTGCTTGGCTGACGCTTCAAACCATTTTTTAGCTTGACTATAATCTTGGGTATAACCATTTTGCCCAAAATAGTAATTGGCACCTAAAGCAAATTGCGCTGCAGCATCCTGTAATACAGCTGCTTTTTTATATAACACATCTTTATCGTTATAAGTTTCAACCTCATTATAATCAGAATCAGAACTACAACCCGTCAACAAATTGATCATAATAAACGTCGATAATAATAACTTTTTCATAATATTTCCTAAATCATATCCTTTTGATATTGATATATTTTACATGATAACAAATTTAGGGTGTTAGTTGATTTATTGAGGATGGAGAAGTCAGGGTTATAAATGATTAATAGGGTATTTGCTATTTTAGCAACGTTTATCAAATGTTGGTGTTCTTGAAACTTAATTTTATTAAATAGAATTGATTTTAAGGGTTACATTTTGTAGAAAACTCAAGGTGTTAAATTTGATAATTTGAACAATCGTTTACATGCTCCTTTTGAGCTAATATTCTATGTTAATTAAAAATAGTTGCATATTAATTTATTGAATGTTGGTGTTTTTACTGTTTAATTTATTATCGTTCGTATTGATTTTCTAAAGGAGAAATAATTGGTAGATTTTAAGCTTGATTATTCGGCATATTATGTACCTTATCATTTCATAGCGCAGACATTTAATATTGTTCAGATTCATTACGAGCGGATTAGTTGAACGCTAGTATTCTTATAACTCAATATATTTAATTATTGTCTTTGATTGGTAAAACAGAGAATTAAAAAAGGTGGTGGGTCGTGAGCGATTCGAACGCTCGACAAACGGATTAAAAGTCCGCTGCT